>DAIDGR010000085.1 GCA_027452265.1 Caulobacteraceae bacterium
GGCATAGCGCTTGGCCATGGCCGAGAGAGGCAGCGGCTTGATCCGGTCCGCCTGGCCCGCGGCGCCGAACTGTTCGAACCGGTCCGTGCAGACCTTCTCCATCGCTTCGAGGGCGGGCTTGAGATACTTGCGGGGATCGAACTCAGCCCGGTTCTGGCTCAGGATCTGGCGCACCGCGCCGGTCATGGCCATGCGGCAGTCGGTGTCGATATTGACCTTGCGTACCCCGTGGCGGATGCCGCGCTGAATCTCCTCCACCGGCACGCCCCAGGTCTGGGGCATCTCGCCGCCATGGGCGTTGATCACGTCCTGAAGCTCCTGCGGCACGGAGGATGACCCGTGCATCACCAGGTGGGTGTTGGGCAGTCGCCGGTGGATCTCTTCGATCACGCCCATGGCCAGCACCGCGCCGTCGGGCTTGCGGGTGAACTTGTAGGCGCCGTGACTGGTGCCCATGGCGATGGCCAGGGCGTCGACCTCGGTGGCGCGCACGAAGGCGACCGCCTGATCCGGGTCGGTGAGGAGCTGATCGTGCGAGAGCTTGCCTTCCGCCCCGTGGCCGTCCTCCTTCTCGCCCATCCCTGTTTCAAGGCTACCGAGGACGCCCAGTTCGCCCTCTACCGACACGCCGACCCAGTGGGCCATGTCCACCACCGCGCGGGTGACCCGAACGTTGTAGTCATAGTCGGCCGGGGTCTTGGCGTCGGCCATCAACGAGCCGTCCATCATCACGCTGGTGAAGCCGTACTGGATCGCCGTGGCGCAGGTGGCTTCGTTGTTGCCGTGGTCCTGGTGCATGCAGACCGGGATCTCGGGATAGAGCTCGACCAGACCGTCGATCAGCTTCGCCAGAACGACGTCATTGGCGTAGGCGCGCGCGCCGCGACTGGCCTGGATGATCACCGGCGCGTTGGTCTTGCGCGCCGCGGCCATGATCGCCAGGCCCTGCTCCATATTGTTGATATTGAATGCGGGTACGCCGTAGCCATTGTCTGCGGCGTGATCGAGAAGCTGTCGGAGCGAAATCCTCGCCATGGTCGCGGGCCTCTGTTTGAGATCTGGAATTTGGTCCGTCGAAGGCCAAAAAGTTTAGTCGACCCTATCAGGCTTGCAAAGCGGCGACCCCAGGCAGGGTCTTTCCCTCCATCCACTCCAGGAACGCCCCGCCTGCGGTGGATACAAAGCTGAACGCGGCGGTCGCCTCGGCATGGTTGAGGGCGGCCACGGTGTCGCCTCCGCCGGCGACGGCGATCAGGGCGCCGGACCTTACGAGGTCGCCGGCGCGCCGGGCCGCGGTATTGGTCGCCATATCGAACGGCGGGACCTCGAAGACGCCCAGGGGGCCGTTCCAGATCAGGGTCTTGGACGCGGCCATGGCTTCGGTCAGCCGCGCCACCGTCAGGGGTCCCGCATCGAGGATCCGTTCGTCGGCGCCGACGGCGTCCAGCGACCGCACCTGATGCGCCGCGCCCGGGGCCAGGTCTCGCGCGGTGACCACGTCGCGGGGCAGCAGGATCTCACAGCCCGCGGCCGCCGCTTCGCTCAGGATGGTGCGGGCCGTGTCAGCCAGGTCGCGCTCGACGAGCGAGGCGCCCACCTCGATCCCCTGGGCGTACAGGAAGGTGTTGGCCATGGCCCCGCCGATCGCCAGACGGTCGAGCTTGTGGATCAGGTTGTTCAGGAGATCGAGCTTGGTCGAGACCTTGGAGCCGCCGACAATGCCCAGCACCGGCCGGATCGGGGCGCCGAGCGCGGCGTCCAGGGCCTCCAGCTCGCGCCGCATGGCGAGGCCTGGATAGGCGGGGAGAAGCCGCGCCAGCCCCTCGGTCGAGGCGTGGGCCCGGTGGGCCGCGGAAAAGGCGTCGTTGACATAGAGATCGCCGTGGGCCGCCAGGGCCTGGGCGAAGGCGGCGTCATTGGCCTCCTCGCCGGCGTGGAACCGGAGGTTTTCGAGCAGCAGCACCTCGCCGGGCTGCATCGCCGCGACGGCGCGCGCCGCGGGCTCGCCCACGCAATCGCTGGCGAAGGCCACCGGCGCGCCGAGCAGGGTCGACAGGGGCGCGACCACGGGCTCCAGGCTCATTTCGGGAACGCGCCGCCCCTTGGGACGGTCGAAATGCGTCAGCAGGACGGTCTTGGCCCCGGCTTTACGCAGCAGGCTGAGGGTTGGCAGGGCGGCGCGCAGGCGGGTGTCGTCGCTCACCCGCCCGTTCGCCATGGGAACGTTGAAATCCACCCGGACGAGGACGCGCGCGCCCGCCAGGGGCGCCGCCTCGAGGCGACGGTAACTCATCGGCGATATCCCTCGTGTCGGGGCGGGGCGGTCTTAGCCCAGCTTGGCCAGGGCCAGGGCGGTGTCCGCCATGCGGGTCGAGAAGCCCCACTCGTTGTCATACCAGGCGAGGACGCGGGCGAGGCGCCCATCCACCACCTGGGTCTGGGGCAGGGCCACCGTGGCCGAGGCGTCGATATGGTTCAGGTCCATCGAGACCAGCGGATCGCTGGTCACAGCCAGGACACCCTTGAGCGGCCCGGAGGCGGCGGCCTGGCTGAACGCCGCATTGATCTCGGCCACGGTCACCTCGCGCCCCGTGACAACCTTCAGGTCCACGACCGAGACATTGGGCGTCGGCACACGGATCGAGGAGCCGTCGAGCTTGCCCGCCAGTTCCGGCAGCACAAGGCCGAGCGCCTTGGCGGCGCCGGTCGAGGTGGGGATCATCGACATGGCCGCGGCCCGGGCGCGGTAGAGGTCCTTGTGCAGGGTGTCGAGGGTCGGCTGGTCGCCGGTGTAGGCGTGCACCGTGGTCATATAGCCGCGCTCGATACCGGCCAGGTCCATCAGCACCTTGGCCACCGGCGCCAGGCAGTTGGTGGTGCATGAACCGTTGGAGACGACCGTATCCGCCGCCGTCAGGACGCCGCCGTTGACGCCATGAACGATGGTCTTGTCGGCTCCATCGCAGGGCGCGGAGACGAGGACGCGCCGCGCCCCGGCGGCCAGATGCGCGGCGGCCTTGTCGCGGGTCGTGAAGAGGCCCGTGCACTCCAGGGCGATATCGACGCCCAGCGCCTTGTGCGGCAGTTGCGCGGGGTCGCGGATCGCGGTCACCGTGATCGGGCCGTACCCCACATCCAGGGTGTCGCCGTCCACCTTCACCTCGCCGGGGAAACGGCCGTGAACCGAATCGTAGCGCAGCAGGTGGGCGTTGGCTTCGGTGGAGCCCAGGTCGTTGATCGCGACGACCTCGATGTCACGGCGGCCGTGCTCGACCATCGAGCGCAGGACCAAACGACCGATCCGGCCAAAGCCGTTGATGGCGACGCGAACAGGCATGGGAAGAGACCCCCGAGGGTGACGATTTCAGGCGCGCGCTTGTGCGAAGAACGGGGCGGCGCGTCAAGTCGGTCAGGGGCCAGGGATCGCTTTGGGGCAAGGCCTTGAGCATCGCCCGGGGTGAGCCTACCTTAACAGATGACGGGATGGCTGCGTCTCACGTCGAAGGCTTCAAATCCCGGGGACCTTAATCGCCTCATTCGGGAGCTGTCCCTGACCGGAGCCGTGGCTTCGGACACACGGCGCCCACCTGGTTATCCAGGTCCGAGGGGATTTAAACCGCCCTCACGGCTTCGTGGCGCCCGTCACCCCCTCTCTCACCCGTGTCGGGAGCGCCCGTGACAGACCCCGCCACGCGCTCCGCCAAGCGGGCGCTGCGCCGCGAGATGATCGCGCGACGTGAGGCGCTTGCCGATCGGGCCGACGCCGCCCAGCGGGCCGCGGCCGCCTTTCCGCTCGCCGGGCCGGCGCCCGCTTTCGTCTCGGCCTACCATCCGATGGGCGCGGAGCTCGATCCTGGACCCCTGCTGGCGCGCTTCGTCGCCGCCGGCGCGCGGGTCCTTCTTCCGGTCGTGGTGGAGAAGGGCGGATTGCTGGTCTTTCGCGAGGCTGGGGACCCTGCCGGATACGCGCTGGACCTCGCCGGGCTCCTCGCTCCGTCGTCCAGCGCCCAGGCGCGTCGTCCGGATCTTCTGCTCGTCCCGCTCCTGGCCTTCGACCGTTTTGGCGGACGCCTCGGCTATGGCGGAGGCTATTACGACCGCACCCTGGCGGCCCTGCGCGCGGACGGCCCAAGGCCTTTGGCTGTCGGCCTTGCCTTCGCCGCTCAGGAGGTGGATCGCGCACCCGTCGATGCGCTGGACCAGCCCCTCGACGCGATTCTCACCGAAACCGGCTATAGGGTCCTGGCATGAGGATCGCCTTTTTCGGAGACGTGGTGGGCCGGTCGGGCCGCGAGGGCCTGGCTGAGCACCTGCCGGGCCTGCGCCGCCGGCTGGACCTCGAGTTCGTCATCGTCAACGCCGAGAACGCCGCCGCCGGATTCGGGATCACCGAGGCCACGGCCCGGGAGCTGTTCGACTCCGGCGCCGACTGCCTGACCCTCGGCAATCACTCCTGGGACCAGCGCGAGGCGCTGACCTATATCGTGCGCGAGCCGCGGCTGATCCGGCCGTTGAACTATCCGCCCATGTCCCAGGCCCCCGGGCGCGGCGCGCAGCTGTTTGATCTTGCTGACGGGCGCCGCGTGCTGGTGATCAACCTGCTCGGACGGGTCCACATGGATTCCCTCGACGATCCCTTCGCCGCCGTCGATCGCGAGCTGACCGCCTGCCCTCTGGGCGAGGTCGCCGACGCCATTGTCGTCGACATTCACGCCGAGGCCACCTCCGAGAAGATGGCCATGGGGCACTTTTGCGACGGGCGGGCGAGCCTCGTGGTCGGCACGCACACACACGTCCCCACGGCTGACGCCCAGATCCTGACCGGAGGCACGGCCTATCAGACCGACGCCGGCGCCTGCGCCGACTATGACAGCGTCATCGGCAACCAGAAGGACGAGCCGCTCCGGCGCTTCACCACGCGCATCTCCGGAGGCCGTTATAAGCCGGCCGAGGGACCGGCGACGGTCTGCGGCGTGTTCGTCGACACCGATCCCCGGACGGGGCTCGCCCGCCGCATCGCTCCGATCCGGCTGGGCGGGCGCCTCGCGGAGAGTCTTCCGGCCTGAGTCGCCTGGGCCTGAGTCGCCTGGGCTGAGCCGTCAGGCCTTGGCCTGGCCGGTCAGCGCCTCGGGCTCATCCAGCGCGCCGATGCGAAGGCGATCGATGGTCAGGGCGCCGACGCGCATGCGACCCACGCTGAGGCGTCCCACGGCCATCGCTCCGATCGCCAGCGCCCCGACCGCCAGCGCCCCGATCGCCGCGGCGCCGATCGCCAGCGCTCCGATCTCCAAGGCGCCCACCCGGGGCGACCCGGCCGGGGTTGCGCCGCGCGCCGGATCCGGCTGGGCGGTGGAGAACTCGGTCTCTCCCAGAGCCTCGTCCTCGGCATAGGGAATGTCTTCGAAGCTCATCGAACGTGACTTTCCTCCAGGCGGCCTCGCGCCGGGCTTCGCGCCCGCGCGCCCGCGGTTCGTCTCACTATGGCGCCTCAGCGATGACAAGTTGTTAAAGCGCGGCGGCGCGGGACCGGCGACCAACTGGCGCAAGCGCCCTTCGAGGGCTAAGGAGCCGGCTCGATCCAATAGACCCTGATCGGGACCCATGGCCGGCCATTCCAAGTTCAAGAACATTCAGTTTCGGAAAGACAAGCAGGACAAGGCGCGATCCAAGCTGTTCTCCAAGCTGTCGCGCGACATCACCATTGCCGCGCGCCAGGGCCTGCCCGACCCGGCAGCCAATTCGCGCCTGCGTCTGGCGATCGCCAACGCCAAGGCCGAGTCCATGCCCAAGGACAATATCGACCGCGCGATCAAGAAGGCGCAGGGCGGCGACGCCGATATGCTCGAGGAGATCCGCTATGAGGGCTTCGGTCCCGGCGGGGTCGGTATGATCGTCGAGGTTCTGACCGATAACCGCAACCGCGCGGCGGCCAATGTCCGCTCGGTGTTCAACAAGCACGGCGGCAATCTGGGCGAGACCGGCGCGGTCTCGTTCATGTTCGATCGCCTCGGCCGCATCGTCTATCCAGCCGCGGCGGCCAGCGAGGACGCGCTGATGGAGGCGGCCATCGAGGCGGGCGCTCAGGACGTGGAGACCGGCGACCCCGAGCACGTGGTCTATACCGCCTTTGAAGATCTCAACGCCGTGGCCGAAGCGCTTGAGGCTGTTCTCGGCCCGGCCGCCTCGACCGCCGTGGTGTGGAAAGCCAAGTCGGACACGCCGGTGGCGGGAGACGAAGTCGAACGCCTCGTGCGGCTGATCGACGCGCTGGAGGACGACGACGACGTCCAGAGCGTCTGGAGCAATGCCGAGATCGACGACGCCGATCTGGCGCGCCTCTGAAGCCGTCGGCGCGGGGGCGATCTCAACCGCCTTTTGCGTCCGGGCGCGGGATCGGCGAGTCTCGCTTCCGCCATGAGCCGGGCGATTCGCATTCTGGGATTGGATCCGGGCCTCCGCCGCACCGGCTGGGGCGTGATCGCCGTGGAAGGAACGCGTCTGACCCATGTGGCTCACGGGGTGGTGGCCCCGCCAGACAGCCTCCCGCTCGCCCAACGTCTGCTGCACCTCCTGGAGGGGGTTGCGGAGATCATCGCCCTGCATGCCCCGCATGAGGCGGCGATTGAGGAGATTTTCGTCACCGCCAACGGCGCCTCGACCCTGAAGCTCGGCCATGCCCGCGCCGCGGCCATGCTGGCCCCGGCCCAGGCCGGCGTGCCGGTCGCCGAATACGCCGCGCGCTATGTGAAGAAGGCCATCGTCGGCGCCGGCGGGGCGGACAAGGCTCAGATCGCGTTCATGGTCGCCCGCCTTTTGCCCACGGCCGGAGGGCCCACGGCGGACGCGGCCGACGCCCTGGCCGTGGCCCTGACCCATGCCCATGCACGCACCTCGCCCGCGGTCTCCCAGGGCCGAGGGGCCCAGGCCCTGAGGGTCGGCGCATGATCGGGCGGCTTCGCGGCCAGGTGGCCGAGATCGGCGAGGAGGAGGCGCTGATCGACGTCGGCGGGGTGGGCTATGTGATCCGCTGCGGCGCCCGGACCCTCTCGCGCCTGCCCCCGTTGCTGGAGGACGTGGTGTTGCACGTGGAGACGCAGTGGGCCGAGGCCGTCGGCATGCGGCTCTACGGCTTTCTCACCCGTGAGGAGCGGGCCGTCTTCGTGATTCTGCAGAGCATCCAGGGCGTGGGGCCCAAGGCGGCCCTCGGTGTCCTCGATGTCCTGGCGCCCGGCGAACTGGCCCAGGCGGCCGCGCGGGGAGACAAGACGGCGGTGGCGCGGGCCAATGGGGTTGGCCCCAAGCTCGCCTTGCGCATCGTCACCGAGCTCAAGGACAAGGTTCTCCCCGGCGCTGGCCCGGCGGCCGGCGGCGCCTGGACCGCGACCTCCGCCGCGCAGGGCGTCGGGGCGAGCGCGCCGCGGCCCAGTGGCGAGGCGGTCGCCGCCCTGATGGGACTTGGCGTCGCCGAGGCGAGCGCCCGGCGCGTGGTGGAGCAGGCGCTGGAGCGGCTGGGCGAAGACGCCCATGAAGCGGATCTGATCAAGGCGGCGCTGCGGGAGCTGGGGCGATGAGTCGCCTGCTGTCGGGCGAGGCGGGACCGGACGAGGCTGCCGATCTGGGGCCGAGCCGACCGGCGGACGCTCAGGACCGCGCCCTGAGGCCTCAGTCCCTGGTCGAGTTCGTCGGCCAGGAGCAGGCCAAGGCCAATCTGCGCGTCTTCATCGATGGCGCGCGCGGACGCGGCGAGGCGCTCGACCACGTGTTGCTGTTCGGTCCGCCGGGGCTGGGCAAGACCACCCTGGCCCAGATCATCGCCCGCGAACTGGGCGTCGGCTTTCGCGCCACCTCGGGGCCGGTTCTGGCCAAGGCCGGCGACCTGGCCGCGATCCTGACCAATCTCGAACCCCGAGACGTGCTGTTCATCGACGAGATCCATCGCCTGGCGCCGCATGTGGAGGAGATCCTCTACCCGGCCATGGAGGATCATGCCCTGGACTTGGTGATCGGCGAGGGCCCCTCGGCGCGCAGCGTGCGCATCGAGCTGTCGCCCTTCACGCTTGTGGCCGCCACGACCCGGGCGGGCCTTCTCGCCACGCCCTTGCGGGACCGATTTGGCATTCCCGTGCGCCTGGATTTCTACACGACCGAGGAACTGGGCCGGGTGGTCGCACAGGCGGGGCGCAAGCTGGGTCTGGATCTGGCCGAGGATGGCGCGCGCGAGATCGCCGGGCGGGCGCGGGGCACGCCGCGGGTCGCCGGGCGCCTGCTGCGCCGGGTGCGCGACTTTGCCGCCGCCGAGGGCGCGACTCGCCTGGACGGGGCCTGCGCCGCGCGTGGCCTCGCCCGGCTGGAGGTGGACGAGATGGGTCTGGACGCCCTCGACCGACGCTATCTGCGGGCCCTGATCGATCTCTATGGCGGGGGACCGGCGGGGGTCGAAACCCTGTCCCACGCCGTGGCCGAGGCGCGCGATGCGGTGGAGGACGTGATCGAGCCGTTCCTGCTGCAACAGGGTTTCATCCAGCGCACCCCGCGCGGCCGCGTCGCCTGCGCCCGGGCCTATGCTCATCTGGGGCTCGCGCCGCCCGCTGCGCCGCCCGAGGCAAGCCAGAGCCGCCTGTTCGACGATGACGACGGCGTCTGAGCCCGCGCTGGGCGGCGTCCTCGACGGCGGCGTCCACCGCATGACCGTGCGCGTCTATTACGAGGACACCGATTTTACGGGCCTCGTCTATCACGCCAGCTATGTCCGTTTCTTCGAGCGCGGGCGCACCGAATTCCTCCGCGCCCTGGACCTGGGCCATGCGGCCTTGCTCGCCCGGCCCGATCCTTGCGCGTTCGCCGTCACCCGCCTGGACGTCAGGTTCCTCAAGGCGGCGCGGATCGACGATCTGGTCGTGGTGACCACGGCCTGGCGCGCGTTCAAGGGCGCGCGGATGCAGATTGGCCAGCGGATTGACAGGGCCGGCGAGCCGATCGCCGAGGCCGAGGTGGAGGCGGTGTGCATCGATGCGCGCGGCGCGGCCCGGCGTCCGCCGGCCGATCTCGTCGCCCGCCTGCGACCCTTTCTCGCCTGACGCGTTCAGGACGAGGGCGCTGAATTCGGTGGGCGCGGCAAGGGTTCGGAAAGGACAAGCGTGGCCATAGTTTCACCATGCAGGCGCCCCAAGGCGCAGACGCTGACAACAATGAGGCCCTGAACATGGACCCCACGGCCGCCATCACGCCGGACACCTTCTCGCCGATCACCCTCTTCCTTCACGCCGACCTGGAGGTGAAGCTGATCCTGATCGGTCTGATCGCCGCCTCGCTGTGGTCCTGGTCGATCATCCTGGACAAGGCGTTTCGCCTGAACGCGCTCAGCCGCGCGGCCAGCGGGTTTGAGGCTGAGATCGACTCCGGCAAGCCCCTGGAGGAAATCGCATCGGCGGCCGGTGAGCGGCCGAGCCATGCCTTGCCGCGCATGCTGCAGGCGGCGCTCACCGAGTGGCGTGAGGCGCGCGCCAAAGGCCTTCTCTCCGGTGAGCAGGGCGATACCCAGTCGGCCTTCCTGGTGCAGCGGATCGACCGGGTGCTCGACTCGGTGGTTGCGCGAGAAAGCCAGAGGGTTGAGGACGGGCTGGGCAGCCTCGCCATCGTCGCCACGGCCTCGCCCTTCGTGGGACTGTTCGGCACGGTCTGGGGCATCATGAACGCCTTCCAGTCCATCGCCCTGTCCAAGAACACCAATCTGGCGGTGGTGGCGCCCGCCATCGCCAACGCCCTGTTCGCCACGGGGGTTGGCCTCGCCGCCGCGATCCCCGCCTATATCGCCTACAACAAGTTCTCCACCGACGCGGGCAAGTACGCCGCGCGCCTGGAGGGGTTCGCCGACGATCTGGTCACCGCGATCCAGCGGCGGATCGCCGAGCAGCGTCGCGCGGCCTGAGACCATGGCGCTTTCCGTCCACGACGCCTTCGCCGCCGGTCGTCGCCGGGGCCGGGCGCGCCGGGGCCGCCGGGCGGCCCTGGCGGAGATCAACGTCACACCGATGGTGGATGTGATGCTGGTGCTGTTGATCATCTTCATGATCTCAGCCCCGCTGCTCACCGCGGGCGTGCCGCTGCAACTGCCCAAGACCGAGGCCTCGTCGCTTCAGGATCAGACCCAGCCGATCACGGTGTCGATCCGGGCGGATGGCCGCATCTTCATCGGCCAGACCGAAACGCCATTCTCCGGCTTCGCCGACGAGCTGAAGGCGACCGCGGGCGACGCCTATAACAAGCCGATCTATGTCCGCGCCGACGGGCGCGCGCCCTATGCCCTGGTGGCTCAGGTGATGGCCAGCCTCAGCCAGTCGGGCTTTACCGCCATCGATCTGATCACGGATACCGGCGGACCGGAGTCCGGCGCCCTGCGCGATCGTCCGGCCGGGACCCCGCCTGGGACGCCATGACGCCGGTCGTCTCCCGTCGCGGCGACAACCGCGCGCCGGCCCTGGCCGGGGCCGTGGCTCTGCACCTGACGGTCCTGATCCTTCTGCTCTGGACCCCCTTCGCGCCGCCGCTCGGGGGGCAGGCGGTCCCGATCACCATCGTCGCCCACGCGCCGGGCACGGGCGAGCGCGCCGCGCAGGAAGCCGACAAGGTGCAACATGCGGCGACCCCGACCCCGGTCCCCGCCGCCCCGGCTCCGCAACCGCCGCCCGCGCCGGCCAAGCCCCAGCCCCGACCCCAGCCGAGCCCCAAGCCCCTGCCGCCGGCGCCTCATGCCCTGGCCCGGCCGACGCCTCAGCCGACGACCAGGGCCCAGCCGCGCTATGACAGCTTCAGCCTCGACGCCCTGGCCGCGGATGTGTCGCATGCCCGCCATGCTCAGCCGCCGAGGCCCGCCTCGGCCGCACGTGGGCCGCAGCAGGCCGAAACCGCACTCCAGGCCCGCCCCGACGCCGGCCAGGGTGTCTCGGCGAGCGATGTGGCGGGGCTCAGCTCCCTGCTCAACCGCCTATGGAACAAGAACTGCAGCCTGGACGAGACGGTGGTGGTGCCCGTGACGTTCACGGTGGGCCTGGACGGGCGCCTGATCGGCCGCCCCAATGCCGGTGGCCGGGAGAACTCCGCCAACCCCTCCGTGGCCGTGGCGACGCGCCGGGCGCTCGACGCGATCGGTCAGGCCGAGCCCTATGCCCTCGTCTACCGGGGCAAGACGTTCAAGGTCATTTTCGACGCCAAGAAGGCGTGCGCCAACGAATAGAGGCGAGATGCGCATGAAACCCTCAGCCCTTGTGGTCGCGATCCTGACCGCCCTCGCGGGTCTGACGAGCCTGGCCGCGGCGCCGGCCAGGGCCGATATCGTGGTCAATGTGGATCAGGGCGCCACCCAGCCCCTGCCCATCGCCATTCCGGTGTTTTCCGGAGCGCCCGTGGCGAGCCAGATCCAGCAGGTGATCTCCAATGACCTCGCCGGATCAGCCCTGTTCAAGCCGCTGGATCCTTCGACCTTCCCGGCCCAGGCGCCGAATGTCAGCGTTCAGCCCAACTTCGACGCCTGGAAAGCGATCAGCGCCCAGGGCCTCCTGGACGGGCAGGTGACCGAGGATGCGGATGGCCATCTGCGCATCGATTTTCGGCTTTGGGACGTCTATGCCGGCCAGCAGCTGCTGGGCCTGCAATTCACCTCCACGCCTGAGAACTGGCGGCGCATGGCGCATAAGGTCGCCGACGCCGTCTATGAGAAGCTCACCGGTCAGAAGGGCTATTTCGACACCCGCGTGGTGTTCGTGGCCGAGAGTGGCGGCAAGCTGCACCGCATCCGGCGCCTGGAGATCATGGATCAGGATGGAGCCAATCCCAGCTACCTGACGAGCGGCAATCTCGAGGTCTTTACCCCGCGATTCTCAGCCAACAGCCAGGAGGTCGCCTATATGGTCCTGCGGCCCTCGGGCTCGGCCACCTATGTGCTGAACACCGAGACCGGGCGCTATGAGGCGGTGGGCCACTTCCCGGGCATGGTGTTCGCGCCCCGCTTTTCGCCCGACGGCGGCAAGATCATCCTGTCGGTGGTGCGCGACGGAAATACCGACCTCTACACCCTGTCGCTGGCCAACGGTTCGACCCAGCGCCTGACCTCGGATCCGGCGATCAACACCTCGCCCTGCTATTCGCCCGACGGCAGCCAGATCGTCTTCAACTCCAACCGCGACGGTTCGCCCGAGCTCTACGTGATGAACGCGGACGGCTCCAACGTGCACCGCATCTCCTTCGGCGGCGGGCGCTACACGACGCCGGTCTGGAGCCCGGACGGCAAATACATCGCCTTCACCAAACAGACCGGAAGCGTCTTCCATATCGGGGTCATGGCCCCCGACGGGTCCGGCGAGAAGATCCTCACCTCGAGCTATCTGGACGAAGGGCCGACCTGGGCGCCCAACAGCCGCCTGATCATGTTCGCCCGGGATGAGGGCTATGGTTCGCACCTTTGGCTGGTGGATGTGTCAGGGCGGATCCTGCGGCCCGCGCCATACAATCTGGGGGCCTCCGACCCGGCCTGGTCGTCCTTGCTGCCCTAGAGCACGATGCGATTTCGCGGACTCCGCGAAAGCGCTGAATCGTGCTCGGTCTTAGAGTCCTTGAGCGCGTTGCGCCGCGCCAGGTTGGTTCCGTCCAAACGCAACGCGCCCTAGGCTTCCCACGCTTGCCTGGCGGGGGGGCGGGGTGATTTGCTCGGGGCCACGTGATGGGGCGGGAGCCCTCGGGGAGGAGATGTGTCATGAGCCTGGATGACGCCGTATGCGGTGCGCATGAGCTGGCCAGCGCCCTGGCGGCGCGAAAGGTCGGCGCGGTCGAGCTTTTCGACGCGGCCGTGGCGCGGATCGAGGCTGGCGACGGCGCAATCAACGCGGTGGTGGTGCGCGACTTCGACCGGGCGCGCGAGGCGGCCAAAGCGGCGGACGCGGCCCTGGCCCGGGGCGAGCGGGCCCCGCTGCTGGGCGTCCCGATGACGGTCAAGGAGGCGTTCGATATCGAGGGGCTTCCCACCACCTGGGGCCTTGCGCCGTTTCGCGACCACCGCCCGAGCGCCGACGCCACCGTGGTCGCGCGCCTCAAGGCCGCCGGGGCGGTGATCCTCGGCAAGACCAATGTCCCCCCCTATTTGAGCGACTGGCAGAGCGCCAACCCCATCTATGGCCGCACCAACAACCCGCGCGACCTGACCCGCTCGCCCGGCGGATCGTCAGGCGGCAGCGCCGCCGCCCTGGCGGCCGGCTTCGTCTCCCTGGAATATGGCTCGGACATCGGCGGTTCGATCCGCGTGCCGTCCGCCTTCTGCGGCGTGGTGGGACACAAGCCGAGCTACGAGCTTGTCCCCCAGACCGGCCACAAGCCGCCGGACGTCGAGGGCGGACTGCCGCCGCCGATCGGCGTGGTCGGTCCCCTGGCCCGGACCATCACCGACCTGGAGCTGGCCCTGGACGTGACCGCCGGTCCCGACGGCGAGGCGGCGGCGGGCTATCGACTACAGCTTCCCGCCCCGCGCATGACCTCGGCCCAGGGCCTGCGCGTCCTCGTCCTCACCCGCCATCCCCTGGCCCCGGCGGACCACGAGATCGTCGAGGCCGTGGAGGCGGCGGCGGCGGCCCTGGAGGCTGGCGGGGCCAAGATCCTGCGTCAGAGCGATCGCCTGCCGGACCTTGTCCTGGCGCACCGGACCTATCTGCGCGTCCTGATGACGGTGATGAGCCGGGGCGCCCCGCCCACCGCCGATACGCCGGGCGCCCACGCCTATCTCGAGGGCCTGGATATCCAGGCCGATCTGCGCCGGCAGTGGAGGGCGTTGTTCGAGGAGGTGGATGTGATCCTGGCGCCGGTCCTGGGGACGGTCGCCTTCCCGCATATGGACGGAGCAGGAGACTGGAGCGGGCGGGTCCTGACCATCAATGGCCGCGAGGAGCCGTTCGGCGACCAGCTCGCCTGGGTGGGGATGGCGAGCTTTGGCTGCCTGCCGGCCACGGCTCTGCCCGTGGGCAAGACCAAGGCGGGCCTGCCCATCGGCGCCCAGATCATCGGCCCCTATCTGGGCGACCGCACCTGCCTCGCTGTCGCCCGCCTGATCGAGGGGCACGCCTGATCCAGGGGCCCGCCTGATCCAGGGGAACGCGGGCGCCTGAACCGCGTCGTGACGTTTCGACGGGCGCTTACTTCTCCGGGTGGGTCAGGGCCTGGTAGGTCAGGGTCCGGGCCATGGTTCCCAGGTCATCGCCGCCCGTGCCGCCCAGGCGCTGGATCATGCCCACGAAGATCACGTCATTGGTCGGATCGACCCAGAACCAGGTGCCGGCCGCGCCGCCCCAGCTCATGGTGTTCTTTCCCTCCAGCGAGCCTGCCCGGCGCGGATCGCGCACCACCTCGAAGTCGAGGCCAAAGCCGACCGCGTCGTTGAAGAAGGCCTCGCTGGTGCCGTTGTTGGAGACCAGCACGTCCTTGGGAATGACATTGGTGTCCATCAGCTCGACACTGGCCGGCGAGAGGATGCGCACGCCGTCAAGCTCGCCCTTGTTGGCCAGCATCTGGCAGAAGCGGGCATAGTCAGCCGTCGTGCCCACCAGGCCGCCGCCGCCCGACTCCATCATCGGCGGCTGGGTGTAGTCGGGCATGGGGAAGCCGAACAGCGCCTTGGGCTCGATCAGCTTGTGGTCCGACGGACTCCAGACATAGAGGGCGGCGAGGCGCGCCGCGCGTTCGGGACCGGCGGCGTAGAACCCGGTGTCCTTCATGCCCAGCGGCTTGAAGATATGCTCGTCCATGAACTGGCCGAGGCTCTCGCCGGACAGCTTCTCGACGATATAGCCCTGGATATCCACGGCGCTGGAATAGGCCCAGTCGGTTCCAGGCTGGAACTTGAGCGGGATCTGGGCGGTGCGGTCGATCATCTGCTGCAGGCCCTTGGAGCCCAGCACCTGCTTCTCGCGATAGAGCTTGTCCACCGGATTGTCGTTGCGCAGGCCATAGCCGAAGCCGGCGGTGTGGCTCATCAGTTCGCGCATGGTCGGCGGGCGCTTGAGCGGCTCGGTGACCAGGGTTCCATCGGGGTTCTGCTTCACCAGGACCTTGAGGTCCTTGAACTCGGGGACATAGCGGGTGACCGGATCGTCCAGGCGCCACTTGCCCTCCTCGAAGAGGATCATCATGGCCACGCCCGTGATCGGCTTGGACATGGAATAGAGGCGGAAGATCTCGTCCTTGGGCATGGGGGTCGCATCGCTCAGCCGCGCCTTGCCGATGGCCTTGAAGTCAACCACCTGGCCGTGCCGGGCGAGAAGGAAGGTCATCCCGGCCACCCGACCGGTATCGACCACGTCGGCCATGCCCCGGTCGAGCCGAAGGAGCCGCTCGGAATCGAAGCCCACCGCCTCGGGGCTCGCCGCCGCCGGCAGGCCCGCGATCGCGGCCGGTGCGGCGGGCGCGTCCTCCGCCACGGCGCCGGTCGCCGCGATCAGGGTCGAAAAGGCAAGAGAAAGCGCGAGCGCGCGTCGCAGGGTCATGATCACAGCCGTCCCCAGATCATCCGTTGGTGATGAGGAGTCTAGCGGCCCGTTTCGGCGGCGGGAAGACGCCAAGCGACGCCCGAGTCTGGTCGCCGCCTAGTCCGCGTCCATCTTGAGCGCCGCGATGAAGGCCTCCTGGGGGATCTCGACGCGGCCGAACTGGCGCAGGCGCTTCTTGCCCTCGCGCTGCTTGTCCAGGAGCTTGCGTTTGCGCGAGGCGTCGCCGCCATAGCACTTGGCGGTCACGTCCTTGCGCAGGGCTCGCACGGTCTCGCGGGCGATGATCTTTCCGCCGATGGCCGCCTGGATCGGGATCACGAACAGGTGCGGCGGGATCAGGTCCTTCATCTTCTCGACCATGCCCCGGCCGCGGGCCTCGGCCCGGCTGCGGTGCACCAGCATCGAGAGGGCGTCGACCGGCTCGGCGTTGACCAGGATCGACATCTTCACGAGGTCGCCCTCGCGATATTCCAGCATCTGGTAGTCGAAGCTGGCATAGCCCTTGGAGATGCTCTTCAGCCGGTCGTAGAAGTCGAACACCACCTCGTTGAGCGGCAGGTCGTAGACCGCCATGGCCCGGGCGCCGACATAGGACAGCTCCTTCTGCATGCCCCGGCGGTCCTGACAAAGTTTGATCACCGCGCCCAGATACTCGTCCGGGGTGAAGATGGTGGCGCGGATCCACGGCTCGGCGATTGTGGCGACCTTGACCGGATCGGGGAGGTCGGCGGGGTTGTGCAGCTCAATCGTCTCGCCCGAGGTCAGCGTCACCTTGTAGATCACGCTCGGCGCCGTCGCGATCAGGTCGAGATTGAACTCGCGGCTCAGGCGCTCCTGGATGATCTCCAGGTGCAAGAGGCCCAGGAACCCGCAGCGGAAGCCAAAGCCCAGCGCGGCGCTGGTCTCCATCTCATAGGTGAAGCTGGCGTCGTTGAGGCGCAGGCGCCCGACGGCGGCGCGCAGGTCCTCGAAGTCGGCGGCGTCCACCGGAAACAGGCCGCAGAACACCACCGGTTGAACCGGCTTGAACCCGGTGAGGGCCTGGGCGGTGGGCCGGCGCTCTTCGGTCAGGGTGTCGCCCACGGCGGCGTCGGCCACCTCCTTGATCTGGGCGGTGATGAAGCCGACCTCACCCGGTCCCAGGCTCTCGACATCGGTGGCCTTGGGCTTGAAGACGCCGATCTTGTCGACCTTGTAGGTCGCGCCGGCCTGCATCATGCGCACCTGGGCCCCGGCCTTGAGCACGCCATCGAACACCCGCACCAGCACCACAACGCCCAGATAGGGGTCGTACCACGCGTCGACCAGCAGGGCCTTGAGCGGGGCGGCCGGGTCGCCCTTGGGCGGGGGCAGGCGGGTAACGATGGCTTCGAGCACGTCGTGAATGCCAAGGCCCGTCTTGGCCGAGCAGGAGACGGCGTCCGAGGCGTCGATCCCGATGACGTCCTCGATCTGCTGACGCACCCGGTCGGGCTCGGCGGCGGGCAGGTCGACCTTGTTCAGCACCGGCACGATTTCATGGTCGTGCTCGAGGGCCTGATAGACATTGGCCAGGGTCTGGGCCTCGACCCCCTGGCTGGCGTCGACCACCAGGAGCGAGCCCTCGCAGGCGGCCAGGGAGCGGCTCACCTCATAGGCGAAGTCCACATGGCCGGGCGTGTCCATCAGGTTGAGGACGTAGGTCTGTCCGTCGTCGGCCTTGTAGGTCAGGCGAACGGTCTGGGCCTTGATGGTGATGCCGCGCTCGCGCTCGATCTCCATGGAGTCGAGCACCTGCTCCTTCATCTCCCGGTCGGTCAGCCCGCCCGTCGCCTGGATCAGACGATCGGACAGGGTGGATTTGCCATGGTCGATGTGAGCGACGATGGAGAAATTGCGAATCTGGTCGAGCGGGGTCGGCATGTCGAGGCGCCTCTAGCACAGTTTGCCGACGGTTCGCGCGGGTCCGCCCAATTCAGGCGCCGTTAAGAGGCGATGATCCAGACAGTGACGCTGATTCGTCGCCTCGCATCTGGGAGATCCGCCGTGGACCGTCGCCGTCTCATCCTGGGAAGCCTCGCTGTTCTTGGCCCTGCCACGGCCTGGGCCCAAGCCCAGCCCCAGCCTGGCTCCCCGCCCACCGGCGACGGCACCGGATGGGCCTCGGCTCAGCCCTCCGCCGCTCCGCCCGGCAGTCTCGCCCAGCCCGGCGCCCCGGCCTTCAACGGCCCCAGCGCGCCGCCGCCCCCGCCGCCATCCGGACAGGCGGCGACCTTTTCGGCGGACGAACTGAGCCAGAGGGTCTCGGACTTCTTCGGCGTCACCGCGGAATCGGCCGGCGCCGTGATCGAAAAGACCTTCAAGGACAATGGCCGTCCCACCGCCTATATCGCCGGCGAGGAGGGCTCGGGCGCCTTCTTCGTGGGCCTGCGCTACGGCAAGGGCCTGCTCTATATGAAGGAGCGGCCAACCCAGCGGGTCTTCTGGCAGGGTCCGTCCTTTGGCTGGGACTTCGGGGGCAACGCCAGCCGGGTCTTCACCCTGTGCTACAACCTGCAGTACCCCGACGCGATCTATCAGCGCTTCCCGGGCGTCGAGGGCTCGGCCTATTTCAT
>DAIDGR010000086.1 GCA_027452265.1 Caulobacteraceae bacterium
TCACCCCGCGCGAGGAGCGGGTGCTGCGGATGCGCTTTGGCATCGGCATGAACACCGATCACACCCTCGAAGAGGTGGGTCAGCAGTTCAGCGTCACGCGCGAACGTATCCGCCAGATCGAGGCCAAGGCCCTGCGCAAGCTGAAACACCCCAGCCGCAGCCGTAAGCTGCGCAGCTTCCTGGACAGCTGACGCCCGCTTTTCCGCGCGCCCTCGCGCGCGCGGTGAGGTTTCGGTGTAAGAGGCGCCACGCCGCGGCTCACGACGCTCAACCAGGGATGTGCGCTTCAACATGGTGGTGACGCCTGTCATTCTGTGCGGCGGCGGCGGATTGCGTCTCTGGCCGGTCTCGCGTCCGGAGCGGCCCAAGCCCTTCGTTCCTCTGCTGGGCGCGCGCTCCAGCTTCCAGGCGACCGCCGCCCGCCTGGCGCCCCTGGCCCCCGGGGGAGAGCTGATCGTCATCGCCGGCGTCGCCCATCAGGGTCTGATCGAGGCGCAACTCGCCGACCTGGGTCTCTCGGCGCGCCTGATTCTGGAGCCGGAAGGTCGCGACTCCACGGCCGCCCTGGCCGCCGGCGCCCTGGCGGTCGCCGAGGGCGATCCGGACGCCGTGCTCGCCTTCATCGCCTCCGATCATCATGTGGCCGATGACGCCGCCTTCATCGCCGCCGTCGCCCGGGCCGCCGGGTTCGCCGAGCGCGAGGCCGCCATCGTCACCCTGGGCGTCGCCCCGACCGGACCGGCGAGCGCCTATGGCTATATCGACGCCGGACCGGAGGCCGCCGGCGCTGAGGGCGTGCGGCCGGTGCGTCGCTTCGTCGAAAAGCCCACACCCTCCGAAGCCGCGGCGCTGGTGGCGGCAGGCCTGCTCTGGAACAGTGGCAATTTCGTCGTCTCGGCCCGGACCCTGATTGCCGAACTCGAGCGCTTCGCTCCGGACACGCTCGCCACGGTCCGCACGGCCCTGGCGGACGCCTCGGGCGAGGCGCGCGCGAGGCGCCTTGGCGAGGTCTTCCGCACCGCGCCGCGCCATTCATTCGACCGGGCGGTGATGGAGAAGACCGATCGCGCGGCCGTCCTGCCGGTGAGCTTTGGCTGGTCGGACCTGGGCGCCTGGGACGCGGTCGGCGCCGCCGCGAAGACCGATCCTGACGGCAATGCGGGGCCTGATGGGACGGTGTTCGAGGCGGCGGAGCGGGTCCTCGTCCATGCTCCCGCCGCGCGCCGCGTCGCCGTCATCGGTGTGCGGGACCTGGCGGTGGTGGCGGATGGCGACGATCTCCTGGTCTGCGATCTGGCCCAGGCGCAGTCTGTGAAGCGGGCGGCCAAGGCCTTTCTCAGCCGGCCTGTGCGCGCCTTCGCCGACCTTCCGGCCGCCGCCGCCGCCTATCACGCCTGGTTTGAGACCGCCGCCCTTCCGCTCTGGGCGAGCCTGGGCGCGGACCATGCGAACTGGGGCTTTCATGAGAGCCTTGACGGGGCCGCTCGACCCCGCACCGAGCCGCGCCGCCTCCGGGTGCAGGCCCGGCAGGCCACGGTTTTCGCCTGGGCCGGTCGCGCCGGATGGCGCGGTCCCTGGGCCGCGGCGGCCCGCGCCGGAAGCGAGGCGGTGCTGTCCCGCTTTCGACGCGGCGATGGCTTGTTCCGGTTCAGCGTCGATGCGGCCGGCGCGCCGGTGGATGACGGCGCCTATCTCTACGAGCAGGCCTTCACCCTCCTGCATCTCGCCGCCCTGCACGCCGCGCCGCCGTCCGGCCTGCCCTCCCGGGCCAGTCTGCTCGCCGAGGCCCACGCCCTGCGCGAGAGGCTTGAGGCGTTCCGGGCCCCCGACGGAGGCTTTCTCGAGACCGGGGAGCCCGGCCGGGTGACCAATCCGCATATGCACCTCTTCGAAAGCGCGCTCGCCTGGGCGGAGACCGCGCCGGGCGCCGAGGCCGAGCCCTGGGATGCGCTCGCCGACGAGGTGGCCGAACTCGTCCTCGACCGGGCCATCGATCCGCGGAACGGGGCGATCTACGAGGTCTTTGAGGCCGGGTGGCGACGCCCGGCCGCCGGCGGCGAGATCTGGCCGGGGCACCAGTTCGAGTGGGCCTGGCTGCTCAGCCGATGGGCCGTTAGGCGTGGACGCCCCGAGGGCATGGAGGCGGCGAAGCGCATGTTCGCCGTGGGTGAACGCGGCGTCGATCCGCGCCGGGGCGCCGCCGTGGCGGCCATGAGCGAGGCCTTCGACCTCACCGACCTGTCGGCCCGGGTCTGGCCCCAGACGGAGCGACTTAAGGCCGCCGTGACCCTGGGCGAGGCCGCCAGCGCGCTTGAGGCCGCCAATGCGCTCTGGACCTATCTGGCGACGCCGATCCGGGGGCTCTGGCGCGAGCGCTCCGGCGCGGATGGCGGCTTCCTCGACGAGCCTTCGCCCGCGAGCAGCCTCTATCACATCGCCGGCGCCATCCTCGCCCTGGTGGAGACCGCGGCGATCTAACGCTTCAATGCGGCGTGCACCGCGAACTGCCATTGGGGCAGGGCCAGGCGCGCGCCCAGCCGCTCGCTCTGGCCCATATTGGCCACCGCCTCGGGGCCAAGCGGCATGGCGTTCTGGATCAGATAGATCAGGATCATGTTGTTCACGGGATCGGCCTGCCACCAGGTGCCAAAGGCGCCCGGCCAGGTGAAGGCGCCCTCCGAGCCCGGACCCATCCAGGCATTGGCGGCGGGGTTGTCGATCACCGACAGGCCAAGGCCAAAGCCCTGGCCGAGCCAGAACGGCATGCCCATGAAGGTGTGAGCCCGCTGCTCCGGCGTCAGGCGATTGGTCCGCATCAGGCGCACGGTCTCAGGATTCAGGAGCCGCACCCCATCCACCTCGCCGTCGTTGAGCAGCATCCGGGCGAACTTCAGATAGTCGTCCGCCGTCGAAACGAGTCCGCCGCCGCCGCCGCAGAAGGCCGGTGGGACATCGTGCACGGGGAAGCCCACCACATCGAGCCGATCGGCCTTCTCATCGAGGCGATAGACCACGGCCTGGCGATCGCGCTTGGCCGGCGGCGTGAAGAAATCGGTGTCGCTCATGCCCAGGGGATCGAAGATGCGCGTCTTCATCAGGGTGCGGATGTCGGTCCCCGCCACGCGCGCGGCGACGAAGCCCAGAACGTCGGTGGCGTGGCTGTAGTGGAAGCGCTCGCCGGGCGGATAGGTCAGGGGGAGACCCGCCAGGGCGGTCATCCAGGCGTCGCTGTCCTGGGGCGAGGCCAGTACATCGCCCAGCGCCTTCTGGTGGGCGTGTGCAATCGGCCCAACGGAGCTGAACGCGTAGGCGAGACCCGCCCTGTGCGTCATCAGGTCCTCGAAGGTGATCTCGCGTGGGGCCGCATAGGTGTCCTCGACGGGGCCGGCCGGGTCCTTGAGCACCCGCATGTCGGCGAACTCCGGCGCCCAGGGCGTGATCGGATCCTCAAGCTTGAACCGGCCCTCCTCCATGAGCATCAGGGCCGCGACCGTGGTCACCGGCTTGGTCATAGAGGCGATCCGGAACAGGGTGTCCCGGGTCATCGGCAGGCCCCGGGCGATGTCGCGTTGGCCAAGGCACGCCACATCGATGATCTCGCCATCGCGCCAAATGAGGGTCACGGCCCCGGAGATGTCGCCAGACGCGATGACCGCCTTCAGCGGCGCCTGGGCCGCCTCCAGTCCCGCCGCGTCGAATCCGCCCATCGCGCCGTCCATTCTCGTGACCTCCGCCTTGCTTTGCGCCGTCCTTACGCCCGGACGGGCCTTGAGGATCACGGTTAGACAATCCTGCGTCCGCCCGCCACCGCGACGCCAGGTCAGGAGGCCATATAAAGATAGCTTTATATGTTGGGGGCGCCTGTGCTAGGTCCGCCCGACGCGCCGGGGGCCCGATGGCGGGTTTCGGCGCGATCCTTGTTCGAGGCTTTGAAGAGGCCCCCATGCACGCTGACCGCTCCCGGTATCTGTTCACCAGCGAAAGCGTCTCCGAAGGCCATCCCGACAAGGTGGCGGACCGCATTTCCGACACGGTGGTCGACGCCTTCCTGGCGGCCGATCCCTATTCCCGGGTCGCCTGCGAAACCCTTGTGACCACCAATCGGATCGTCCTGGCCGGAGAGGTGCGTGGCCCTGCCGGGGTGATCGAAAGTCTCGAAGACCAGGTTCGCGCGGCGATCCGCGATATCGGTTACGAGCAGGATGGCTTCCACTGGAAGCACGCCGACTATGCCTGTCACCTGCACGGCCAGTCGGCCGACATCGCCATGGGCGTGGATTCGGCGGGCAACAAGGACGAAGGCGCCGGCGACCAGGGCATCATGTTCGGCTATGCCTGCATCGAAACCCCGGAACTGATGCCAGCGCCGCTGGCCTTCAGTCACCGCATCCTCAAGCTCATGGCCGAGGCCCGCCACGCCGGCCGGGCGCCCAAGCTTGGCCCGGACGCCAAGAGCCAGTGCACGGTCAAGTACGAGAACAACAAGCCGGTCGCGGTGACGCAGATCGTCGTCTCTACCCAGCATCTCGATGCCGACATGACCTCGACCGACGTGCGCGAAGTGATCGAGCCTTACGTGCGCGAGGCGCTGCCGGGCGACCTGATCACGCCCAAGACGGTGTGGCATGTGAATCCGACCGGCGCCTTCGTGGTCGGCGGGCCGGATGGCGACTGCGGCCTGACCGGGCGCAAGATCATCGTCGATACCTATGGCGGCGCGGCACCCCACGGCGGCGGCGCGTTCTCGGGCAAGGATTCGACCAAGGTGGACCGCTCCGCCGCCTATGCCGCGCGCTACCTGGCGAAGAACGTGGTGGCCGCGGGCCTGGCAGAGCGCTGCACCATCCAGCTGTCGTATGCCATCGGCGTTTCCGATCCCTTGTCCGTCTATGTCGATACCCACGGCACCGGCAAGGTGGACGAGGCCAAGCTGGAAGAGCTCCTGCCGCAGCTCATGAGCCTGAAGCCGCGCGGCATTCGCGAGCATCTGGGGCTCTTGAAGCCGATCTATGCGCGCACGGCGGCCTATGGCCATTTCGGCCGCGCGCCGGAGGGCGACGGCGGCTTCTCCTGGGAGAAGACCGATCTGGTGAGCCAGCTCAAGAGCGCATTCTGATCCATCGAGACGGATTTCGTTTGCGGCACGCGCGGGCACCATCTGGTTCCCGCGCGTGTTTGTTTCTAGAGATACCTGCATGAGCGATGCCCATCCCGAACGTCAGCGCCGCCTGCTCTACGGACGGCGCAAGGGGCCGAAGCTGCGCGGCCGGCAGGCGGAGCTGCTTGAGACGCTGCTGCCGCAGCTCACGCTGCAGATCGAGAAGGACAGGGACCCGCGCGGCTACTTCTCCGCGCCGGTTTCCGAGGTGTGGCTCGAAGTGGGCTTCGGCGCCGGCGAGCATCTGCACGCCCTGGCGCAGGCGCATCCTGACGTTGGGTTGATCGGAGCCGAGCCCTTCATCAACGGCGTGGCGAAACTGCTGTCGAAGCTCGCGCCGGACGAGGGCGGCAACATCCGCCTCCATGTCGGCGATGCGCGCGACATCATCGAGGCGCTGCCGGACAAAAGCCTCGGCCGCGTGATGATCCTGTTTCCCGATCCCTGGCCCAAGACGCGCCATCACAAGCGCCGCTTCATCCAGAGCGCGATGCTCGATGCCCTGGCGCGCGTGATGAAGCCGGGCGCGGAGCTGCGCTTCGCCACCGACGATCCGGGCTATCTGGTGTGGGCGCTGGAGCGCCTGGTGGCGCATCCGCAATTCGCCTGGACGGCGCAGCGTGCCGACGACTGGCGCAACCGTCCCGCCGACTGGCCGCAGACGCGCTACGAAGCCAAGGCGATCAAAGGCGTGCCGAGCTATTTCAGCTTCGTGCGGATCTAGTGGTCCGATTCCAACATTCGCA
>DAIDGR010000087.1 GCA_027452265.1 Caulobacteraceae bacterium
CCCCCCTGCGCAACCCGGCGAAATGAGATCACCCGATCCCGGTCACCAAGCCTTAACCCCCCGCATCTAGCGTGACCATGACTGAGGCTGGAGCAGACATAATTCTGACATCACGCGGGCTGTCGATACAAAAGACAGATAAAATTTTATTGATTTACGAAGTTCATTATTCCGCAAATCAAACATTAAGATTGAACGCGCACGACGAATAGAGTTGCGTCTAAATGGTTCCTCGCCGAATGTCGATTTGAGCGAGATTTGCATCTCGTCAACCTCATGGCAATTTCAGGGATTAGACATGAACAAGCTGAACAATGTCGCGCTTCGCGCTTACGTTAAGACCCTGGCGGGTGACCGCAAGGGCGTCACGGCGATCGAATATGGCCTCATCGCCGGTCTCATCGCCGTGGCCATCATCGTCGCGGTTACGGCCGTCGGCGGGAACCTGACCAACCTGTTCACCAACATCAGCACGAAGCTCGCGGCCGCCTGATCAAGGGCCGCTCTGGGGACTTGATATGACCAAGCTGAACTCTGTCGCGCTTCACACCTACGCCAAGGCGCTGGCAGGCGACCGCAAGGGCGTCACGGCGATCGAATACGGCCTCATCGCCGGCCTCATCGCCGTGGCGATCATCGTGGCGGTCACGGCGGTCGGGGGAAACCTGACCAACCTGTTCACCAATATCAGCACCAAGATTGCGGGCGCCTGATATCAAGACCTGTGACAAGGCGCGGGCGGGGCCACCCATCCTCCCGCGCCGCCTCGCAAGTGGGGCGGTGGGGCCGAAGGGCCTCGCCGCCCTTCGTCACAGGATGAAGCGCTGCAGATTCCTCATCACCCGAACATGTCGCCGAACGCCGCAATCCTGGGAGCCTGCCTGGCCCTTTCCGTCGCGGCTCTCCTTTGGGGAGCGATCAGCGACCTGCGCGCCTATGTCATCCCCAATCGGGTTTCCGCACTCATTGTCCTCGCATTTGTCGTGGCGGTCGCTTTGACTCCGCATGTCAAACTCGTGGACGGCCTGATCGGCGGAGCGATTGGCCTTACGGTCGGCGCCGCTCTGTTCGCATTGAAATGGATGGGGGGAGGCGATGTGAAGCTGTTCGCCGCGCTCTCTCTTTGGGCAGGGCTGTCGCGTCTGGCCCCCCTGGCCCTGGTGACGTCCCTGGCTGGAGCGGTCGTATCGCTCGTAATGATCTCGCCCCTGCGCCGTTTCGCGCCGCCCCCTTCGACTGAGGCCCAGGCCGCCGCCGCGCAACCGGTCCCCTATGGTTTGGCGATTGCCGCGGGCGGCCTCTGGCTGTTCGCGCAATATGCTAGACTGCTGGTCTAGACTGCGGAGATCGCCCTCGTGCCGCGTCGCCTGATCCTGATCCTCATCGCCCTTTTCTTCTCTGTGGGCGCGGTCATGCTCGTGACCCTGCTGCCGCGTGGGCCGTCGCACCGCGCCGCGCCGCCTCCGCCGCCCCGGCCGGTCACCCGTGTTCTGGTCGCCCGCGCCAACCTTCCGGTGGGGGCCTTCGTTCAAGCCAACGACCTCGTCTGGCAGACCTGGGGCGAAGGCGCCCTGCCGGCCGACTATGTGACCTCGACGACCGGCCGCGCGTCCGATTTCTATGGCGCGGTGGTCCGCGTTCCCCTGGCCGCGGGAGATCCGGTGGTCGCCGCGCATGTGGTCAAGCCGGGCGAACGGGGCTTCATGGCCGCCGTGTTGCAGCCAGGCGACCGCGCCATGACCATCAACATCAATCCCGCGACCGGAGACGCCGGCTTCATCCAGCCGGGCGACCGCGTTGACCTGATCCTAACCCAGACCGTGCAACAGAACGGCGTTTCGCGACATGTCAGCGAGACCGTGATGCACGGGGTGAAGATCGTGGGACTGGATCAGAAGTTCAATTCGCCCGACGCGGCCGACAGCAAGAAGCCCCTTGATGTCCCGCGCACCGCGACCCTGGAGGTCACGCCGAAGCAGGCGGAGATCGTCGCCGTGGTCAATGACATGGGCGTCCTGAGCCTGGCGCTGAACAGCCTGGCCGGACAGGACGTCGAGGAGGCGGACGCCTCCGTGACCCGCACCTGGGATACCGAAGCGACCCATCTGCCGCCTCCGACCCCCGCCGCGCCATCGGGAGCCCCCGCGGGCGCTGCGGGGCCGCGTCTGGGCGGGCCGGTCTGGACGGTGCAGGTGGTGCGCGGCGGACAGACGAGCCAGAGCAATTTTCTGATCCCCGGGCCACGCATGAGCCGGTTTGGCGCGCCGCCGCCTGACCGGACGCCGTCCGGAGGCGCATCATGAGACGCCTGCCGCCCCTGATCTTCCTGGTCCTGCTGACGGCCGGACTGGCCCGCGCGCCGCGCGCCCTGGCGCAGGGGGGTCCCGGTGGCGCCATGGGCGGACCCATGGTGCAGGACCTGGGCGGGGCGTCGTCGAGCCTGACCCTGGTCATGGGCCAAGGCCGCCTGATCCGCCTGGGCGCGCCAGCCCGAAGCGTCTATCTGGCCGATCCCGGCGTCGCCGATATCGATGTCAAATCCCCGACCCTTGTCTATGTGTCGGGCAAGAGCCCGGGCGTGACCAGCCTGATCGCCCTCGACGCCCAGGACCGGATCGAGGCGAATATCGAGGTTCGCACCGTCTACGACGCCACGCGGATCGAAGCCGACATCCGCCAACTGGCCCCCGATGTGGCAGCTAAGGTTACGACATCCGGCCAGACCCTCGTCCTTTCGGGCACGGCCCAGTCGGCGGCTGACGCCGAGCTCGCGCGCACCATCGCCAGCCGATACACGCCCGACGCCCAGCATCTGGTCAACAACATCGCGGTGGCCGCCTCCAACGAGGTCAATCTGCGCGTCCGGGTGGCCGAGGTTTCGCGCGAAGTGGTCAAGCAGTTCGGCTTCAACTGGAGCGCCGTGGGCTCCAAGGGGTCGTTCAACTACGGCCTGACCACGGGAAGCGCGACGCTTGGCAATGTCGGGCCGGGCCTGGCCCCGACCGCCGCGGCCAACCCGGTCGCCGCCCTCGATAATATTCTGCTCGGATTCAACTCCAGCGTCCTCGACTTCAATCTGTTGCTGGACGCCCTGGAGACAGAGGACCTGATCACGGTCCTGGCCGAGCCCAACCTGACCGCTGTCTCTGGCGCGCCCGCCAACTTCCTGGCCGGCGGCGAATATCCGATCCCGGTGCCTCAGTCCCTTGGCGTGACCACGATCGACTATAAGGACTATGGGGTCAGCCTGACCTTCGTGGCCACCATTCTCAGCGGCGGCAGGATCAGCCTCAAGGTGCAGCCGGAGGTCAGCGAGCTGACGACCCAGGGCGCGATCACGATCAATGGCGTGACCATTCCAGCCCTGACCGAGCGGCGGGCCGAGACCACGGTGGACCTCGCCAGCGGCCAGAGCCTGGCGATCGCCGGCCTTCTGCAGAACAATTACAACCAGAGCATCAGCCGGTTTCCGGGGCTGGGGTCGCTGCCGGTGCTGGGGTCGCTCTTCCGCTCCGACAGCTTTCAGCACGACGAGACCGAGCTGGTGATCATCGTCACGCCCTACATCGTCAAGCCGAGCAATGGACGTCTCGCGGCGCCGACCGACGGCTATCTGCCGCCCAGCGACGCGGCCCGCCTCCTCTATGGCGAAGGCTCATACACGCCGCATGACGCGGCCGCCCACGCCCCCCTCACCCTGTCCGGCCGCGCCCTCGCCGGACCTTCGGGATTTGAGCTCGAATGACCCCGCGTCCTTACCCCACGCGCCTCCTCGTGGCCGCCATGGCCCTGATCGCTGGCGGGCTCCTCACGGCCTGCGTCGACGGCGGTCCGCCTGGAGGCGCCTCGCAGCCCTTCGACTTCGCCTCTGGAACGCGCGACCCGATCCGCATCTCGCGGACCCAACTGGCCCACGACATCGCCTTCGCCCCAGGCTCGTCCCCGACGTCGACCGTCGCCAGCGGCGGCGAAATGGCCAAGCTCTACACCTTCCTCGAGGCGAACCAGGCCGGCCCCTCGGATGCGCTCCTGGTGCAATATGCCGCCACGCCGCCAGAGCTCGCCCGCGCCCGGGCGATCGCCGCGGCGCTCGACGGGGCGGGCCTGCACGCCACCGTGGCGGAGACCGCCAATCTGGGCCCCACGGTCGTTCGCGTGGTGATCGAGCGCTACGTCGCCCTGGCGCCCGACTGCCCGAACTGGTCAGCCGCGCCCTCGCCCGGATTCGACAACCTGACCCCGCGAAACTTCGGCTGCGCCGACCAGACCAATCTGGCGGCGATGGTCGTCAATCCACGTGATCTCGCCGAAGGTCAGGACATGGGCCCCGCGAGGGGCGACGCCGTGACCCGCCCTGTGGCCCTTTACAATCTTGGCGTTCGTGTCGGGGCGTCAGGCGGCGGAGGCGGCGCGCCCGGGGCTGGCGGTGGCGCGTCCGGAAGCATGGGCGGAGGCATGAGCGGGGGCCAGGCGGGCGGCGGCCTTGGCGGCCCCTCGGCCGGGGGCGGAGGTCCGTGAGACCCGCCAGACCCGACAAGACGCGGCGGAGGTCCGCGCCATGACGCAATCCGCTTCCTTCCAGATGGTCGCGGTGGCCGGCGACGAAGACACGCGCCAGATGCTCGCCGCCGTGGCCCGGCAGGTCGGCCTTCCTGGCGCCCAGATCAGCGAAGGCGGGGCGTCGGCGGCGCTCAGTCTGGTGCGCAGCGGGCAGCCCCCAGAACTCCTGGTGGTCGATCTCGCCGACAGCCCGGATCCGATCCTCGACATTCGCGCCTTGCTGTCGGCCACAAGCGGGGCGACCGCGGTCATCGCGCTCGGCGTCATCAACGATGTGCGCCTGTATCGCGCCCTGATCGACGCTGGGGCCCGCGACTATCTGGTGAAGCCGGTCACCGCCGAGGGCATTCTGAGCGCCTTGGCCAGTGTCTTGGAGAGCCGCAATGCCTCCGCGTCCGCAACGCCGGTCAGCGCCACGGCGGTTTCTCGCTCAAGCCGTACGGTCGCCCTGATCGGCGCGCGCGGCGGCGTCGGCGTCACGTCCTTGGCGCTGTCCGTCGGCTGGGACGTGGCCGGCCAGGGTCGAAAGACGGTGGTGCTCGACCTCGACCTTCACTTCGGCAGCGCCGCGCTGAGTCTCGATCTGGAGCCTGGGCGCGGTCTGAAAGAGATCCTCACCAACCCTGATCGGGTGGACGGGCTGCTGATCGACGCCGCAGCGGGCCGCGCGGGCGAGCACCTGCGTATCCTCAGCGCTGAAGAACCGCTCGAAGATGCCCTGGAGTTGCAGCCGGCGGGCCTGGCGGCCCTTCTCGACGCCCTGCGCCCCTCCGCCGAGCTGGTGGTCATCGACGTTCCCCGCACGCTTGGCCCCATGAGCCGTCAGGTCCTGCAGACGGCCGACCTCCTGGCCATCGTCACCGACCTTTCGCTGCCGGCCATGCGCGACAGCCAGCGCCTGATCTCCCTGGTGCGAAGCTTGCGCGGCGAGGCCCCGCTCCTGCTGATCGCCAATCGCGTCGGCGGCGTGGGCGGCGAGGTCAGTCAGGCGGACTTCGAGCGGGCGGTCGGGGCCAAGATCAACCAGGTCGTCCGTTTCGACCGCGCCGCGGCGATCGCAGCGGCGGAGTCGGCCAAGCCTCTGATCGCGGCGGCCAAGACGCCCGCCACGGTGGCCGCCTTGAAGGCCGTCTCCAAGAGCCTGTCCGGTGAGGTCGCCGCGCCCGCGGGCAAGGCGGAGGCCACCTCGTGGCTCAGAAGGCTGTTGACGTCATGAGCGTGTCCGACACGAGCCCCGCCGGGCGGTTGCAAAGGCGTGTCGAGGCCCTGACGGCCCGTCGCCAGGCGCCCGTGCCGTCGCCCCCCGGAGCGCCGTCGGCTCCTCCGCCAGCGCCCCTCCCCACGACGCAGGCGAGCCCGGGCGACGACGCCTTTGCGAAGGCGAAGCTGCGTCTGGCGGCCGCGGTCGAGGCGGCGACCCCGCCGGGGCCCACGGCGCCGCAGTCGCGCGGCGACCTTGCGCGTGCGATCGGGACGGTGATCGCAACCGAAGCGCCCGACCTGATGGACGTGCTGGACGAGCAGCAACAGCGAGACCTGATCACGCACTTCGTCAATCTGCGTCTCTTCGTTCTGCCCGCGGCCCCACCTCCGGCCCAGCCGTTCAAGATCGCGGAAAAGCCCGCGGCCGCGCCTCCGGCCTCCCGCGCCGAGGAAGTGGTGCTGCAGGTCTATCCCCTGGTCATCGAGCGGATCGACAGCGAGGTCGCCAGCCGGCTCAGTCGCGCCGAGCTGGCCGCGCAACTCTCCGGCGTGGTCGCCGAGGTGGTGGTCGAGCAGAGGATCTCGCTCAATCAGCGCGAGCAACGCGACCTCGTCACCTTGATGCTCAATGACATGTTGGGCCTGGGGCCGCTCGATCCCCTCCTGGCCGACGAGACGGTCACCGACATCATGGTGAACGGTCCCAAGCAGATCTATGTCGAGCGCAAGGGCAAGCTGGAGCTCACCGGCGCGACCTTCCGCGACAATCCCCATGTCATGGCCGTGGCGACCCGGATCGTCAGCCTGGTCGGACGCCGGGTCGATGAAACCTCGCCGATCTGCGACGCGCGCCTGCTCGACGGCAGCCGCGTCAACATCATCATTCCGCCTCTGGCCATCGACGGACCGAGCATCTCGATCCGAAAGTTCTCCAAGAAGTCCATCGACCTCGATCGGATGGCGCGACAGGGCAATCTCTCGCCGGCCATGGCCACGGTGCTGAAGATCGCCTCCCGGGCGCGGATGAACATCCTCATTTCCGGCGGCACCGGATCGGGCAAGACCACCTTGCTGAACGCGTTGTCGCAGATGATCGACCCGGAGGAGCGGGTGGTCACGATCGAGGACGCCGCCGAGCTTCAGCTGCAGCAGCCGCACGTGGTGCGACTTGAGACCCGGCCGCCCAACCTCGAGGGCAAGGGCGAGATCTCCATGCGCGACCTCGTCAAGAACGCCCTGCGCATGCGCCCCGACCGCATCATTCTGGGCGAGATCCGCGGCGCCGAGGCGATCGACATGTTGCAGGCCATGAATACCGGCCACGACGGCTCGCTGGGCACCATTCACGCCAATCGCCCGCGCGAGGCCCTCACACGCCTGGAGAACATGGTCGGCATGTCGGGCATCAATCTGCCCAGCCGCGCGGTGCGCACCCAGATCGCCGCGGCGGTGCACATGATCATTCAGATCAGCCGGATGCGGGATGGTATGCGCCGGGTCACCAGCATCACCGAGATCGTCGGCATGGAAGGTGACGTGATCACCACCCAGGAGCTGTTCAGCTACAAGTTCGAGGGCCAGGGCGCCGACGGCATGCTGCGCGGCACGTTCGAGTCCTCGGGACTCCGGCCGAACTTCATGCCCAAGGCCGAATACTATGGCCTGGATCGCCTGCTGATGGAGGCCATGGGCTGATGTCTCCGGCCCTCATCCTCCTGGTCCTGATCTTTTTCCTGGGCCTTGGCGGGATAGGCCTGATGCTCGCGGGGGCCGGCGGGCGGCGGCTGTCCGCCCGCGCCCGACGCCTGGGCGCCCGTCGCCGACAGCACGCGGCGCCCACGGCCCTTCAGTTGCGGCGCGGCGCGCCAAAGGGGATCGACGTGTTCGCCGCGCGCGTGCTTCCAAGGCCCGAGGCGATCCGCCAGCGTCTCGCCGCCAGCGGCCTGCAACTGACCCTCGGCGGCTATCTGGCGGTCTCCGGAGGGACCGCCCTGGCGGCCCTGATCCTTGCCCTGGTGGAAAAGACGCCCGTCGCGCTCGCCCTTCTGGTGGCCCTGTTCGCAGGCCTTGTGCTCCCTCACCTCTTCATCAACAGCCGTATCGGCGCGAGGCAGAAGCGGTTCTTCAAACTCTTCCCCGACGCGATCGGGCTGATGGTTCGCGGCCTCAAGGCGGGCCTCCCGGTCTCCGAATGCATCATCCTGGTCGGACGCGAGACCCCCAATCCCGTGGGGGAGGAATTTCGCCGGGTGGCCGATCAGGTTCGGCTGGGCCAGAGCCTCGACGACGCCCTGTGGGGGGTCGCGCGGCGGATTTCCCTGCCGGAGTTCAACTTCCTGGTCATCACCATGGCGATCCAGCGCGAGACCGGCGGCAACCTCGCCGAGACCCTGCAGAACCTCGACAACATGGTCCGCATGCGCGAGCAGATGAAGCTCAAGGTCAAGGCCATGTCCTCCGAAGCCATGGCCACCGCCACGATCATCGGCTCCCTGCCCTTCGCCATGTCGGCCCTGCTGTTTGTCGTCGCCCACAAATACATCATGACGCTGATCACCACCGAGCTGGGCCATGTGCTCCTGTTGGGCGGTTTCGTCTGGCTCTCGATCGGCGTCTTCATCATGTCGCAGATGGTGAGGTTCGAGATATGAACCTCGACGCGCTCCTGCCGGGCGGTTCGTCGTCCGTCGTGCTGATCGATATCGTCGCGGCGGCCGCGAATTTCGTCGCCTTGGTGCTTCTCTATCGGGCCTTCACACCCGGCGAGTTCGTCAATGTCCGGGCGCGGGCTCACGCCCGGCGCCGCAAGGAGCTTCGCGACCAGCTCCTGGCGCAGCCCCGTCGCCGGGTCCGTCCCGGAAAGCCCGTCAATCTGGTGCGCAGGGTGCTGGAACGGCTACGCCTGAACCGGGGCGAGGAGGTGCGCAAGGCCACCGAGGCCCTGGCCAAGGCCGGATGGCGGTCGCCGGACTCGATCACCCTGTTTCTCGGGTTTCGCCTCGCCTCGCCGCCGATCCTGGCGATCCTCGCCTTTCTCGCCACGCCCTTGATCGATCGCCATGCCAACGGCCTGATCCAGGCCGCGGCGGGGCTCGGCGGGGCGCTGGCTGGCGCCTATCTCCCCAATCTCTATGTCAGCAACGCCGCCAAGAAGCGGCAGCAGCTGATCCAGCGTCAGCTTCCTGACGCTCTCGATCTGTTCGTCATCTGCGCCGAGGCCGGCCTCGGCCTCGATGCCGCCTTTACCCGCGTCGCCCGGGAAATGGCGCCCAACAGCCCCGAATTCGCCGACGAGCTGGGCCTGACCGCGATCGAACTCGGATTCTTGCCCAATCGGCGCGATGCTCTGGCCAATCTGGCCAAGCGCGCCGACATGGCCTCGGTGCGCAGTCTGGTGAACACCCTCGCCCAAAGTGAACGCTATGGCACGCCCCTGGCGCAGTCCATGCGCGTCCTTGCCGACGAGTTTCGCAAGGAGCGGTTGATGAAGGCCGAGGAGAAGGCCGCGCGGCTGCCCGCAACCCTGACCATCCCTTTGATCGTCTTCATCCTCCCGCCGCTCTTCATCGTGCTGATCGGCCCCGCGATCATCCAGGTTCTGGCGACGATCCATCATTAAAACCGTGCCTGGGTCCGGCGGAACACGTCCCCCTCGGGGCGCGTCAGTCGGGGCGGATTTCGTCCCGCGCGCCAGCCCCCTCGACGCGATAGATCTTCAAGCGCTCTCCCGGGGCCGATAGCGGGGCAAGCCAGTCCGGGATGCGGCCGCCCCGCAGGCGCGCATCGAGACCCGGCGAAGCGCCAAGCGGCGGCATGCCCAAACAGGTTACGATGTAGCGGGCGTGCAGCGCGCGGACCCGCTCCGCCGCGACCCCCGGCGGCGCATCGAGCGCCAGATGCGCCCGGACGATCGCCGGCCCCATGCGGTGATACGGCGCGCTCAGGACCGAGTCCCGGGTGAACAACAGAATGAAAGGTCCGACGTCCGGCTCGGCCAGGACCTCACCCGGCGGGAGCGAGGCGAGGCGGCGGTAGGCGGCCGGGTCGAAGCAGGCCCGAGCGGCCGCCTGCGGCGCTTCAGGCGTATGGGATGGCGGGTCCAGCCGGTCGATGAGACCGATCAGGGCCGCCGCGGCGATGCCGGGCGAGGCGACGACGCCCAGGGCGACGGCGGGCAGGAAGCGTTCCGCGAAGGGTCGCCCACCTCGCGGGCCGAGGCTCGCCAGGGCCGCGCCCAGCACCGGCGCGCCGAACCAGAAGGCATAGGCGCACATTCGCCAGACCTTCACGCCCATGACCCCCGCCGCCAGGGCAAGGCCCAGGATCAAGCCCAGCTCCCATCCGGACGGGCGGGCCTCCGCCCGCAGGCGCCGGCGGACGAGCCACGCCCCGGCGGCCAGGACAGCCGCCAGATAGAGGCTCGCGGCGATCGCATTGGTCCGGCTCAGACGGAACAGCACCCAGAGCGGCTGCACCTCCTGCACCCGGTTGAGCCAAAGGGTCCGCACCCCCGGATCGACCCCGGCGAAGGGCCCGGCCAGGCACGCCGGATGCAGGCCCAGATAGAGGCCCAGGCTGAGACCGGCGACCAGACCAAGAAGCGCGATGCGGGCCCCCGTGGACAGCCGCCCCGCCAAGGCCGCCGCCAGGGCAAGGCCGCCGCCCGCCGCGATCAGGGCCGCCACGGAGTTCAGCGCCAGGGCGTCGCACACCGACAGCGACCAGCGCCAGGGCGGGGTCTGGATCAGAAAGGCGGCGAGGGCCGTCAGGGCGAGGCTCGCCCCATAGGCGGCCGTCGGTCGCGCGCGGCCCGGGTCGAAGGCCAGACGCGCCATGAACCAGGCGCCGATCATGGCCTCGAAGGCGGCGGCCTCCAGCCCTATGGCCAACCCAAGGCCGGTGGCGAGTCCGGCGATCGCCGCGCCCCGGGCCGTGTCGCGCGCCGCCACCGCGCCGCCAAGAGCGAGCAGGGCCATGGCGATCTGGACGTTGTGGTGATCGATCCGGCCTGGACCGAACTGCGCATAGAGGTTGAGATTGACGGCCAGCAGGGTCGCGGTCACCACCACCGCGCCCGCCCCGCCCAGTCGGCGGGCGAGCCAAAGGACGGCGAAGGCGGAGGGTGCAATCCAGGCCGGAGGCCATAGGCCCCGCGCGAGGAGCTCGGCCTTGTCCGGCGGCAGGACCGTGCGGGCGAGCGCGATGGCCCCCGCCAGGCCGCCATCCAACAAACGCGACCAATGGAGGTAGAGGCCCTGAGGCGGCTGTAGGCGGGTGACAAGTTGGTCGTACCAGCCCCGTCCCGCCAGGAGGTCCCGCACCAGGACCAGGCGCATCGCGTCGTCGGTATCGCCATAGCTCTGGGCGAGACCGGCCTTCCGCCAGAACAGGCAGGCGATCAGGACGGCAATCGCCGCGGCCAGGACCATCATGCGGCCGGGCGACGTCAGATCGGGCGTCGGCGACAGGCGCGACAGGATCCGCTCCGGCCTCTCCGGCCGCTCCGACGCGCGCGATGGAGTCGAGACCTTAACCATTGGGTGTCTTCCTACCGCCCTATCCTGGCCGCGCAAAGAACCAGACACGCCAAATATAGATTTTACAAATTCACAGTTACGGATTATATTTACAAGTTGTAAGAAATATTAAAGTTACCTAGAATATGAAACAAATCGCCCCAATCGAAACATTGGTGATCGGCGGCGGGCCGGCGGGCCTGACCACGGCCTATTGCCTGGCCAAGCAGGGCGCGGGCGTGCTGGTCCTGGAGCAGGATCCGGCTCTGGTGGGCGGGATCAGCCGTACGGCGGCTTATAAGGGCTATCTGTTCGACATCGGCGGCCACCGGTTTTTCTCCAAATCGCGGGAGGTGGTGGAG
>DAIDGR010000088.1 GCA_027452265.1 Caulobacteraceae bacterium
GACCCGACGCCGTCTTCCGCCGACGTCGCCATGACCCGCCAGGTGGCCGACGCGGGCAAGACCCTGGGCATCGCCGTCCACGACCACATCGTCGTCGGCCGCGAAGGCGTGGCCAGCCTCAAGGCGCTGGGGCTGTTTTGACGCGCTTAAGGAAGTCCGACGAACAGGTCTCAGGTGAAACCTCCAATGTTCGAGCCGAGTCCGGCCCTGACCGCATCACTGGCGCGGCGCCGGCGACCGAGGCGACTTTTGGAATCTCCGGCGCGTCGGTTAGCTAGGCGTCTACACGCTGGCGACGTGCGGCGACGCGGATGAAGGGGGCGGAGATGAGCGGACCAAGCGGGGCGAAGCCGGATGCGGCCGCAGAGTCGGGGCCGCTGATCTATCCGATGGACAGACCTCTGCGGATTGTGTTGTTCGTCTGCGCGGCGGGATTCGTGGCCTTTGGCGGGGCCTTGCTCTCCCTCGCGTCTCCCGCATACCAGGCCGCGCATCCCCACCTGGGGGGAAGGACCGCGTTCGCGCTTTCCGCGCTTATTCCCGTCGGCATCGCGATTTGCGTTGTTCGGTTCGCGATGGGCGCCGCGACCGTGCTCTATCCGGATCGCGTCGAGACCCGCTACGGTCTCTTCAACCGAAGCATGAGACGCGCCGATATCAAGGGACTGCGTCCCTGCCAGCCCCAAAGCATCGCCGACTACGTGACGGTCTTCTCCAAGACGCCGGGCCGGTTCCCGATGACCGTCTACAGGTTCAACCCCGACGCCGCCTTTGACGCCTGGTTCGAAGGCATTCCCAATATCGATACCGAGGACGCCAAGAGCCTCGCCAGCGACCCGGTGTTTGGCGCCGATGCGCGGTCGCGGGCCGCCAGGCTGCAGACGCTCGAAAAGCTCACGGGGATGATGAACCTTGGCGCGGGCGCCATCATGCTTTGGGGGACGTTCGTGCCCCAGCCCTATGACCTTGCTGTGTTCGCGGAGATTGTCCTTCCCCTCGTCGGCGCGGCCATCGTCTTCGGCGCACGCGGAGCCATAATCCCGATGCGGCTGGGCAGGGGCGGCGGACCGCACCTCTCGGTTGTCTTCGGCGCCCCAGTCCTTGCCCTGGGTCTTCGTGCCATGGACCTGCCCGTGGTGGCGCTCCAGCCGGCGAAGATCGCGGCGGGGCTCGCGGCCGCGGCGTTTGGCGCCATTGCCTGGTTTGGCGCGCGGTCCGCGTCGCGTCGCCCTCTCGATGTGGCGGCAATGGTGATTGTCGGAGGGATTTACGGCTACGGCGCGTCGATATGCCTGGATCGCCTGCTCGATCGCGCGCCGCCCGCGTTTCATATCGGCGTCGTGGTCGACCGCTTCATCGCCGGAGGCCGATCAAAACAATACGAGTTCAGGATACAGGCCTACGGACACCCCGAAGGTGCAACGCTCGATTTCGTCGTTTCAAAAGCGCTGTTCGACGCCGGGGCCGACGGCGATGAGGTCTGTGTGGCGGCTCACCCGGGCGCGCTTCATATGCCCTGGTACAATCTGACGCCTTGCGCTCGCCAGACGTCGCAACGATGAGTCTCGCGCCCTTGCGCCCTGGCGCTTGTCGACCCGGTTCACCCCCGCGAGGCTTTGGCCTTCGCCCCGCCGCCAAAGCGCCTGGGGAAGACCCGGGCCATGATGGGGTCGGCTTCACCCGCCTCAGGCAGGCCCGGCTCAATCCAAAAGGCGTGGGGCAGGCCGGAATGTTCGCCCCGGATCGGCGATGCGCGCGGGTCCGGCCGTGTCGATAGCGAGCGCGAGGGGACGACGATGACCGATTTTGTGGTGCACTCCATTCCCGGCAGTCCGTTTGGCCGGGCGGTGTTGGCGACGCTGGAGCAGAAGGGCGCGACCTATCGCTTCGAGACCGTCGTCCCGGGGACGTTGCGGGAAGAGGCGCACCTCGCGCGCCATCCGTTCGGGCGGGTTCCGGTCCTCGATCACGGGGATTTCCGCCTCTACGAGGTCCAGGCGATCCTGCGCTATCTCGACCGGGTTCTTCCGGCGCCCGCGCTGACGCCCGCCGACCCGCGCGCCGCCGCGCGCATGGATCAGGCCCTCAACATCAGCGACTGGTACCTGTTCCAGGGCTGCAGCAACATCATCGCCTTTCAGAGGGTGGTGGGTCCGCGTCTCATGGGCCTGACGCCGGACGAGACGGCGATCGCCGCCGCCATGCCCCGGGCCCATCAGGTGTTCGCCGAGCTGTCCCGCCTGCTCGGCGATCAGACGCATTTCGCCGGCGAGGCGCTCAGCCTGGCCGACCTGATGCTGGCGGCGCAGATCGACTTCCTGGCCATGACGCCCGAATGGGCCGAGCTGACGGCCGCGCGCCCCAATCTGGTCGCCTGGCTTGGCCGCATGAACGCCCTGCCGGCCCTTGCGGCCACGACCTGGGACGAGGTCGCGCGAATGGCGCAGGCCGCTTGACGCCAGGGGCCGCGCGCCCGGCTCAGGTTCAGGCTTAGGGCTGGGCGGGCGCCTCGTCGGCGTGCAGATGCCGATCGAAGAACCGCGCCATGAGGTGATCGGCCTCGTCGCTCTCCGGCAGGATCGGAATCGTCCAGAAGGCGTGAGGCAGGGCCTCGAACACCACCAGCTCGGCATCGTCTCCGGCCCGCAGCATGGCCCGCTCGAACAGGCTCGTCCCACTCAGGAAGGCGTCGCGCGTGCTGGTGAGGAAGAGCGTCGGCGGTAGGCCTGAAAGATCGCCCTTCATGGGCGAGAGCATCGGATCGGTCAGGGGCGTCGCGCCCACATAGTCGCGCTGGTTGCCCATGATCTTGCCGGTGGGCGCGGTCACGCCATCGAGGCCGTCCAGAGAGAAGAAGGCCTTGGAGTCGGTCTCGCTGGAGAAGTCGCCAAAGCCGGAGAAGATGCCCAGGGCGCCGGGCTCGGGCAGGCCGCGCCGCTTGAGGGCGACCGCTACCTCTCCGGTGATCACCGCGCCGGACGAGGTGCCATAGATGGCCACGGCCGAGGCGGGGTGGGTCTTGAGCACCGCCTGATAGACCGCGATCACGTCGTCCACCCCGGCGGGAAAGGGATGCTCCGGCGCCAGGCGATAGGCCACCGAAATCACCTCGGCGCGCATCAGATTGGCCAGGGGCACGCTCTCCACCAGCGAACAGCAGTCGACCTTGTAACCGCCGCCGTGGACATTGATCAGCACCAGCGGCCGCAAGGGACCGGCCGAGGGCAGGGGGGTGACGCGGGTCACGCGCACGCCGGCGATGGTCGCCGATGAAACGATCGCGGGATATTTGACGAGGGCGACGTTGCCGTCGCGCCTCACACGGCGCTCAGCCCGCTCGCGCCGTTCGGCGAGGGTGAGGGGAGGCTGGGGCGGCCCCGCCGGGGCGGCGTCCTCCATCAGAAAAGCCCGGGCCTCGGCGCTCACGGTCGGGGGGATGGGAACGATGCGCTGGATATAGGCGGTCCCGTCCGGGGCGAAGACGGTGCTGTCCTGGGTGAAGGGCGGGCTCGCGGGCGCCGGGGCGCCGTCGGCCGTGGCCCCGGACGTCTGGGCGTGGGCGAGAGCGGCCATCGCCGCGACCATGGCCGCCAGCCCGATACGGCCTCCGATACCGCCCATCAACGCCCCCTGTCTTCCGCCCGGCCGCCGCGCCGAATCGGGCGGCGGAGGCTCCCTTGTCCGGCAAGGTTACAGGGTCGCCAAGCTCTGCTTATTTCAGGGCGTCGCGCTCCCAGTCCAGAAACTCCGGCTCGGCCAGGAGGCGGGCGGCGTAGGCGGCGGCCGCGCCGTCGTCGCCAAACGCGGCGAGATCGACCTGGTAGGAGCGAAAGCGCGTGGCCACAGGGGTGTAGAAGGCGTCGGCGATCGACCAGGCGCCGCCCAGATACGGTCCGCTGAAACGGCCCAGCAACAGCCGCCACAGCTCCACGACCCGGGCGATCTCGGCCTTGGTCGCCGGCTCCAGGTCCACGGGCGCGCGGCGGGCGAGGTCCATGGAGAGCTGGCGGCGCAGATTGGGGAAGCCCGAATGCATCTCCGCGGCCGCGGCCCGGGTCAGGGCGCGGGCGGCGGGGTCCGCCGGCCAGAGCCGGGCCTTGGGAAAGCGATCGGCGAGATACTCGCTGATGGCGAGGCTGTCCCAGACGGTGAGGTCGCCGTCGCGCAGCACCGGGACGAGGCCGGTGGGCGATCCGGCGGCGCGGATATTGGCGGTGGTGGCCTCGTGCTCGCGCAGATGCACGAGGGTCTCGACGAACGGGGCGCCGGTGCGCCTCATCACAAGCCAGGGCCGCATGGACCAGCTCGACCAGACCTTGTCGCCAATGATCAATTCCACGACTGTCTCCTCGTCACGAACCGTCGGCGACTCGATCTTCCGACGCAGACCCACATAAGCGCCAGATCACGGGCGCACCGCGAGGGAGCGACGCGCCATGGCTGGATCGGCCCTGCCCGCCCAACAAGGCGACGCCGCCCGCGCGGGCTATCGCCGTCTGGTGCTGGGCCTCATGCTGGCGGCCTACACCTTCAACTTCATCGACCGCACCATCGTCGGCATTCTCGGCCAACCGATCAAGCTCGACCTCAAGATCACCGACACCCAGCTCGGCCTGTTGGGCGGCATGGCCTTCGCCCTGCTCTACACCATCATGGGCCTCCCCATCGCCCGGCTCGCCGAGCGCTTCAACCGGGTCAACATCATCGCCGTGGCGGTGGTGCTGTGGTCGGGCTTCACCGCCGCCTGCGGCTTCGCCGGCAGCTTCCTCTCGCTCCTGGCCCTGCGGGTGGGGGTGGGGATTGGCGAGGCGGGCTGCACGCCGCCGGCCCAGTCCCTCATCTCGGACTATTATCCCGCCAAGCGTCGCGCCTCGGCCCTGGCGATCTACGCCTTCGGCATCCCGTTCGGGGCCATGATCGGCGCCGTGGCCGGCGGCTGGCTGGCCAAGACCTATGGCTGGCGGGTGGCCTTCATCACCGTCGGGGCGCCGGGCCTGATCCTGGCGATCCTGATCAAGCTTCTGGTGCGCGAGCCGGCGCGGGGCGCCGCGGATGGGCCTTCGGCCGTGGCGGCGGCAAGCCCCCGGCGGGGCGGCCTTGGCCACGAGCTGGCCGAGCTCTGGGCCGTGACGCGCGAGCTGTTCGGCCGCTGGCCGATCCTTCACATGGTGCTGGGCATCACCCTGACCTCGGTGGGCGGCTATGGGATCGGCCAGTTCTCGGCCCCCTACTTCACCCGCGCCTTCGGCCTCGACTACGCCACGGTCGGCCTGATCTTTGGCCTGATCGGCGGGGTCTCCACCGGCCTTGGGACCTTGCTGGGCGGCTTTGTCAGCGACTGGGCGAGCCGCCACGGCGGGCGCTGGTATGCGCTGACCCCGGCCATTGGCCTGGCCATCGCCACGCCCCTCTATCTCCTGGGCTATACGCGCGGCGACTGGCATGTGGCGGCCCTGATCCTCGCCCTGCCGGGGGTGTTTCATTACACCTATCTGGGCCCGACCTATGGCGTGGTTCAGAACGTCATGCCCCCGCACCGGCGCGCGACGGCCACGGCCGTGATGTTCCTGTTCCTCAACCTCATCGCCCTGGGCGGCGGGCCCCTGCTCACCGGCCTGATCATCGACCATCTGGCCCAGGTTCACTTTCTGGCCCAGACTCAGTTCACCTCAGCGGGAGGCGGGGGCCTGCTCGCCGGCCTGGCCCAGCTGTTCGCCGCCGCGCCGGCCCATGGCGCCAGCTTCGCCCATCTCTGTCCGGGCGGCGCGGCGCCGGCGGGGGCGAGCGCCGCCCGCGCCGCCGCCTGTCACGGCGCCCTGGTGACGGCCACCCGCCAGGGCATCCTGATCACCGCCCTCTTCTACGCCTGGGGCAGCCTGCACTATGTGCTGGCGGCGTTCGGCCTGCAGACGCGCCTTGCCGAGGCCGCCGCCACGCCGCTCTGAGCCGGCCCTATTCGCCCGGCGGGGTGAAGTCGCGCAGGCTGGCCACGGTCTTGGCGTCCAGCCGCTTGATCACGGCCACCACCAGATCCACCGTCTCGTCGAAGTCCTTGCGGTCCATGATGCCGCTGTGCACGTGCATGTAACGCACCGGTACGCCGATATTCATGGTCGGGGCGCCGCCGCCGGCCTTCTGCATCATCGCCGAGTCGTCGCCATAGCCGGAGACGAGATCGAGCTGCACCGGCACGCCGATCTCCTTGGCGGTCTGGCGGATCATGGCCGTGAACTTGCGATTGGGCAGGGCGCTGACGTCATAGATGAACAGGTCCGGCCCGCCGCCCAGCTTGCTGTTGCTCTCATCGGGATGGGTCCCGGGCTGATCGCCGGCCATGCCGCCTTCGATGGCGATGCCGATGTCGGGCAGGATGACATTGGACGCGGTCTGGGCGCCGCGCAGGCCGATCTCTTCCTGGGTGGTGGCGGCGACGAACAGCCGGTTGGGATGGCCCTCCTTGGCCAGGCGCTTGAGCGCCTCGATCACCACCGCGCAGCCGACCCGGTCGTCCCAGGCCTTGCCCATATAGCGGCCGCCCCCGGTCATCTCGACGAACTGCGAGTCGGGCACGACCGGATCGCCCGCCTCCAGGCCGAGCGCCGCGGCGTCGGCCGCCGACTTCGCGCCCACGTCGAGGAACAGGTTCTCGCGATTGAACGGCTTGCCGCGCTCTTCGGGGGGGATCACGTGGATGTCGCGGATCACGCTCACCGCCTGGACCGGGCCCTTGGATCCGATGATGATCCAGCGCTGGCCGGGCAGGGCCTCGTCCAGCCATCCGCCCAGCATCTGCATGGTCACGAAGCCGTCGGCGGTGATCCGCCGGGTCTCGCCGCCCAGCTCGTCCATGTGCGCGTCGAGCATCACCTTGGGCCCGCTGGTTCCGTTCTCGACGATCACCGAGCCCATGCCGTCATAGCTGACCTTGCCATAGGGCTTGAACGCTTTGACCATGATCGCCCGCACCGGCTCCTCGAAGCCTGACGGCCCCGGTGCGTTGGAGAGGGCCTGCAGCAGGTCGCGGGTTGTGTCCGCGCCCTGAGTTTGACCCTGACCTTGGGCCTGGGCCGGCGCCGCGGACAGGGCGCCAAGCGAGAGGCCGGCCATCAGGGCCAGGGCCAGAGGGCGCCAGAGAGCGGTATGGGCGGTGGTGCGGGGGGCGGTACGGGGCATGGGCAATCCTCCTGGCGTCTTAAGCGCATGGGCGGGGGCTTCCGCTTCGGGGGCCCGCGGCGCGCACGTGAAGGCCTTTCGCAGGCGGGCGCAACCGCCTAAACGGGGGGGTCATGATCCCGCGTTATACGAGACCCCGCATGGCGGACGTCTGGTCGCCCCAGACCCGCTTTCGCATCATGTTCGAGATCGAGGCTCACGCCGCCGACGCCATGGCGGCGATTGGCGTGATCCCCAAGGCGGCGGCCGAGGCCATCTGGGCCGGCGGCCGGGATGCGGTCTTCGACGTCGACCGGATCGACGAGATCGAGCGCGTCACCCGCCATGACGTCCTCGCTTTTTTGACTCACGTCACCGAGATCGTCGGGCCCGAGGCGCGCTTTCTGCACCAGGGCATGACCTCCTCCGACGTCAACGACACCACCCTGGCGGTGCAGCTCGCCCGGGCCACGGACATTCTGATCGAGGACGTCGATCAGGTGCTGGCCGCGCTTAAGCGGCGGGCCTTCGAGCACCGCCTGACGCCGTGCGTGGGTCGCAGCCACGGCATCCATGCCGAGCCCACCACCTTCGGCCTCAAGCTGGCCGGCCATTATGCGGAGTTCGTCCGGGCCAAGGAGCGCCTGGCCATGGCCCGCTTCGAGATCGCCACCTGCGCCATTTCCGGTCCCGTGGGGACCTTCGCCAGCGTCGATCCGTCGGTCGAGGCGCATGTCGCCGAAAAGCTCGATCTGCGCGTCGAGCCGGTGTCGACCCAGGTGATCCCGCGCGACCGGCACGCCGCCTATTTCGCCGCCCTCGCCGTGGTGGCCAGCTCCATGGAGCGCCTGGCGGTCGAGATCCGCCACCTTCAGCGCACCGAGGTTCTGGAGGCGGAGGAGAAGTTCGAGGTCGGCCAGAAGGGCTCCTCGGCCATGCCGCACAAGCGCAATCCGATCCTCACCGAGAACCTGACCGGCCTGGCGCGCCTCGTCCGCTCGGCCGTCCTTCCGGCCCTGGAGAATGTCGCCCTCTGGCATGAGCGTGACATCAGCCACTCCTCCGTCGAGCGGGGGATCGCGCCGGACGCCACCGTGCATCTCGACTTCGCCCTGGCGCGCCTGGCCTCGGTGATCGACGGGCTGGTGGTCTATCCCGAGAACATGCGCCGCAATCTCGACCGGCTGGGCGGGTTGGTGCACTCGCAGAACGTGTTGCTCGAGCTGACCCAGAAGGGCATGGCGCGCGAGGCGGCCTATGCCTGTGTTCAGCGCAACGCCATGCGGGTCTGGCGCGAGGGCGGGCGGTTCATCGACTTCCTCGCCGCCGACCCCGAGGTGAGCGCGCATCTGAGCCGCGCCGAGCTTGAGCCCCTGTTCGAAGAGACCCTGAACTTCACCCAGGTGGACACGGTGTTCCGGCGCGTGTTCGGCGAGGGCGCGATGATCGCCCACGGCCTGGATGTCACCCCCGCCGCCTGACCCGATCGCCCAAGCTGCGCAGGAAGGCCTGGGTGGGCGCGTCCAGGCGCATGACCGCCTCCAGGTCCCCGCCAGCCTCGGTCAGGGCCGCGGCGAGGCTTGAGAGTTGTCCTTTCTGAAGCGGCGACAGGGGCAGCTTGGCCGCCTCGGCCAGCAGGGCGAGCCCGCGATGGGCCCGCTCCACGGCGGAAAAGGCCTGCATCATCGGGCCCAGAAGCTCGGGCGCCTCGCGCCAGTCTCGCCCGCCGAACAGCTCCGCCGTGACGCGCGAGCCCGCGCCCAGGCAGTCATAGGCGATGCAGCCCGCAAAGCCCTCGGCCGCGCGCCGTGCGTGGATGGCGCACCCTCCGGCCGCCTGAAGATGCCGGCACGGCTCGCCCGCGGGCTTGTCATAGGCGAACATCCCGCCTCGGTCGAAGGCGAGGGCCACGCAGCACAGGGCGGCGCACCGCGCGCAGTCGGCGCGAAGATCGGGCAGAGTCATGGGTTCGGGCGTGTCGACGCGGGGCTCAAGGCGCCGGGGTGGGGGCCGGTGACGGGACCTGGGCCGTCCAGCAGCGGGTGGGGGAGGTCGCCTCGCGATGGATCTCGGGGGCGCCGTTGGAGAACCCCTTGAGGCTGGCCACGCGCATGAACACCTCGGCCGAGGCCAGGGGGACGTCGTGGCCGAACAGAAGGCGATATTGCCCGGACCCGGGTCTGGGATAGGCGATGCAGACGAACCGCGCGGCGTCGCCGCCAAACTGGCCCTCCATATTGCGCGCGATGGGGGCCAGGCGCTCGGGCGCCGTATCGGCGGCGATCTGGACATCATAGACGCCGTTTCCGCCCAGACGGTCGAGGACGGCGAGGTCGCCGATCGAACGGTTCGCGACATTCAGCGAGGTCTGCAGGGACGTGATCTGCCGGTGGGCGTCCTCGGAGTCGCGGAACGCGACCACCGCGCCGACGCAGCTCACCGCCCCGGCGAAGATGATAAACAGGGCCAGCCATCGCCTCTGCCCGGGCGAGCCCTCGCGATTGCCGATCAGGCCGATAATGCTGGCGACGATCGCGCCCAGAATGGCCAGTCCCGCACCGATCATTCGTCTATCCCTGGACCCTGTGGTGTGTTCGCGGAGCCGGCGAAGACGCGGAGCCTTACACGATCTTCTGGCCCTTGCGCGCATGGCGCGGCGCCCGGTCGGCTTCTTCCCACCGCAGGGGCCCGGCGAGCCGATTTGGCCTCAAGCGCCATCGGCCGGACGCCTCGGCGCGGGGCGTCCGCCGAGGAAATCGGCGGCGCTGAAGTCGGCGGGGGCGGCGACTTCGACAATCGGATCGTCGCGGTCGTCGAACTCCAGGCGCAGGGCCCGGGTCATCACCGCGTGCATGTCATAGAGGCAGGTGATGTAGGTGAACTCCAGGATCTGCTCGTCGGTGAACAGGGTCTTGAGCTTGGCCATCAGGGCGTCGGGCGTCCGTCCGCCCGCCTGGCACAGGCAGTCGGCATAGGCGAGGACGGCGCGCTCCGTGTCGTCAAACACATCGGCCACCTGCCAGTGCGGGATGGCGGCGATCTTCTCTTCGCTCACCCCCAGGCCGCGCAGAGACTTGCAGTGCTGCGAGAAGACGAACTGGCTCGCCTTGACCCAGCCGGCCCGGGTCTGGCCGAGCTCGCGCAGCACCGGATCCAGCGTGCGCGCGGGGTTGCGATAGACCGCGAAGCCCTCCACCGCGTGCTTGAAGATGTCCGGGACCAGGGCGAACACCGTCCACCAGTCGCCCGGCGTGCCGGTCGCCGTGCCCGGCTGCGCCACCGGGTCGCGCTCGGGTCCGAACAGGAAGTCATAATAGCGCAGCACAAGATCGCGCCCCGCCGCGACGGCGTCGGCGCGGCTCACCTGTCGCAGCGAGGGCATGGACGTCTCTCCCGATCGCGGTTTCGCCCGCAAGGCCTCTGGCGAGCTAAGGCCCGCCTGACGCCCTCGGCAAGGGCGCCGTGACGGAAGGGGGGATCAGATCACCCCGCGCGACCGCAGGGCCTCCAGCGCCTCCGCCGAGAGCCCAAGCCGTTCGCCCAGGATCTCGGCGTTGTGTTGGCCCACGCTCTGGGGGGCGAGGCCGTGAACCGCGCCTGGCGTGGCGGAGAACTTGGGAAACACCCCCTGCATCATCAGGCCGGGCCAGCGCGGATTGTCGACCGGGATGAGGGCCTCGCGGGCCTTGAAGTGCGGGTCCTCGACCATGTCGGCCGGGCCGTAGAGGCGTCCGGCGGGGATCGCCTCGGCCAGCATCAGGGCTTCCAGCTCCGCCACGGTCAGGGTCCGCGTCCAGTCGGCGATGAGGGCGTCGAGCTCGCCCTGATGGCGCCCGCGCGCCTCGTGCGTGGCGTAGCGCGGATCGTCGGCCAGCTCGGGCGCGCCCATGACCTTGGCCAGGCGCCGGAAGAGGCCATCGCCGTTGGCCCCGATCATGTATTCGCCGTCGGCGCAGGGATAGACATTGGAGGGGGCGATGCCGGGCAGGATCGGCCCGGATCTTTGCCGCGAAAAGCCCACGGCGGTGTATTCGGTGATCAGGCTCTCCATCACCTGCAGGACGCTCTCATACAGGGCCGCGTCGATCACCTGACCCTCGCCCGTGCGCGCGCGATGATGCAGGGCCGCCAGGACCCCCATGGCGCCGTAGCTGGCGGTCAGGGAGTCGCCGATCGAGACGCCCATGCGCGAGGGCGGACGGTCCGGATCGCCCACGAGGCGCCGCCAGCCGCCCATGGCCTCGGCGATGCCGCCAAATCCGGCCCGGTCGCTATAGGGCCCGCTCTGGCCATAGCCGGACATGCGCGCCACGATCAGGCCGGGGTGATCGGCCCTCAGGCTGCCCGGGGCGAGGCCCCAGGATTCCAGCGTGCCGGGCTTGAAGTTCTCGATCAGCACGTCGGCCTGGCCGATCAGGCGCCGGGCCAGGGCCTGACCCTCGGGGTCGCGCAGATTGAGCGAGACGCTCTTCTTGTTGCGGGCGATCACTTCCCACCAGACCGGCGCCGCCTGACCCCAGACCCGCATGGGGTCGCCCGCGCCCGGCGGCTCGATCTTGATCACCTCCGCGCCCATGTCGCCCAGAAGCTGACCACAGAACGGGCCGGCGATGAGCTGGCCCATCTCCACGACCTTGAGATCGGTGAGAGGCCCCGCGCGCCCCGCGGGCTCGGCGGCTGCGGTCATGGACCCGGGGTCAGCCCAGGCCGCGACCGGGCCTGGGCGAGGAACTCGGCGTGTCGCGCGGCCACCTCGGCGGCTCCGACGGCAAGCCCCGAATCCGCCAGGTCGTGGCTTACCCGGCGAAGAATCGCCTCCTCCCCGCCAGGCTCCGCGCCGGTGCGCACCACCACCTGGGCGTAGGCGTCGACATCCTTCAGGCCCATCAGCCGCGCGGCCCACTCGCCCAGCATCAGGCTGGCCCTCGCCTGGGCGCGGGTCTCGAGCCTGTCGGCGGCGTCGAAGTCAGAGGAAGGCAAGGAATCCATCACCCCAAATGGCACGAAGACCGGGCATAGCTTGGCCCGGCGGGCGGAGCAATCGGCACGGCGCGGGCCGTCAGTCGATCTCGTGGAAGCGACCCATGTCCACGGCGCGGCGGCCGTCCGGCAGATCGGTCAGAATATCGGCCAGGCGACGCCCCCAGACGATCTGGTCCGGAGGATAGGTGATGCGGGCGTGGATGGTGGAGACGAAGGTTTCGTCCAGGCCCCGAAGGCTGACCAGGATCTCGGCGTTGCGCGCGGCGAGACTTTCCGCGCTCGCCCCGTGAAGGGGGCTGGTCTCGTCGATGACGTGCATGATCTGCCAGGTGAGGAAGAACAGGGGGCTGCGGGCGCGCACGGGCCTAAGCTCATCGAACCGGCGCAACCGCTCGCCCTCGGCGGTGACCGTGTCGTGCACCAGAAGCAGGCTCACCTCCGCCTCCAGAACCCGGTTGCGACGGCGGTTGGCGGCGCGAAGGATCAGGGCCGGATGGCCGTCGAAGCGCGTGATCACCGCCTGGCGTGAAAAGACGATCCGGGCCGTGGGTCGCGAGATGCGGGCGAAGAGCAGGCCCGCGGCGACGCCCAGATTGAGAATGCCGGTAAAGACCTCCAGGCTCGCCAGGGCGTTGGCGTAGAAATCCCGGGGCTCCAGCGTTCCATAGCCCACCGATCCCAGGGTCTGGACCGAGAAGAAGAAATAATCCGCATAGTGGCCCGGCCGGGCGTTGGCGACGCCGCCGGGGTCCAGCATGTAGAGGCCGGCAAACACCGCGTTCACCGCCAGAAAGGCGGCGCCCATGACCGCGAAGAAGGCCCCGATGGGCAGGGTCAGAAGCCGGTGATAGGCGTCGCTCCAGAAGCTGTCCTCGGCCCCGATCAGGGTGACGCTGTCCTCCTCACGCGTCCGGGCCCGCATCCGCGCCCG
>DAIDGR010000089.1 GCA_027452265.1 Caulobacteraceae bacterium
GAGGGCTGGGAATTCGCCGTGCGGGGACTATGGTCCCGCGTCAGTGGGGTGTTCGGGAGGATCAGGCCATGAGACGTCAATCCGCGCCCGCGCGTCGCGCCCTCCGGTTCAGCGTGCTCGGAAGCCTTGCCCTGGGACTTGGGATCGCCGGCGTGGCCCATGCGGCGGGCGAACAGTGTATCAACACCCGGCTTCTGGAGACGTTCGCGGCGCCTGACACCCACACCGTCTATGTGCGCGTGGCGGTGAACGAGGTCTGGCGTCTCGACCTGATGACGAACTGCCTGGAGTTGCCCTACCGCCTGAACATCGGTCTTGAGGGGCAAAGGGGCGATCCCTGGATCTGCCATCCTGTGGAGGCGACGGTGATCAACCACGGCAGCGGGATTCCGCATCGCTGCCCGGTGTCGGCCATGCACAAACTAACCCCTCAGGAGATCGCCGCCCTGCCCAAGAACGCCGTGCCCTGATAGGAAGCCTGGGTCGGGGGGGAAGGTGGTTGCGTCGTGACATCCAGCGTCTTTGATCTGTTCAAGCTCGGGGTGGGGCCGTCGAGCTCGCACACCATGGGACCGATGAACGCCGCCGCCGCCTTCGCCGCGCGTATCGTCGACCTCGACGTGGCGCGGGTCAGCGTCAAGCTCTACGCTTCTCTGGCCCTGACCGGCCGGGGGCATGGCACGGACCGGGCGGTGATTGCGGGCCTGGCCGGCTTTACCGCCGCCACCTATGTCGCCGACCGCGCCGAGGCTGTCCTGGCGGCGGTGGCCGCGGGCGAGCCCCTGCCGCTGGGGGCCGAGCTGAAGCCGGACGGCGGTCGACCCGTGTCCTTTGATCCGGCGCGGGACATTGACTGGGCCGGGCGCGAGCGCCTCGCCTTCCATCCCAACGCAGTGACGTTTTTCGCATTTGACGCCGCCGGCGCGCAGATCGCGCAGCGCACCTGGTATTCGGTGGGCGGCGGCTTCATCCGCGATGAGGACGAGGTGCTGGGCAATTCCCTCGGCGAGGCCTCGCGCGAGTCCTGGCCCTATGACTTCTCCTCGTCGGGCGAGCTCCTGGACATGGCGGCGCGCGATGGCCTGACCATCGCCGAGTTGATGCTGCGCAACGAAGAGGCTCGCCTCGACCGCGCGGAGGTGGAGGCCAGGCTGGACGCCATCGCCGACGCCATGGAGGCCTGCATCGAGCGCGGCCTGACCAAGGACGGGGAGCTTCCCGGCGGCCTCAAGGTCAAGCGCCGGGCGCGGCAGGTGCTGGCGACCATCCGCGCGCGCTCCGAGCGGAGCCTCACCGATCCCCTGGCGGCCATGGACTTCGTCAATCTCTGGGCCCTGGCGGTGAACGAGGAGAACGCCGCCGGCGGTCGCGTGGTGACCGCCCCGACCAATGGCGCGGCGGGCGTCGTGCCAGCGGTCCTGCGCTTCTACATGCGTTTCCATCACGGGACGGCCGGGGGCCGGCGGGCTTTTCTGCTCACCGCGGCGGCCATCGGCGCCCTGTACAAGCGCAACGCTTCGATCTCCGGGGCCGAGGTGGGATGTCAGGGCGAGGTGGGCGTGGCCTGCTCCATGGCCGCCGCGGGCCTCGCCGCCGCGCTTGGCGCGACCAACGCCCAGGTGGAGAACGCCGCGGAGATCGGCATGGAGCACAATCTGGGTCTGACCTGCGATCCCATCGGCGGCCTCGTCCAGATCCCCTGCATCGAGCGCAACGCCATGGGCGCGGTCAAAGCCATCGATGCCGCGCGCCTCGCCCTCCTGGGCGACGGACAGCACTCGGTCAGTCTCGACAAGGTGATCGCCACCATGAAGCGCACCGGCGCGGATATGAGCGAGATCTACAAGGAAACCTCGCTCGGCGGCCTGGCGGTGAATCAGGTGGAGTGCTGAGGGCGCGCCGCCCCCCGCCCTGTGTCTTGACTTCCGCGACGTCCCTGCGCCCGCTTGGCGCGAGACGATGAGGGAGGAAGCATTGGAATTCACGACCGTCCGCAACGGAGAGATTTCGCTCAATGTGGCCGTGGAGGGGGAGGGGCCCCTGATCCTCTGCGTCCATGGCTGGCCCGAGCTTTGGTACTCCTGGCGACACCAGATGGCGCATTTTTCCCGGCTCGGCTTCCGTGTCGCGGCCCTCGACGTGCGCGGCTATGGCGGCAGCGACAAACCCCACCCGGTCGCGGCCTATACGATGCGCGAGCTGGCCGGCGACGTGGCCGCGGTGATCGACGCCCTGGGCGGCGGAAAGGCGATCCTCTTCGGCCACGACTGGGGGGCGCCCATCGTCTGGAACAGCGCCCTGCTGCACCCGGACAAGGTAACGGCCGTCGCGGGTCTCAGCGTCCCCTACATGCCGCGCGGCGACATCTCGTTCATCGAGTTGGCCAAGATTCTCTACAAGGACCGCTTCTTCTATCAGCTCTATTTCCAGGCTGAGGGCCCGGCCGAGGCCGAGTTCGAGGCGGATGTCGGCGCCGCCTTGCGCAAGGTCTATTATTCGGCCTCGGGCGATGCCCCGCGCGATGGGCTGAACATGGTCAAGGGGCCTGACGCGCGCATGCTCGATGGCCTCCCCGACCCCGATCCCTTTCCCGCCTGGCTCAACGCCGCCGACCTCAAGGTCTATATCGATGCCTTCGAGGCAGGCGGGTTTCGCGGTCCGCTCAACCGCTATCGGGCTCAGAACCTCGATTTTGCAGAGCTCGCCCATCTCGCCGGCGCGCACATCGCCCAGCCGAGCTTCTTCGTCGCCGGCGAAAAGGACCCGGTGCGCGGCTTTGTCGGCGGGACGGACCTGTACGCCAATCCCGGCGCCGCCTGCGACGACTTCCGGGGCAGCGTCCTGATCCCCAAGGTCGGGCACTGGGTGCAACAGGAGGCGCCGGAGGCGAGCAATGCGGCCCTCGAGGGGTTCGTCAAAAGGCTTTGACACGGGGGCCGGGCATTGTCCCGGCGCCCGGCGGCGCCTACTTAAAGGCCAGAGGCGATCCCCAAGAGACAAGGTGAGACCATGACGGCTGCGGCGCGAGGCGCGATCCAGACCTACGGCGAGGTAAGCCCGGTGCGGATCGGCCTTGGAGAGAATGTCAGGGTCCGCTCCGTCGCCATGTTGAACCACGCCCTGGCCCAGACCATGGCCCTGCGCGACCTCTACAAGAAGCATCACTGGCAGACGTCGGGCGAGCAGTTCTACGAGCTGCATCTGCTGTTCGATAAGCACTATAACGAGCAGGTGGACGCCACCGACGCCCTGGCTGAGCGGGTCCAGGCCCTGGGCGGGGTGGCCATCGCCGCCGCCCATGACGTGATCGAGGTGAGCCGGATCCCCCGTCCGCCCAGAGATCGCGAAAGCGCCGCCGCGCAGCTCGAGCGGCTGCTGGAAGCCCACGATATTCTCCTCACCGAGGTGCGACCCCTGGCCCGCGAGGCGGCGGACCTGGGCGATGACGGGACCAACGATTTGATCGTCAGCCAGATCATCCGCCTCAACGAGGCTCAGGCCTGGTTTCTGAGCGAGCACCTGCGCAAATCCTCCGCCAAGGCCTGAGGGGGCGTTGGATCGCGCCAGGATCAGGATCGGGGCCTCATGAGACTTGCCACCCCCCGCATCGCGCCCCTGTCCGACGCCGAGCTGGACACCGAGGCGCGCGCGGCTTTGAGCGCCTTCGAGGGCCAGAGGGTGCTGAACATCTTCCGCACCTTGGCCCGTGCGCCCAAGGCGCTCACCGCGTTCCTGGCCTGGGGCTCCTATGTGCTCTCCCGGCGCAACGCCCTGCCGCCGCGTGAGCGCGAGATCGTCATCCTGCGCGTGGGCTGGCTCTGCCGCTCCGGCTACGAGTTCGCCCAGCACCGCCGCATCGGCCTTGAGGCGGGCCTTACGCCCGCCGAGGTAGAGCGGCTTAAGCAGAGTCCGGACGCCCCCGGCTGGAGCGAGGCCGAGCGCGCCCTGATCCGCGCCTGCGACGCCCTGCACGCCGACCAGTTCATCCCCCAAGATCTGTGGACGGAGCTGGGCCGCTGGTTCGATGACAAGGCGCGGATGGACCTCGTCTTCACGGTCGGTCAGTACACTCAGGTCTCGATGATCCTGAACAGCTTCGGCGTGCCGCTTGAGGATCCGGCCGATCTCGACCCGGCCCTCGATTTCAGGCCCCCCAATCCGTGACGGGGCCGTCGGGGATACACGTCCCACCCGCCGTTGAACCTGAGGTCGCGCCCGGCGCGTTCGACCCCGTCTTTGTTTTCACGCCGGCCGGGGAGGGGGCGGAGCCGGGCCGCGCCGACCTTCTCTATCGCGACCTGATCCCTTCGCGTCTGGGCGGCCGGTTCATCGCGTCGCAAATCAGCTCCGCCGGAGGCGGTCCGGTCGCGGACTGGGTGCACTACCACCGTCTCAACGCCCAGATCATCGCCTGCCGCTCGGGCTGGGCGCGTCTTGTCTATGAGGATCAGGGCGATCCGTTCCTGTTCGGCGCGGGCGATGTCGTCCTGCAACCCCCGACCATCCGTCATCGCGTGCTGGAGACCTCGCCGGGCTTTTCGGTGGTCGAGGTAGCGTCTCCCGCGGTCCACGCGACCCTGGCCGATCCTGACCGCCTCCTGCCCACCGGCCGGGTCGATCCGTCCCGCATCTTTGGCGGCCAGAGGTTCGCGCTCGCCCGCGGCGCGGAGGCTGTCTGGTCGTCCTGGGGCGGATTCGAACAGGCGACGGCGGGGCTCGCCGGCGCCAGCGGCGGTCGGATCGAGGCGCGGCGGGTGCGCAGCCCGGGGGCTGGCGCGCGCCTGACCCTGGACGGACACGGCGGCGAACTCCTGCTGGGCTATGTCCTGACCGGTTCGGGCCGGCTGGAGGCCGGTGAGGCGCACACGCTTTCGCCCGACGACGCCTTCGTCATCCCACCCGGCCTCGCCTGGGGCCTGGAGGCCCTTTCGGCCGATCTCACCTTCTGGCTGATCGCCGCTCCGGCGACCTATCCCGAAGCGGCCTGAGCCCGTCGCCTCCGGCCCAGGACATAGGCGAGCGACAGCAGGGCGAGCCACGGCACGCCCACCTTCCAGGAGACATTCCAGTCCGGGCTGAGGCCCATTGTGACGAGGAGCGCGGCGAGCAGCCCCAGGCCGAAAATCTGCGGAATCGGGAAGAGCGGCGTGCGGAAGGGAAGGTCGCCTCGCCGCCGCGCGCGGAAGGCCAGGTGGCTGGCGAGGATGATCATCCAGACGATGATCGCGGCGAACAGCGCCACGCCAAGCAGGTAATTGTAGGCGTAGGGGGTCAGCTTGGAGATCGCCGCGGCGGCCAGCATGCAGACGCCGGAGAGGAGAACAGCGAAGGCGGGCGAGCCCTGCGGGTTGAGTCTCCCCAGGCGCCTGGGAGCGTAACCGCCGCGGCTCAGGGAAAACAGCATCCGCCCGCACAGGAAGAGGTTGGTGTTCATGCTGGAGAGCGCGGCGGTGAGGACCACGAAGTTCATCATCCCGGCGGCGTGGCGCACGCCGATATAGCTGAACACCCGTACGAACGGGCTTTCGGTCACGGTCTTGGCGGCCATGGCCTGCCACGGAACCACGGTGACGATCACCGCCATGGAGAGGACGTAGAACAGGAACAGGCGCAGGGCCATGCCGCCCAACGCCGCGGGAATGGCGCGTTGCGGATCCTTGGTCTCGCCCGAGGCGACCGCGATCACCTCGATGCCGTTGTAGGAAAAGATCCCCACGATCATCGCCATCCACACCCCGCCCAGGCCGTGAGGAAGCAGCCCGCCCGGCGAGGCGGTCAGGTGGGTCAGGCCGATGGGTTTGACGCCCAGGCCGAAGATGGCCGCGCCCCCGAGCAGGATGAAAACGATGATGGCGGCGACCTTGACCAGGCTGAAGGCGTATTCCGCCGTCCCGAAATGGGCCACCGAGCGGGCGTTGATCAGGACAAGGGCGGCGCCAAAGCCGAGCGCCCACATCCACACCGGCGTGCCGGGGAACCAGTAGGTCATATAGATGCCGCACGCGACCATCTCGCCGCCCACGGCGATCACCTCGGCGACCCAGTAGGTATAGCGGACGACAAAGCCGGCCCAGGGGTTGAGATAGGTCTCGGCATAGACGCCGATCGAGCCGGCCGAGGGATGGACCACGGCCATTTCCGAAAGACTGAGCACCAGGGCGGCGGCCACCAGCCCCGCCAGGACATAGCTCAAGACGACGCCCGGCCCGGCATAGCCGATGGCGAGGGTGCTGCCGGCGAAGAGGCCGGTTCCGATGGCCCCGCCAAGGCCGATCATGATCACCTGACCGCGGCCCAGGCCCCGGCGCAGGCCGCTTTCCTGCTGGGCGACGTCGACCGCGCTCACCCGCGATGCATCCGCCGCAGGACCTCAGCGAACCGGTCGATCTCGTCGGGGCTGTTATAGTGGCACAGGGAGGCGCGGATCAGGCCGGCCTCGAAGGCGAGGCCCAGGCGTGCGATCAGGCGCGGGGCGTACATGTGCCCGTCGCGCAGGGCGAAGCCGGCCGTGGCCATGGCTTCGACGAACCTCGCCGGCTCGGCCCAGGGCAGGGTGAAGCCGAAGGTCGGCAGCCGCGCGTCGAGTTCGCCCGGGTCGGTGACGCCGAACACCCGCGCCTCGACCGACGTCAAGGCGTCCAGCATCCGCATCGACAGGCCCCGTTCATAGGCGGCGATGGCCTCCATGGCCGCGCGCAACGGATCGGCGGCGCCGGGGGAGATCCGGGTCCCCAGATCGGCGAGGTAGTCCAGGGCCGCCGCCATGCCCGCGACGTTCTCGTAGATGAAGGTCCCGGCCTCGACCTTGAACGGGGGCGTATCGGGGATGAAATCCTCGCGGAAGGTCGGCAAGGCCTCCAGCGCCGCGCGCCGACCCCACAGAAAGCCCATATGGGGTCCAAAGATCTTGTAGCCCGAGCACACCAGATAGTCGCAGTCCCAGGCCTGCACGTCGACCACCGCATGGGGCGCATAGTGGACCGCGTCGACAAACAGCTCGGCCCCGACGGCGTGGGCGAGGCGCGCGACGCCCGCCAGATCAGTGACCGATCCCAGAGCGTTCGAGGCCGCCGCGCAGGCCACCAGACGGGTGCGCGCGTCGAGCAGAGGGGCCAGGTCCTCAAGGTGCAAGCGTCCGTCCTCGCGCAAACGCCACCAGACGATCTCCGCCCCTTGCGCCTCCAGGGCCAGCCAGGCGGCGATATTCGCCTCGTGGTCGATCTCGGTCAGCACGATCCGCCGCCGCGGCGAGCCCGCCAGGGTCTGGCCGAGCGCCAGGCTGATCAGGCGGATGAAGGACGTGGCGTTCATGCCAAAACAGACCTCGTCCGGGTCCGTGGCGTTGAGAAAGGCCGCGACCCTGACCCGGGCGGCGGCGACCATGGCGTCCACCTCCTGGCTCATGGCGTAGCGGCCGCCACGCTGCACGTTGCGCTCGAGCAGATGGGCGTTGACCGCCTCGAACACCGGCTTGGGGACCTGCGCGCCGGCGGCGTTGTCGAACAGGACGAGCGGCTCGGCTCGCGTCACCGCGGGAAAGGCGGCGCGCACCGCGTCGATCGGGAAGGCTTGCGCTTGGGGCGGGGTTGCGGGGAGCGCGGCGGCGGCGGGGAACGCGTCAGGCATGCGGAAAGGCTTGGCGGGGTTCTGGCCGTGACGCAAGCCGCCTGCGCGCCGATCCCACCCCCAGACCTCGCGCCCAGACTTCGCCGTTTGACCTTTGCGCAGCGGGCGATTGCCCGGGACCCGGAAAGTTTGTTAGGCGACCAACCTATCGGGCAGAACAGGCTCGCGCGGGATGTGTCCCTTCAGGGCGAACAAGACGCGAGACCAGGTCGAGGACACGTCATGGAATATCGCCGTCTGGGGACCAGCGGGCTCAAGGTCAGCGAGGTCGGCCTCGGCTGCAACAATTTCGGCATGCGCATCGACCAGGAGGCGACCACGGCGGTGGTCCATGCCTGCCTCGACGCCGGCGTGACCTTCTTCGACACGGCGGATGTCTATGGCGGCTCCAAGTCCGAGACCATGCTGGGTGTGGCGTTGGAGGGCAAACGCCACGAGGTGATCATCGCCACCAAGTTCGCCAGCCCCATGGGCGCCGGGCCTTTCGAGCGGGGTGGATCGCGGCGCTATGTCATGGCCGCCGCCGAGGCCAGCCTGAAGCGTCTGAAGACCGACTATATCGATCTCTATCAGATGCACCGTCCCGACCCCGAGACGCCGATCGAGGAGACTCTGAGCGCGCTCGACGACCTCGTCCGCCAGGGGAAGGTGCGATACATCGGCAACTCCAATTTCTCAGGCTGGCAGATCGCCGACGCCGACTGGACCTCGCGGACCCGGGGATTCGAACGGTTCGTCTCCGCCCAGAACAATTTCAGCTTGCTGGAGCGCAAGGTCGCCTTCGAGGTGATCCCGGCCTGCCATCGCTTTGGTCTTGGCCTTCTGCCTTTCTTCCCGCTCGCCTCGGGCCTGCTCACCGGCAAGTACCGCCGCGGCGAGGCGCCGCCCGAGGGAACACGTCTGGCCGCCTTCGGCGCGCGGGCGCAGGGGACGCTCAACGACGCCACGTTCGACAGGATCGACGCCCTGACGGCCTGGGCGGGGGAGCGAGGCAAGACGCTGCTGGACCTGGCCTTCGGCTGGCTTCTGGGCCATGCCGAGGTGTCCTCGGTGATCGCCGGCGCCACGGGGCCTGAGCAGGTCCGGGCCAATGCCGCGGCCGGCGCCTGGCGCCTCACGCCGCGGGAGGTGGCCGAGGTCACGTCCCTGGTGAAATGACGCCGCACAACGGCGCCTCTAGATTTCGATGATCGCGCAGCCGCCCAAGGAGCCGTCCATGTCCATGACCGAGCACGCCATTCCCACCCCGGATGGGGACGCCCGCGCCTTCAGCTTCACGCCCGAAGGGTCGGGGCCCTGGCCGGCGGTGATCTTCTACATGGACGCCCCGGCGATCCGTCCGGCCATGTTCGAGATGTGCGAGCGCCTCGCTCGTCACGGCTACTACGTACTCCTGCCCGACATGTTCTGGCGCATCGGGCCCTATGAGCCGATCAACATCAAGGAGGCCATGGCCAGCGAGGAGAAGCGCCGCGAGATCTTCGGCAAGTTCATGAGCTCGACCAATCCGGAGAAGTCCACCCGCGACAGCGGCGCTTTTCTCGACTGGTTGGCCCAGCAGCCCCAGGTCAAGGGGACCAAGGTCGGCTGCACCGGCTACTGCATGGGCGCGGGTCTGGCCCTGCGCGCCGCGGGCGCCTATCCCGATCGCATCGCCGCCGCCGCGGGCTTCCATGGCGGCCGCCTGGCCACGGACGAGCCGGACAGCCCCCATCTCCTCGCGCCCAGGATCAAGGCCCGCGTCTATATCGGCGGCGCCGATCAGGATGCCGGATTCCCGCCCGAGCAGGCCGACCGGCTGCGCGCGGCGCTGGACGCGGCGGGGGTCGACAACACCGTGGAGATCTATGAGGGCGCCCTGCATGGCTACGCGCCGCCGGACATGCCGGTCTACAACGAGGCGGCGGCCGAGCGGCACTGGCGCGAGCTGCTCGCCCTGCTGGATGCGACGCTGAAGGCGTAAGGGGCCCAGGTCGGCGTCGGGCGCTTGCGAAACGGGCGGCGGCCGGCGCATCCTTCCATCACAAGGGGCGGATCAGGTCAGGGAGACGCGCATGAGGGTGGCGCCATGAGTGTGGTGTTGGAGCGTCAGGCCAATCTCAGCGGCGATCCGCGGCTGGCGGCCCAGGGTTTTGGCAAGCGGGCGCCCGGAGCGCCCCGCCTGTTCGATCCGCGCCGCGAGGCGGACGAGGCCTGCGCCTTCTTTGCCGCAGAGGGCTATGTGGTGCTGAGCGAGGCCCTGTCGGCCGACGAGCTGGCCTTCCTCAACGCGTTTTTCGACCGGACCCAGAGGGAACATCCCGACGCCTGGGGGCTGGGCGCCCGACGCAAGCCGCACCACCGCAACCAGGGCTTGATCTACTCCCAGCCTCTGCTCGACCATCCCGAGCTCGACCCGTTCGTGCGCCATCCCGCCTCGTTCCCCATCGTCGCGCAGCTGCTCGGCGGTGAGGATCGGGCCCGCTTCGCCGAGTTCAATTTCCGCGAGACGCCCAAGGGCGCGGGACCCGGGGCGATGAATTTCCACCATGACGCCGTGCGTGAGGACCGCCTGGTGCGCACGCCCTACATGCCGTGCGACTGGCTGTGCGCCATCCACTATCTGACCGACACGGGGCCAGGGACGCCGTGCTTCGCCGTCGTGCCTCGCTCGAACCGGTACGAGACGCTGAAGGAAGCCTATGAGGCGCTCGGCGAGGCCTATGTGGAGGTTCCGCTTTATGGGCCGGCCGGGACCTGCATCCTTTATGATACGGCCACCTTCCATACGCGGCTCGACGGCGAGGGGGATGCGGCGCGGCGGACCTGGCATCAGTACTATGCGCGGGGCGGCTGGCTGCGCAGCGCCCTGCCGACCACCGACCGCTATATCCGCCCGCCAACGCCGGTTCTGACCGACTGGAACCTGTTCCCCGAGCGCCTGGCCCTGCATCCCGATCCCAAGATCCGCCTGTTCTTCTCGCACTGGAACACCGCCCAGGGCGAATGGGTGGCCAGCGGCTTCGATCCGGCGGTCCGCGCCGCCATGCCCCGGGGCGAACAATAGGGCGCGAGCCATAGGCGAGGGATGATCTCCGGGCGGCCGGCGGCGGGGTCGCGCTCAGAAGCCCGGCGAGCGGCGCATGGTCTCCAGAATCTGGCTCTCCGCCATGCCCCGGGAGAGGCGCAGATCGGCGCTGTACAGGCCCTTGAGATATCCCGCATCGCCATAGGTGAGACCCTTGGGCGGGTCGTCGGTGTGGCAGTTGGGGGTGAAGAGGTCGAGAATGCTTGGAATGACCCCGCAGGTCTCGCCCTGGGCCGGCTGGGACAGGGCCAGCATGGCCACATAGTCGGTCACCGCGCCGATCGGCTGGCCCGCGACCTTGGCCTGATCGATGATCACCATGACGTTCAGGAATTCGCTGAGCAGGGTGTCGTCGATGTGGCTCCCAAGGCCTCCGGACGGGTTCTGGGCGTAGGTCCAGGTGGTGTCGATTACGGCCTGGCCGGCGGCCACGGATTGGAGCGTGACGCCATCGCCCATGCCCTCTCCGACGGTGGCGGTGACATACCAGGCCTTGACCGGGTGGTCGTCCTTAAGGAGCGCCTTCTCGGCGCTGGCGTAGTGATATCCGACCAGAAGCGGATGCCGCTCATGGATCCGGTTGATGAGCTGCTGAGGATAGACCGAGAAGACCACCTCGACATTGGCCAGGCACTTGGGATCGGGATCGATCTTCAGCCCCACGGCCGTGGCGATCCGCGCGATCCGCGCCGTCATGAAGGGACCAAAGCCGGGAGGGGCGTCGAGCACGGCGAGGCACAGCGGTTCGCGCCAGCGGACATAGCGGTCGATATGGGTGACCCCGGCATGGTCGCGGACGAAATGGTCCATGGCCCGTTCCCGCTCCGCCCGGTTCTTCGGCGGCGGGCGTGCGGTGACGATCACCGAGGACAGGGTGGTGGCCTGATCGCTCGGAGCCGTGGCGCTCGCCGGCGGCTCAGTCTGGGGCGCGCGTCCCGCCAGGGCCGGGGTCGCCGCGCCAAGGCCCAGCGTCGCGATCAGCGCGACACGCGCGCCGTATACGCCCAGGCGACTCAAGGATCTCAGTCCTTGGCGCGCTCCACATAGGAGCCATCCGCCGTCATCACCACGATCCGGGTGCCCGTGGTCAGATAGGTCGGCACCATGGTCCGCACGCCGTTGGAGAGCACGGCCGGCTTGTACGAGCCCGACGCGGTCTGGCCCTTTACGGTCGGCTCCGTCTCCACCACTTCGAGCGTGGCCCGGGTCGGCAGTTCGATGGCGATCGGAACATCGTTGTGCAGAGACAGGACGCAGGTCATGCCCTCCTGCAGGTAGATCGCCGCCTCGCCCACGAGATCGGGCGGCACCTGGACCTGATCATAGGTCTCAGGGTTCATGAAATGATAGCCGTCGCCGTCCTGATACAGAAAGTTGTAGTCGCGCTCGTCGACGAAGGCGCGCTCCACCTGCTCGGTGGTGCGGTAGCGCTCGGATACCTTCACGCCGTCGGCGATCCGGCGCATGTCGAGCTGGGTGACGGGCGTGCCCTTGCCGGGATGGATGTTCTCCATCGAAAGGACGACATAGAGCTTGCTGTCGATGTCCACGACGGAGCCCTTGCGGAGCGAACTGGCGGCGACCTTGACCAAAACGACCTCGAAATCTGCTCGCGCAACCCCCGCCGTGAGGATGACGGCGGCCCACGCGTTGAATGGCTGGAGGCTCCGATACACTGCCCGCGCGGGGTCTGAGAAGAGCCTCTCCGCCCTTGCCCCCGGAGACCTGACTTGAGCTCGCGCGACCCGCCGCCCGCCTGGACGCCCGCGCGCCATGCCCTGCGCCGCCCGGCGCTTGGGGTGCGCAACGCCCTGACCCGCGCCATCCGAGAGCATTTCGAGGCCGAAGGCTTCACCGAGGTCGAGACCGCAAGCCTGGGGGTCTCGCCGGGCAATGAGGCGCATCTGCACGGCGTCCCGGCCCGTCTGACCGCTCCGGACGGAGCCGCGCGCGATCTCTACCTGCGCACCTCGCCGGAATTTGCCTGCAAGACCCTGCTGGCGGCGGGCGAGACGCGGATCTTCGAGCTGGCCCGGGTCTGGCGTGACCGCGAGCGGGGTCCTCTGCACGCCCCTGAGTTCACCATGCTGGAGTGGTACCGCGCGCATGAGCCCTATGAGCGGCTGATGGACGACTGCACGGCCCTTCTGGGCCTCGCGGCCCGGGTCGGCGGGCGGGATGTCTTCAGCTTTCGCGGACGCACGGCTCAGGCTCTGGCCGCGCCGCGCCGGCTGACCGTGGCCCAGGCCTTTGCCGACCTCGCGGGGGTCGATCTCCTCGCCAGCCTCTCACCCGATGGGACCGGCGATCGCGAGACCCTGGCGGCGGCGGCGCGGGAGGCTGGGGTGCGTGTGGCCGAGGACGACCTTTGGTCGGACATCTTCAGCAAGGTGCTTGTGGAGCGGATCGAGCCGCATCTGGGCCTCGGCGCCGCGACGGTGCTCTGCGAGTATCCCGCCTGCGAGGCGGCCCTGGCCCGCCTCAAGCCCGGTGATCCGCGGGTCGCCGAGCGCTTCGAACTCTATGTCTGCGGCGTGGAGCTGGCCAATGCCTTTGGCGAGCTGACCGACGCCGTTGAGCAGCGTCGCCGCTTCGAGATCGAGATGGCCGAGAAGCGGCGCGTCTACGGACATTCCTATCCCCTGGACGAGAGCCTTCTTTCGGCGCTGGAGATCATGCCGCCGGCCTGTGGGGCGGCCCTGGGCCTGGATCGCCTCGCCATGCTCGCGGCCGGTGTGGAGCGGGTCGAGCAGGTGCAGTGGACGCCGACGCCTCAGGGAGGCTAAGGGCCGCGCCCATGACCCGCCCCGCCACCCTCCGCACGCCCGCCGCCCTGGTGCAGGCTGGCCTCGCGCCCGCGGCGCAGGCGGCGGCGCTGGAGCGGGTGTCGGCGCGCTACGCCATCGGCGTGACCGGCGCCAGCGCGGCCCTGATTGACCCTGCCGACCCACGCGACCCCATCGCCCTGCAGTTCCTGCCGCAGGAGGCGGAGCTGCATCGGGCGCCTGACGAGGCGGACGATCCTATCGGAGACGTCGCCAAGAGTCCTCTGCCGGGCCTCGTGCACCGCTATCCCGACCGGGTCCTGCTCATGCCGACCCATGTCTGCGCCAGCTATTGCCGCTTCTGCTTCCGCCGCGAACGCGTCGGGCCGGGCAAGGCCGACGCCTTGTCGCCCGAGGCGCTCGATGCGGCCCTCGCCTATATCGCCGCCCGCCCGGCAATCTGGGAGGTGATCCTCACGGGGGGCGACCCGCTGGCGCTTTCGGCCCGGCGGATCGAGGCCCTGGCCCGCCGCCTCGCGGCCATCGATCATGTGAAGGTGTTGCGCGTGCACACCCGCGTCCCGGCCGTGGCGCCGGAGCGGATCACCCCGGCCCTGGTGCGGGCCCTGAAGGCGAGCGACAAGGCGCTGTTCGTCGCCCTGCACGCCAATCATCCGCGCGAGCTCACCCCCGAGGCCCGCGCCGCCTGCGCCCGTCTGATCGACGCCGGCGTGGTCATGCTCAGCCAGAGCGTTCTGCTGCGCGGGGTCAATGACGATCCCGAGGTTCTGGCCGAGCTGATGCGGGCCTTCGTCGAGACGCGCATCCGACCCTACTACCTGCACCAGGGCGACGCCGCGCCGGGGACGGCCCACCTGCGCGTGCCCCTGGCGGAAGGGCGCGAAATCGTGCGTCGCCTGCGCGGCCGCGTGTCAGGCCTGTGTCAGCCGACCTATGTGTTCGACATTCCCGGCGGGCACGGCAAGGTTCCGGTCGGCCCGGACTACCTGCACCCTAACGCCCCCGGCGGAGCCTGCATCGAGGATCCCTGGGGAGTCAGCCACACCCTCTGAGGTGCGCCGGTGACGTTCACGACCCCGGCTTGAAGACGCTGGAGGCGAGCCAGTCCGGACGGGTGGGGTCATTGGCGACCCGCACGGCGATGGCGCCGATATAGTCGTCCAGCTTGATCGCCTCGGCGGGCATGACGCCGGGCTGGTCGATATTATCCAGCGGCGAGTGATAGCGGGTCGCCCGCCAGGCATGCTCGATCTCGAACTCGCGCGAGCCCTTGGGGAAGCCGAACTTGAAGGCCAGGGCCGGCACGCCGGCGCGTACGAAGCTGAACTGGTCGGTGCGGGTGAAGCTGTTCCGGTCCGGAACGGGGTCGGGCAGGATGACGAGGGTCTGCTCGATCGAAACGGTCTGGGCGACCGCGCCCAGCGTGCTTTCCTGGTCGCCCTGCACGATCACCGTGTGCAGGGGCCAGAGGGGCAGGGGCATGTCCATATTGAGGTCCGCGACGATGGAGCCCTTGGGCACGGTCGGTCGCTGGGCAAAGAAATGCGAGCCCAGGAGCCCCTTCTCCTCGCCGGTGAAGAGAACGAACAGGATCGAGCGCTTCGGCCGGGGGCCGCGGCTCAAGGCGTGGGCGATGTCGAGCACGCTGGCCACGCCCGACGCATCGTCCATGGCCCCGTGATAGATCGGGTCGCCCTTGATCGGCTCGCCCACGCCCAGGTGATCCAGATGGGCCGAGACGACGACATATTGCGACTTCAGAACGGGATCAGACCCCTCCAGCTTGGCGACCAGGTTGGGCGAGGAGACATGGCCCAGGGTGCGGGCCGTCTCGCCCTGGAGTCGCGATCTCATGGCAAAGGTGGGAACGGCGGCCGACGCGTCGGCCAGAGCGGCAAGCTGATCGAAGCTGTGGCTCTCGCCCTGGAACAGGAGCCCGGCCCGGGCGGGGTCGATGGAGGCCACCAGAAGTCCGTCCGGCGTGTCGCGCAGCTTGGGATCGGCCAGAAACATGCCGGTCTGGGAGGCCAGGAGCTTCAGCCGCGTCCAGGGAATCTCCACCTGGGCGGGCGTCGTGAGGGTAATGAGGCCCGCCGCTCCGGCCTTGGCGAGATAGGCGAGGCGCTCGGACCGCGCCGCCGCCTTGGCGGGCCCTGGCAGATTGGCCGGACCGCCGGAGATGACCACGACGATCTTGCCCCGCACATCCAGGCCGTTGAAATCATCATAGCCAAGCCGCGGCAGGTGCAGACCATAGCCGGCAAAGACCAGGGGCGCGTCGAACCGGGGCGCGCGGGGCGCCCCGCCGGCGGAAATCAGCATGTCCGTCCCGCCCTGGAGCGGCGTCTGCGTCCCGTCGGCCGCCAACAGGACCGCGCGCGAGGCCCGCTGGTCGATGGTCTGGGTCTCGAAGGCCACAGGTTGCAGGAAGGTGTGGCGATCACCGGCCGGGATCAGGTCCTCGCCCTGGAAGCGCTCGATGACGAAGGCGGCGGCGCGGTTGTAGCCGGGTGAGCCGGTGAGGCGGCCCTGCATCGGGTTCGACGCGAGAATGCGGATGTCCTCCCACCAGCGCTGCGCCCGGCCCGTCGACGTGTCGGCGTTCGCCGAGGCGGCGAGGGCGGTCAGGGTCAGGGCCAGAAGCGACGCTCGGATCATGAAATGCGGCCTCTCTGCGCGCGACGGATCGTTCGACGGGTTGCCCGACTTAAGGCTCAGGGCAGATCGACGCCGTCGTCGTCGTCTTGCGGTTTCAGGTCGTGGTCTGTCGGAGGGGTTATCGGCGCCATCCCCGCCTTGGCGAGAGCGGCATTCAGTCGCGGCAGATCGGCCGTCTTGATCTCGCTCCAGCGCGTCTGGCGGGCGGCGAGCTGGGCCAGGGTCTGATCGAGCACGGCCTTTTGCGGGGCGGTGGGCGCCGCGTCGGCGCCCTCGGCCGCCGTCTCCAGATAGACAAGGCGGGAGTCGAGGGTCTCGAAGCTGTCGGGAGCCGAAGCCTCGCCGATCCGCGCCTCCAGGTCATGCGCCTGGCGCGCCAGAGCGGCGGTCTTGGAGGACTTGAGCCGCGCGTCGAGGGCCTCCAGCGCCTTGCGCACC
>DAIDGR010000090.1 GCA_027452265.1 Caulobacteraceae bacterium
ACGCCAGCCAGCTCCCGCCCGAGCAGGGCTGGGCCTATACGCGCTATGAGCTGCTCGCCCCCGGATCGGGCGCCTTTCGCATCGTCTATGACGTCACCGCCACGCGGCCGGGCGCGCGCTATTTCTTCAACCCGATCCGCAAAGGGTCCATCTCCTCCGACGAGACGGTCATCGACCTCGCCACCGGCCGGCCCCTGGCCTTCGCCATCGTCCACGGCGCGGACGCCAAGGGGCCCGACTTCCCCGACGCCGACCCGACCTATGACTATATCCGCGTGACCCTGGCGCGGCCGGTTCCGGCGGAGGGCGGCGGGGCGCGCCTGCGCATCCTCAAGACCTATACCGACGCGCGCAGCTATTTCACCGACGGCGCGGACCTCGTCTTCAGGCGGGGTCTCGGCATCACGCGCAACGCCGTCGTTCTGCCCAAGGGCTATGGTCTGATGTCCTGCACCTATCCCTCGCAGGTGGCGCAGGAGGCCGACGGGCGCCTGCGGATCAGCTTCCTCAACGACACCCCGGCCGAGGCGCCGCTGGAGCTGCGCGCCGCGCCCATCAACCTTGGCCCCGGCTCCGCCCTTTCAAGACCCGAGGAGCGCGCCGCCCAGAGCCGCGACATCGTCTATTTCCTCGAGGCGCCGGAGAGCCACGCCTTTCGCCTCTATCACGACTACACAGAGACCAGGGAAGGCGTGGACCGCTACGTCAATGTCGTGCGCACCGGCAGCGCCGCCTCCGACCCACGGGCCTTCGATCTCGACACCGGCGAGCCTTTGGCCGCACGCATCCTGAAGGGACCTGAGATCGCCGCCGCCGGCATTGTCGAGGAGGGGCTGGATCCAGCCGCGCCGGGGGCCGAGGCGGTGGTCTTCAGCTTCCCCAGGATCGCGCCGGGCGGCTCGCTTCGCCTTCGCATGTGGGAGACCTATGCCGACCCCAAGAGCTATCGCCTGGAGGGGGATGAGCTCGTCTTCGACCGCACCTTCGGCCGCAGCGACAACGCCGTCGTTCTCCCCGCCGGCTGGCGCCTGACCAGCTCGCTCAGCCCCGCGGTCATTCGCCAGCTCCCCGACGGCCGCACGCGCCTGGATTTTCTCAACCCCCGCGACGACGAGGTCGAGGTCCGCATCACGGCGCAGAAGGTGAAATAGGCGGGGCGTCAGGAGGGGCCTCGCGACTGCCGCCGGCGGGGTGAATCCAGGCGCTGAGGTGACCGAGCCGGAAGGCCATCCGCGGCGGCCATCCCGGGGGATCAGCCCCCTCCCCTCACCCGCCCCGGCTCACCAGGGTCGTGACCATGTCCGGCGCGCCGGGGATGCCGGCGTCCTCCATCATCTTGCCGATGGCGCCACGATGGGCCGCGCCGTGGGTGATGATGTGGGCGAGGATCTGGGCGCGGGTCATGGCCCCGGCGTCGTCATCGCCGACGAAGGCGAAGGTGATCGTTTCCGCCAGCTCCGCCTCGGTCACCCCGGCGACATAGGCGCGATACCAGGCGTCTGTGGCGGCCAGGCGTTCGCCCAGTGCGTCGATCTGGGGCCGCACGCCCGCGACAATGGCCGCCTCGCCATGCGGCTGTCCCAAGAGGTGGCCGCGAAAAATCCGGTCGACGATGCCGGTATGGTCGAGGGTGTGCAGGATGATCGCCATCTGCCGCCGGTCGGTCTCGGCCGGGGCGGCGCGCAGGGCCTCCACCAGGCGGGCATTGGCCCAGGCCTTGTGCGCGAACAGGCTCTCCAGAACAGGTCCCGACATCTCCCTCGCGCCTTTGGCGGCCTCGCACCTTTGGTCAGGCTCGTCTCCTTCCTATATCACAGGTCACGCTGAACGAGACGCCAGACAGGACGCCGCGCCCATGACGCTCGCCATCATCCTCGCCTCCATGATCACCGTCGTGGTGCTGGGAATCGGCGGCGTGGCGACCACGGTGGGCGACTGGTACCGCGGCCTCGACAAGCCGGCCTGGAACCCGCCGGAGTGGCTGTTCGGCCCGGCCTGGACGGTGATCCTGGGTCTGGCCGCCTGGGCCGGCGTCGCCGGCTGGCTGCACGCGCCGAGCCTGGGCGCGCGGATCACCCTGCTGGGCCTCTACGGCGTCAATATTGTCCTGCACATGGCCTGGAGCCCCCTCTTCTTCAATCTGCGCCGCCCCGACTGGGCCCTGATCGAGGCGCCGTTCCTGTGGCTTTCGGTGCTCGCCCTGATCGTCGCCATGAGCCCCTATTCGCCCCTCTCCGGCTGGCTGCTGGCGCCCTATCTGGCCTGGGTCGCCTTCGCCATCGTCCTCAACGCCGAGATCGTCCGCCGCAACCGGCCGTTCGCGCGGCGCCCCGGCTAGATCGCCTCCACCGGCGGGACGAGATAGCGGCCGTTCAGCAGGTCGGGGTGGGGGATATAGGCGCGCAGGAAGAGGGCGAAGGGGCCCTCCGGCGCCGGCAGCCAGGCGCCCCGGCGTTCGGGTCCGGGGTCGGCCGCGCCAATCAGGATCTCCAGGCTCCCGTCCTCCAGCGGCGTCAGGCCCGGGCTGGTGCTGCGCAGGGCATAGCGGCCCAGGGCGTTGTCGGTGAAGAAGAACTGGCCGTCAGGGGTGATCTCGTAGAGGCTCAGCGACCAGAAGGCGTCCACCGGCGGCGCCCCGCCCGGCGCAAAGCGCAGGCGCCAGGATCGCGTCCCGTCGAACACGCCGCGGCTCTCGCCCATGGCGCGCAGATAGGTCGCCTCCACCAGGGGCAGCGCCGCCAGGCCGGCCACGGCCACCTGCGCCCGCGCCCCATAGGCCTGGCCGAAATCCCCCAGAGAGGCGTCAGGATAGGACCAGCCCGCGATCACCCGCCCGCCGCCGAACTGCCCGCCGCGCACCCCCTGCCGGGCCCGCGCCACGCCCGCGGCGATGGCCTCGGCCTCGGCGGGTGTGAAGGCGCCCGGATCGAACCGCCCCTCGCCCAGG
>DAIDGR010000091.1 GCA_027452265.1 Caulobacteraceae bacterium
TATAGCGGCGCTCGCAATAGGCCTCGTGACGCGGCTGCGAAGCCCGAGACGCCAAAGCGAAGCAGTTCCCAGAACGTGTTCTTCGTGCGTCCGCCGCGGCGTTCAGGTCGATGATAGGGGATGGTCACGATTTTAAACCCGCTCTCGACAAGCATTCCGCGAAAGAATGGCTCAGGGTCACGCCAGGTCCGAAGTTCGGCAATGACCCGTTGGTCATAGAGACCAAAGCCCGTGGCGTTCGGAATCACGTGGTAATCCCCGAGGCGGGAATAGACCGTGTACCCGATCGCCCGAATGAGCCTTAGCCAGAGAGAGGTCCGCTCAGATTGTCGGACGCCAAGAACGATTGGCGCCCCTGCGCGCCAATGCTCAATAAGAACAGGAATTAATTCGGGTGGATCCTGAAAGTCGGCGCAAAGTCCGATAATGGCCTTGCCGCTTGCGGAAAATATGGCATGGGTCGGCGACCTCATCTGTCCGAAATTGCGCGTGTTTTGAATGTATTTTATTCGAGAATCTTTTAGGCACAGATCCTGAATTAAAGCCGCCGTACGGTCTGTTGAGGCGTTATCAATAAATATAATTTCGTAAGTGAGGGACAGCCGCTCGATCTGTTCCTGGGCGGCAGCAGCGATCGCGACAACGTTGTCTTCCTCGTTCAGGCAAGGAATTACGACCGAGATGTCGGGACGGATATCGCGGCCGGGTGTCACGTCTGTTGGCCCGGGCGCATTACCGTTGGGGTATCTCGGCGAGGCCGGCGGAGCTGAGTTCACGTCATGGCGGGGCATTGGCGTTATCCGTCGCAACAGCTCAATCAGGTTCGACAAACGCCCAGGGCCGGGATGATCTCAGCGCCAATCTCCTGCGTATTCATGTCGAACCCCACGATGTTCATTGGGTGGGCGGCCCGTTTCGCGTCGAAGGCAGTGACACGCCCGTGTGGGGCAGGGCCGAGGATCGCATTTTTTGCTGGGACATATGTAGAGGAATGTGGATCAATCCCTGTCGGATCCGTCCTAAGCAAAGGGAACGAGGTCTTTCCACACCATGCTTGATCTGGGTCATGGGATCGCGGCCTTCTGATCTGAGGCTACCTTCATTGAACGCATGAATGTGTTTGCATAGGACACATAGAAGCTAAGGAATACACAGCTTGTACAAATGAACGTGATGGCGAAGGCTTCTGGGCCGTGTCGAGCAGCCACCGCCATCAGGATCATAGCTGGAACCGCGAGAACCGTGTTCCAGATGACGACGGGATCTCGTCTCTGCGAGCGTAAGCCAATGGCCAACGTCCCTGAAAGGTGGGTAGCAGGAATGGCTGCGAGAATCGGCCACATGACCGCCGCTGGCGGCAGGTGATCGGCGAGGTTGGCGTTCCAGAGGCGCAGAAGGATGAGAACGACACCGCTTCCGAGCGTCGCCACGACGGCGAGCGCGGTCGACAGGACAAGAACGCGGCCGAAGGCGCGGCGGAAGCCCGTATAGTCCTTGGCGTCATAAAGGGCCGCGTAGAGAGATGTCTGGCTTAGTGGCCAGGCGACCGTCGCGCCGCTCGCGACGGTGACCAGCGAGAGCACGAGGCCAATCCGCCCGGCTTCAGCGGGTCCTTCAGTTCGTAAGAGCACCGGGGTCATGAGGCGCGTGGTGATCAGCCCCGCAACGGTGTTGAGGAGCGTTTGCCACTGCATGGGCCAAAGCTCTCGCCGCCAGAGGCCCCAGGAGGATCCAAATGGCCGAGCAGGCCAACGGAGCAAGGTGAGCTGGTCTGGAAACAATAGGCCGATCAACAGGATACGTGCGGCGCAGGCTGCGGGCAGAGCCCAAAGTTCGTGTCGCCCCGCAATTAGTCCAAGGGCGAGGACACCGGCCACGACTTCGAAGGTCAGGTTCGCGCGCCACGCGGCATGACGACGTCCAGATCCCTCCGCATGGGTCACGAGGAGGATGAGCCACTGTTGAAGGCTCGACAAGGCGCAGTAGAGGGCCCAGGGGGGTAACCAATGCACCTGCGATCCGGCGGATCGGAAGAACAGATTGCCCGCGAAGAAGAGAATGAAACCCGAGGTCACGATGAACGGTGTGGCGGTCTGCATCGCCGCGCGACCTATGCGATTTGCTTCCACGTCGGAGTGGGTCGCCGCCGCGAGAAGTAGCGACATGGACATGCCAAGATCGGCGATTCCCGAAAAGGCCGCGAGGCTAAGAAATGAGAGAAAGATACCCACGCGTTCGGGGCTAAGCAGCGCGACCACCAGAACGCCGTTCAGGAAGGCAAAGCCGGCGGTCGCCAGGCGTGTCGCGATGGCATAGAGCCCCGTGGGGCTATCGCGCAGATTGCGCCTCAGGCCACGAAGCGCGCCGCCAACCCCCATCAGGCGACACGCCTTGTCTCTATGTGCGGGGCGGCGCGCGCGCGCGCGGCGGACAGAACGATCGATTCGAGCACGGCGCGCGGTAGCAGCGTTGCGCCAAGAGCCCGAGCGGCTGCGGCCGGCGTTGATATCAGGACATCCAAATTCTGGACGACATCGAGGATGAGGGATGTTCGTGGAGACCCCCTCAGGGCTTGCCAGATGATATGATTGGCGGAGGTGATCGACAGGTATCGTCGCGCCGAAGTCGCGACCTCGCGGTCCGTCTGGCGCGTTTGTTCCCTGACTGCGCATGATATCGCTCGCGCGAGCTCGCGGGATTCGCGGATCCAGGCGCCGGCGCGTGTTCGATTTGTTTCGGACCGATGGCCCGCCTCGTACATTCTGTACGTCGCATGCCGCCCCGGTGCGCAGCCTACCGTCCCAGGGGAGCTCAAAATCTTCGTCCAGTAAAACATATCGCCGATCGCGACGCTCTCGGGTTGCGGTCCGATGCGCCGCAAGTCATCCATGCGGTAGGCCGTGCAGCACATGCATATTTCACGATTTCCCCTCATGAACTCGAGCAGAAAATCGCCTGTTGGCTCAAATTCCGGCCCGACGCGTGCGGGGGTAGCCACCTGTCCATAGAGAATGTCGCATCCTGTATACGCCAGTCGAATATCTGGTCTTTTTAAAACAAGCTGATAAATTTTTGACGTAAAATCGGTCTCGAGATAGTCATCGTCATGAAGCATGACGAGCCAGTCTGTCGTGATCTGTGTCTTTATGAACTCGCCATGTTGCTGTGCGCTGATGGTGTCGTCTCTTCGAAATTTCCGAAGACGCGCGCGCTCTGTAGATACGCCCGCGAGGTAGGCGGCCGTTCCGTCGCTTGAACCATTGTCCGAAATGATGACCTCCACGGGGAGGTCTTGTTTAAGGGCGCTCTCGACGGCGCGCTTGAGCAGCCCGCATCGGTTGAGCGTAGGGATAGCGATCGTCAGGCTTGGAGATGTCACGGTTCAGCTGCGACGATGAAGCCCAGGCGTGTGCGTTCCCGGTTAGATCCGCCCGTGGCCTGGGGATGACCAATGCCAAGCCACTCGCCGGTGTGAGGGCGGCTGCGCGGCGCCACGTTCAGCCTTCCGCCAGCGGAATGAGCATATTCTCGGCCAGTTCCTCTCGGGCAAGGAACGGGGCGAGGTCCTCCAGGGCCGACGTGACCATGCGCCCATCTTCGAGCCGCCGCGAGCTGAGCTTGGGTGCAAAGGGCTGAGCCTTGTCGAGCATGACCTCGAGGATTTGCGGACCGGGCGTTTCCAAGGTTTCGCGGATCGCCTGGGCGAGGTCGGCGTGCCGCTCGCATCGCCGGGTGGTGAACCCAAAAGCCTGCCCCAGCTTCTGGAAATCCGGGAAGGTGACCCCGCTCTCCGGCCCGCAGCCCACGACATTGTCCGGAAAATAGTTCTGCTGGGTCTGACGGATCGAGTGATAGCCGTCATTGTTGAGCACGAACACCTTGGCCGGAATGCCCTGGCCGGAGAGGGTCTGCAGATCCTGGAGGTTCATCATAATGCTGCCGTCCCCGGCGACGCAGATGATCCGCTTGGCGCCCTTGGATGCATGCCAGGCGCCGATGGCGGCGGGCACATCGTATCCCATGGAGGCGCAGCCCGAGCTGGAGAAGAGGCGCTGTCCCTGCTTCAGGGTGGCTGACTGGAAGGTCACGACGCAGGCCGTTCCATCGCCGGTGACGATGACGTCGTCCTTGTCGAGCGCGGCGAACAGGCTCTGACCAAAGCAGTAGGGGTTCACCTTGTTCTCGCCACGCCAGTATTCCGGCAGGACGGTCGGGTAGCGAGCGACGCGAGCCTGACACCAGGCCAGATAGTCGGTGTGGGCCGCGGGCGGCGAATAGGAGTCGAGCTCGGCCTCCAACGCCTCAAGGAACCCGCCGAGATCGGCATGGATTGGAAGATCCAGCGAAAGGGTCGGCTTCTCCAGTTCGGCGCGGTCGATGTCCACCATCACCTTGAACGCCGCGCGGGCGAAGGAGCCCCAGTTGTAGCTGATCTGGCGGATGTTCAGCCGACAGCCCAGCACCAGAACGAAGTCGGCGTTCTGCACGGCAAAGTTGCCGGCGCGATCGCCCACTGTTCCTGCCCGGCCCGCAAAGAGAGGGTGGTCATTGGCCACCAGGTCGTGGGCGTTGAACGCTGTGGGTGTGGCCACGCCAAGCTTGGCGATCACACGCTGAAAGATCGGCTCGCACCGGGCGATGCGTACGCCCGAGCCTGGCAGGATGACCGGTCGTTGGGCGGCCTTCAACGCCGCCAGTGTCGCGCGGGCCGCCGCGCGGAGCGCCTCGCCCGTAAGAACGCCAGCCTCCGTCGGCACAGCCGCCGCACTGGGCTCTTGAACCGGGTCGAAACCCTCAAGGGTATCAGGGTCGATGAACGCCCCCTGGATGTCGATCGGCACGTCCACCCAGGTCGGGCCCGGCCGACCCGTGACCGCCAGATGCCAGGCGCGCTCGATTTCATAGCGGATCTTTGAGGCGTCCTGCACGGTGATGGCCGATTTGGTGATGCCGCCCACCATACGGACGATATCGACTTCCTGGTCGCCGAGTTGTCTCAGGCCGATGGGAAAATTACCCGCGATGGTCTCGCGCCGGACCTGACCGGACACCACGATCATCGGCAGGCTGTCGGTATAGGCGCCGAAGACGCCGTTCAGGGCGTTGATCCCCCCCGGGCCCGTGGTGACGTTGAGAACAGCAGGGGTTCCGCCCAACCGCGCATAGGCGTCCGCCGCCATGGCGCAGGCCTGCTCGTGATGACAGCACACATAGGTCAGGCCTTGGGCCCGGCCAAAGGCGTCGTTAAGGTGCATGGCTCCGCCGCCGGTCACCAGAAACACATGCGTCGCCCCCAGTTCGGCAAGACGTTGGGCGATGTAGTCGGCGACACGTATCATGGGGCCTCAGGTTGGAGTCGCGCGCGAGGTCGACATGCAGGGTCGCTCAGCGCGTCTTGGAGTTCAACTCTCGCTTGGCTGGCGGGTGGACGGCCTGTCTCCGTGCCGCTTGCGCCGACGCCTCAGGCCGCCCCGACGGCGATCCGATCCCGAGGCCCCTCGGCCGTCGAGGGGGCGACGCCCCGCGCATCGATGATCCGGCGCAGCTTGAGGTCATCGCTGTAGCTGCTCTTGATCGAAGACAGCAGGACCGGCTGGTCCCGGCTGATCGGCGCCTTGAGCGCTTCGCCCCCGGTGAATTCGCGAACCGAGATCTGCCCATATTGCAGCGGCACCGCGAGATAGACGTCCGCGGGCGTCAGGATGTGGCCCGCTGGAAGATCGCGCGCCGCATAGACGCCTCGCACCAGCTCGTTGAGGTATTTCACCTCCTTTTCGGGAGGAACGCGCTTTACGTCCGGTGATCCGCCGCACATCTCAACCGCCTTCTTGAAGGCCTTGAACCACTGATCGGCCTGGTGGGGCAGGGTGCAATAGGGGGAGACGGGGATGCCATCCGCCTCGATGTCGATGTGGCGCTCGAACGTCCGCGCGCCCTTGGCGTAGGCCATCATCACCGAGGAGGTCCAATCGGTCATCTCGTGGGTGGAGTAGCCGATCAGGGTGTCCGGGTAGCGCTTGCGCAGAAAGTCGATCTGGTTGAGCTCCAGTTCGCTGTCCTGAGATGGGTAGATGGACACGCAATGGTTGAGCGCGAAGGGGATCTTCCGCTCGCGGAAGAAGCTCACCAGATGGTCGATATCCTCGAGATCCGAGCCGCCGCTGGAGGCGATCACGGGCTTGCCGGCCTGCGCGATCTTTTCGATCAGGATACGGTCGCGGATGTCGGAGCTGGCGATCTTCAGGATCTGGACGTCGAACGCGACGGCCTTGTCCACCGACACCTCGTCGAAGGGGGTGGTCATGGTCACCATTCCGGCGGCGCGCACCGCCTCGACCATGGTCCTCTGCTCATCCCAGCTCAGCTCCGTGGCGCCGACCTTCTTGATGTAGCGAACGTCGCCCCGCGCCTTGTGCGCGTCGTGAATGAACGAGGGCACATCCCGGAACTGCAGCTTCACGGCCGCATGGACCTCATTGGCCCGCACGACGGATGCGAACGCCTCGACGATCTTCAGTCCCCGGTCCAGGCGCCCCCAGTGGTTGTTCGCCAGTTCGAGGACGAACAGATTTTCAAAGAGAGGTTCGTGCATCGCGAGCTATCCTGACGGTTTGTTCTGATTTCGGAGCCAGGCCCCGGGATTCGTGATGTCCAGGTTCAACGGCCAAAGGTGTCACGTTCATGACGGCCGATGCCGTCGCGAGCTCGAACCGGGCGCTGAAGCCCGCGCTGTGGCATTTGCGAGACATGCGCTCGCTCCGTGCTTTGTGCGACCCTGCCCGCCGCAATCAAATTGGATGCCCTACGCGGAACCTTGTCCATACCGCATTGATAAGGCTCAGAGCTTGGCGAGGGCGTTTCGCGTGGGAAAAACGTGAATTCCGACATTTCGATCCATGCCCTCGAAAAATCGCCGCCGTTGCAGCCTATCCAGGGGATGCCGAACGCGGCTGTGGCGGGATCTTCAACATTTTACATAGCCTGGATGGCCGCTCGCCGGAAGGGATCAAAGCCGCTTCTCCACGGGCGCGGGACCTGGGGGTGCGGGACTTGGCGCCTCGTGCCAAGGCGCAAGCCTTGATAAGACGCCTGCCAACTGGCTGCGGGAGCGGCCCTGCAGGGCGGTCAGTCTTGACGATCTTAAGAAGCGCGCGCGGTCGCCTTGGCGTGGAGTATGCCTTTGCGGCCGTCGTGGCGGGCGCCGGCATCGCCGCATTCGTCTTTCTCCAGCGCTTTGGCTATCTTCCATCGCCGTTCTACCACTTCAAAAACGACACCTTCCTTGACTGGTACGAGCCCGCCTTCTGGGCGAATCATCCGGACACTTATGCGTCCGGAGACGCCATCTATCCTCCGCTTGCCTTTGAATTCGTGCGGCTTCTGAGCTCCAGCGGCTGCTATGCCGCCACGCCTGAGGCGGCCCGGGCGTGCGATGCGTCAGGCTTCGTCACCATTACGTTGTTCATGCCCATCAATTTCATCCTCGCTGTCCTGGCCTTCCGCAAGGCGGGGATCGGCGCGCCCTGGCCGAGAGCCCTGGCCCTGAGCCTGAGCGCGTCCATGCTGTACGGCTGGGAGCGGGGCAATCTCGTCCTTCCCTGTTTCGCCGCCTTTACCTTGGGGATCGGCGCGCTTGCGCCCCGCCTTGGGCCGCGCGTCCTGGCCCAGGCGATCTGTCTCAATCTCAAGCCGTATCTTCTCGTCGTGCCGTTCACGGCCTTTCTGCGTCGCCGCTGGGTCGAGGCGTTTGCCGTGGGAGGCGCGGCCCTGGCGATCTATCTCGCCTCAAGCTGGGCCTTCGGTTCGGGTGGCCCGGGTGAGCTGGGGCGCAACATGCTGCGCTTTATGACCGCTCCGGCGGACGCCCGCTACGGCATCTTCCAGTTTTCGACCACCTATGACTCCCTGCTTCAGGTCTTGGCGTCATCGGCGCCGCTAAGGGCCTATCTGGGGCCCGATACGGTCGCCCTGGTGCGGGTCCTGGTCCCGATCGTCATCGGCGTCAGCTCGGGCCTGGCGAGCCTTTGCCTGCTCGGCGCCGTCGCGCGACCCCAGGCGCTCTCGGCGGAACGGGCGGCCGCCATCGGGCTCTCGATCATGTTCGTGTTCGCCAGTCCCGGCGCCTATGCCCTGATCTTTCTCTTGTTCCTGATCTTTCAGGAGCCGTGGGACAATCGCGGCCTGACCCTCGCCCTGGTGGCCGCCTATCTCTGGTGCATCCCCTGGGACTACAATCTCGCCCCGGTGATCCATGAGACCAATTTCAGTTTCCTGGCGGGTCGCCCGGTGGGGTTTGAGCTGTCCCTGACCCTGGGGGAGCTTCTGCGGCCGGCCCTGGTTCTGCTGATGCAGATCGGCCTGGTCTGGGCGACGGCGCCGGGGCTCGTCCGCGCCGTGCGGTCGCCATTGCGCCGGACCCCCTCAGCCGTCATTGCCCCAGAGGCGGTCAATCGCTAGGGTCGCGCCGCCTGAAGGCGCTGTCCTGTCCGCGCAGTCCGGATCGCTGACGGCCAGAGCCGCATTTTCAAGGATCAAGAGCGCCACGTGTCGGATTTCGTTGAAGAGGTCGAAGAGAACCTGCGCGCCGAGCGTCTGGCGCAGGTCTTTCGCCGGGTTTGGCCCTGGTTCGCCGCCGCCCTGACCGCGACCATCGTCGGTTGGCTGGGCGCCTGGGCCTGGCAGAGCTGGCAGAACCAAAACATCGCCCGCGCCTCGGTCGTTTACGATCAGGCCATGACCGCGCTGGATGGCGGAGATCAGGCGGGCGCCTCCAAGCTTCTGGCCCCGCTGGCCAAGGACGGACCGGCCGGCTATCGCACCCTGGCCTTGATGACGCAGGCCGACATCGACCTCTCCGCCGGCAAGGCGGCGGATGCGGCGAGCCTGTTCGATCAGGCGGCCAAGTCGGCGCCCAACCCCGTGTTTCATGATCTGGCGGCGCTTCGCGCGGCCCAGAGCCTGATGGATACCGCGCCCCTGGCTCAGATTTCCGTCAGGCTGACGCCGCTGATCGGAGCCAACAAGCCGTTTGATCTGCAGGCGCGCGAGGCCCTGGCCATCGCCAAGCTGGCGGCCGGCCAGGTGCGCCAGGCGCGCGACGATCTCAACGCGCTCAGCCTGTCTCTGGGCATTTCGCAGACCATGCGCACGCGCGACGAGGGCGTGATCGCGCTGATCGATTCGGGGCAGGGCGCACGGGTCGCGCAGGTCGTCCAGGCGGCCGCTCACCTGCCGCCCGGCGCCGAGATGGAGGCGATGAAGCTGCTGGCCGCCTCGGCCCCGCCCCAGGGCCAGGCGGCGCCCTCTGAGGCGGGTTCGCCCGCGGCGCCCGCTGGGGCTCCGCCGTCCAGCCCGTCCGCCCCATAATCGCCGCGATCGTCCAGACCTGAAGGCGGACAGATGACTGTCATGAAATCCCGTCTCGCGACGCTTGCCCTTGGCGTCATCCTGGCCGGGGGGCTTGCCTCCTGCTCCACGGTCAGCCGGATGAATCCGTTCCATGGGCATCGGAGCCATGAGGACCGCGTGGCGCGCGATGAGACGAACCGCGTGCCCCTCGACACCCTCGACGATCAGCTCAAGGTCTCCGAGGCCTTGCGCGGCGTCGGCTTCCAACTCGGCCCGGCGACGGCGGTCTCGAACTGGGCCCTGCCGGGCGGCAACGAAAATCAGGACATGGAGAACGTGTCCGCGGCCCCGGACTTCGTGGTCGCCTGGCGGCGCAGTATCGGCCTCAAATCCTCGCGCAAGATGCACGTCACCTCGCCGCCGATCCTGGCCCAGGGACGCCTCTTCGTCATGGACGCCAAGGCGGAGGTGTCGGCGCACGACGCCAAGACCGGCGCACCCATCTGGCGGCGGAACATCGAGACGCGGGCGTTCCGGCGCGGTCGCAACCTTGGTCAGATGCTCGCGGATCTGGGCTCAGGACGATCGGGGGCGGGGTCGACTCTCGCCTGGGGCGGCGGCATGGCCTGGTCTGACGGCCGTCTCTACATCTCGTCGGGTTATCGCGAAGTGGTCTGCCTCGACGGCGCGACCGGCAAGGAGATCTGGCGCACCACCACCGACACGCCGCTCCACGCCGCTCCGACGGTCGCCAATGGCCGGGTGTTCGTCGAAGACGTGAACGACGAACTCTTTGCCTTCGACGCCAAGGACGGCTCGCAACTCTGGACCTATCAGGCCCTGGCGGAGCCGGCGCGCATGCTGGGGGCCACCAGCCCGGCGGTCGACAACGACACCGTGGTCGCGTCTTTCGCCTCCGGAGAGCTGGTGGCCCTGCGCGCGGCCAATGGGGAGGAGCTGTGGAACGTTCCCCTGTCCAAGGTCTCGCGCACCAACGCGCTGTCGGAAATCCGCGACATCGTCGGTCGTCCCGCCATCCACGCGACCCAGGTGATCGCGGTCAGCCACTCGGACATGATGAGCGCGGTGGATCTTCGGACCGGGGTCCAGGACTGGACCCTGCCTGTTTCGGCCGTCACCAGCCCCTGGGTTTCGGGCGATGTGGTGTATGTCGTTGATATCAGCGGTCGGGTGATCTGCATCTCGACCGATAGCGGTCAGATCTATTGGATCACCAATCTCAACGAGCATCTGAGCCGCAAGAAGCGGGTCTATTGGACGAGCCCCCTGGTGGCCTCCGACCGTCTGATCCTGGGCTCCAGCGACGGCCGCGCGGTCGCTCTGGACGCCAAGACCGGCAAGCTCCTCAAGACGCTCAAATTGGGGTCCGACGCCATGATCGGGCCCATCGCGGCGGACGGCATGGTCTATTTCGTCACCGACAAGGCCGAACTGGTCGCCATCCGATGACGGCGGGACGAAGGGGAGGGGCGCGCCAGCTCGCGCGGCGAGGGTCTTGGGGCTGAAACTCGCGATTGTCGGGCGGCCCAATGTGGGCAAGTCGACCCTATTCAACCGCCTTGCCGGACGTCGCCTCGCCATTGTCGATGACCGTCCCGGCGTGACCCGCGACCGCCGTGAGGCCAAGGGACGGCTCGGGGACCTCGAACTCGACCTGATCGATACGGCCGGCTTCGAGGATGTCGACGACGAAAGCCTCGAGGCGCGCATGCGGCGCCAGACCGAAGCTGCGGTGGCCCAGGCCGAGGTGGTGCTGTTCGTCCTCGACGCTCGCGAAGGCGTCACCCCCGCCGACCGGATCTTCGCCGACCTGGTGCGGCGGAGCGGCAAGCCCGTGGTGACGGTGGCCAACAAGAGCGAGGGGCGGGCCGGCCAGTCCGGCGCCCTTGAGGCTTTCTCGCTTGGGTTTGGCGAGTGTGTGGCGCTCTCGGCCGAGCATGGCGAGGGCCTGGGCGAGCTCTATGCCGCCCTGCGCACCGCGGGCCCAAAAACCGATCCTGAGGCCGGCGAAGCGGACGGCGAGGACGCGCCGCCGATCCGGATCGCCGTGGTGGGCCGGCCGAATGCGGGAAAATCGACCCTGATCAACCGCCTGATCGGCGAGGCGCGCCTGCTCACCGGACCGGAGGCGGGGATTACCCGCGATGCGGTGCCCGTGGACTGGAGCTGGGACGGCCGGCGGGTCCGGTTGGTGGATACGGCGGGATTGCGCCGCAAGGCCAAGGTGACGCCGGGGCTGGAGCGCCTTTCGGCCCAGGACAGCCTGAGGGCCATCAAGCTGGCGGAGGTGGTGCTCCTGGTCATGGATGCGGCCAACGCCTTCGAGACCCAGGACCTGACCCTCGCGGATCTCGTCGAGCGTGAGGGCCGCGCCCTCGTCTTTGTGCTCGCCAAGTGGGACCTCGTGGACGACCCGGGGCCGCGCCTGCGCGAGGCGCTGGAGACGGCGGAGCGCATGCTGCCTCAGGTGCGCGGGACCCCGCTGGTCGCCCTCTCGGCCGAGACCGGGACGGGGCTGGGTCGTCTGATGCCGGCCGTGCTCAAGGCCCAAGCGGACTGGTCCACCAAGCTCAAGACCCGCGACCTCAACGACTGGCTGCGTCTGGCCATGGAGCGGCACCCGCCGCCGGCCGTGAATGGTCGGCGCATCAAGCCCAAATACATGGCCCAGACCAAGGCGCGGCCCCCGACCTTCGTGCTGTTCGCCAGCCGGGCGGCCTCCATGCCTGACAGCTATCGACGGTACCTGGTCAACTCCCTGCGCGAGAGCTTCGACCTTCCGGGCACGCCCGTGCGTCTGACGGTGAAGTCAGGAGCCAATCCGTATGTCGATGCGGAGGGCGGCGCGCCGGCGAGAAGCCGTCCGGCCGGAGCGAGCGCCAAAGCCCCCACCAAGCCCCGCGGGGCCGCCGCCAAGCGCGCGGCCGCACCGGTCCGGGCGAAGGGAGCCGGAAAATCAGCCGGCCCCAAGTCGGCTGGCCCCCGGTCGTCTGGGCCTAAGTCGTCGGGCCCTAAGGCGTCTGGACCTAAGACGCTTGGGCGGGGGCGTTCGGGGCCTCCGCGCGGGCGGCCTTCCAAGCCGCGAAGCTGAGGGTTTCGGTGGGCGGACCCAGCTCCTTCGCCGCGCACAGCTCGACGATCATCGGCCCGATTTCGGAGGGGTCAGGCAGGCTGGCGGGGTCTTCGCCTGGATAGGCCTCGGCGCGCATGCGGGTGCGCATGGGCCCTGGGTTGACGATCGCCACGCGCAGGGGCGAGGCGTCGGTCTCGTCCGCCCAGCTTCGCCCCAGAGCCTCAAGCCCGGCCTTGGTGGCCGCGTAATGGCCCCAGAAGGCGCGGGGCTGCGCCGCCACGCTTGAGCTGATGAGGATCGCCCGCCCCGCCTCGCTGGCCCGCAGCAAGGGCTCCAGGGACCGGATCAGGCGGAAGGCGGAGCTAAGATTGGTCGAAACCACCTTGTCCCAGAGCTCGGGCGGGATATGGGAGATGGGGCGAAGGCCCGCCAACATGGCCGCCGCGTGCACCAGAATGTCGAGCCGCTTGTGCCGGGTGAAGATCGCCCCGCCCAGGGCGTCCACGGCCGTTCCATCGGTCAGGTCGAGCGGCGCCAGCGTCGGGCGCGGCGCATCAATCGCGCGGATTTCATCGTCCAGCTCCTCCAGGCCGCCCTGGGTGCGCCCAATGGCGAAGACCTGGGCCCCGGCGCCGGCCAGGGCGATGGCGCAGGCCCGGCCGATGCCGCGCGTTGCGCCGGTCACGACCGCGATCCGGCCCGTCAGGGGGCCCTTGGCGCTCATGCGTCCTCCAGGAATGAGAGCTGAGGATGGGTGAGGCGACTGTCGAGGCCCTGGGCGCGTTCGCGGTCCAGCAGGCGCGTGGGATAGTCGCCGGTGAAATAGTGGTCTGTGAACTGCGGGCAGGCTGGATCGCGAGCGCCCACGCCCATGGCCCAATAGAGCCCGTCCACCGACAGGAAGCCCAGACTGTCCACCTCCAGCAGGCGGGCCATCTCCGGCAAGGTGCGGGTGGCGGCCAGAAGGTCGGCCCGATCGGGCATGTCGATGCCGTAGAAGTCCGGCCATTTGATCTGGGGCGAGGCTGAGCGCAGATGCACCTCGCGCGCGCCGGCTTCGCGAACCATGCGCACGACGCGCACCGAGTTGGTGCCGCGCACGATGGAGTCGTCGATCAGCATCACCCGCTTGCCCGCCAGAACCGCCTTGTTCGGGCTCAGCTTCATCCGCACGCCATGCTCGCGCGCGCCCTGGGAGGGCTGGATGAAGGTGCGGCCCATATAGTGGTTGCGGATGATGCCCATCTCGTAGGGCGTGCCGCTGGCCTGGGCGTAGCCGAGCGCGGCCGGGACGCCGGAATCGGGCACTGGCACCACCACGTCCACATCCACGTGGCGCTCCTGGGCCAGGCGCTCTCCCAGACGCTTGCGGACGTTATAGACCGAGCGTCCGTTGACCACGCTGTCGGGCATGGCGAAGTAGACATATTCGAAGACGCAAGGTCGCGCGCGGGCCGCCGGAAAGGGGCGAAGCGACTCCACCCCGGTTTCGGAGACGACGATCATTTCTCCGTGCTCGACGTCACGGACGAAACGCGCGCCGATCATGTCCAGGGCCCGGGTCTCGGAGGCGAACACGGCCTTGCCCCCCAGGTCCCCCAGCACCAGAGGGCGGATCCCCAGGGGATCGCGCACGCCGATCAACTTCTTGTTGGTCAGGGCGACAAGGGCATAGCCGCCCTCAACCTGGCTCAGGGCGTCGATGAATTTCTCGACGATCTTGTCCTTCCGCGACCGGGCCACGAGGTGAAGGATGACCTCGGAGTCGGACGTGGACTGGAAGATCGCCCCGGCCGAGACCAGCTCGTCGCGCAGAGCCAGGAAATTGGTCAGGTTGCCGTTGTGGGCAATGGCCACGCCGCCGCTTTTGAGGTCCGCGAACATGGGCTGGCCGTTGCGCAGGAAGCTGCCGCCGGCGGTGGAATAGCGCGTGTGGCCGATGGCCGAGGCGCCGGGCAGTCGCCGGGTCAGATCGGGCCCCGAAAAGGCGTCCGCCACGTGTCCCAGATGCCGCTCAGTATGGAATCGCTGGCCATCGAAGGCGGCGATCCCGCAGGCTTCCTGGCCGCGATGCTGCAACGCATGAAGGCCAAGCGCGGTCAGGGTCGCCGCGTCCGGCGTGTCATAGATGCCGAAGACCCCACATTCGAGGCGCGGCGCGTCATCCATCGGATCACGAGGGTTGGGGCGCCAGGCGGCGGAATCAGGGATCATGACGGCGTTCCAGGGACGAAGGCGAGACGGGGAGGCGCGATGCGAAGGGCGGAGGGCGAGACCCCTGCGAAGCGCACCGTTTGGGGGCGAGCCTGCGCATGGCGATCGGCCTCGGATGGGACGAGGTCACGCGTCAGGCGGAGGCCCTTTGGCGCGACGGCCCGGAGCGCGGCGCCGGCGCGGGCGGTGATCGGGTAAAGCCGCGCCTGACGGATCCACCCGGGCAGACTATCCGTGGGGATCACGGCGGCGATCAGAACGCCCAGCAGAGCCAGGATCAGAACGCCCCGGGCAAGGCCTACGCCCAGGCCCAGCATCCGGTCGAGGCCGGCCAGGCTGCCTTCGCGCACCGAGGCGCTAAGGGCGCCGGTCAAGAGACGAAGGCCCATATAGGTGACGATGAAGACCAGAAGGATCGCCACGGTCCTGGCGATCCATTCGAATTTCACGAAGCGGGCCAGGATCGGGGCCAGGAAAGGGCCGAGCGCAAAGGCGAGGATCAGGCTGGCGGTGAAGGCGAGCACGGTTGTGAGCTCGCGCGTCGCGCCTCTCAGCAGTCCGAGGAGGGCGGAGATCACCAGCACGCTCCCGGCAATGGCGTCGAACAGAGTCATGGTGTGGCGACCCAAGGGGGGGCGCCTGCGCCCGTCACGGCCACTGGCCCTCGCCAATCCGGGTCACCGCGTCGGTCAGGCGATGGACGCCATTCAGGCGCACCCCGCTGGACTCCGCCACGCCAGGCGCCGCGGCGGGCGCCAGGGCGCGCGCGAAGCCGAGCTTGGCGGCTTCCTTGAGGCGGCTTTCGGTACGGCTCACGGGGCGGACATCTCCCGAAAGACTGATCTCCCCGAACACCACACAATCCTGGGGCAGGGCGACATCCAGAGCTGAAGAGGCCAGAGCGGCGGCGGCGGCGAGGTCTGCGGCAGGCTCGCTCACCCTCAAGCCGCCGGCGACGTTCAAATAAACGTCACGTCCCGCGAATCCAAGACCGCAGCGCGCTTCAAGCACCGCCATCACCATGGCGAGGCGCCCGGAATCCCATCCGACCACCGTGCGACGGGGCGTGCCATAGACGGATGGCGAGACCAGGGCCTGGACTTCCACCAGGACCGGGCGGGACCCTTCGATCCCCGCGAACACGGCCGCGCCCGCCGCGCGGTCGCCGCCCTCGTTCAGGAACAGGGCGGAGGGATTTCGCACCTCGGCAAGCCCGGCGTCGCCCATTTCGAAGACGCCAATCTCGTCGGTGGCGCCAAAGCGGTTCTTCACCCCGCGCAGAATGCGAAACGGGTAGCCGCGCTCGCCCTCAAAGGCGAGAACCGCGTCCACGAGATGCTCGATCAGCCGGGGCCCTGCGATCTGGCCGTCCTTGGTCACGTGGCCCACAAGAATGATCGCCACGCCGCGCCGTTTGGCCAGACGGACCAGTTCGGCGGTGCAGGCGCGCACCTGGGTGACCGAGCCCGGGCCCGCCTCGTGGGCCTCGCTCCACAGGGTCTGAACCGAATCGATCACCACAAGGTCAAAGGCCTCACGCTTCAGGCCATCGACGATCTCTCGCAACGCGGTCTCCGCGGCCAGCCGCACTGGCGCATCGGCCAGACCCAGCCTTTGGGCTCGCCCGCGGATCTGCTCGGCGGCCTCTTCCCCGGAAATATAGGCGCAGGCGGCTCCGCGTCGGGCGCTCTCGGCGCAGACCTGCAGCAGGAGGGTCGATTTGCCGACGCCGGGATCGCCGGCGAGCAGAAGCGCCGATCCAGGCACCACGCCGCCGCCGCACACCCGGTCGAATTCGGCCATGCCCGTGATCAGGCGGGGCGGGGCAGGGGTCTGACTCTCAAGGTCTTCGAAGGCCAGGCCCCGGGCTTTGCCGCCACGCGCGGGCTTCAGCGCGCCGGGCGGAGCGGAGGCGCTTTCCTCCACCAGGGTGTTCCAGGCCCCGCAGGCGGGACAGCGTCCAGACCACTTGGCCTGGGCGGCGCCGCAGGTCTGGCAGACATAAAGGGCGCCGTCACGGGCCATGGATTGCGAATCGCCTGAGGAAGCCGGGTCTCGGGTGCAAGAGTATAGCAGGCGTCAAGGGCTCGGACGCGCAACCGCGGATCTGGCGACGGCGGACGCTTAGTGCGGCTCGAAGCGGCCCTCCCGCGCCCAGTTGCCGAACTGGGTCAGATCTTCGTTGAAGCTCAGATTGACCGTGCCAATGGGGCCGTGGCGCTGTTTGCCGATGATGATCTGGGCGAGGTTGCGGACAGGGTCGAGCTTTTCCTGCCAGGCGAGGTGCTCGGGCGTGCCCTCGGGGGGCGGAACGCGGCTGAGGTAATAGGCCTCGCGATAGATGAACATCACCACGTCCGCATCTTGCTCGATGGAGCCGGATTCACGCAGGTCCGAAAGCTGGGGCTTCTTGTCTTCGCGGTTCTCCACCTGGCGCGAGAGCTGGGCGGCGGCGATGATCGGGATCGACAGCTCCTTGGCCAGGGACTTGAGACCCTGGGTGACCTGACTGACCTCCTGCACGCGGTTTTCAGGCCTCCCATCTCCGGTGGTGACGAGCTGCAGATAGTCGACGATCAGGAGGTCCAGGCCCACGGTGCGCTTCAACCGTCGGGCGCGGGCCGCCAGCTTGCCGATCGAGATGCCGCCCGTGTCGTCGATATAGAGCGGGATTTCGGAGATCTCGGCGGCGGCGTCACGGATGCGGCCAAAGTCCGATGCGGTGATTTCACCCTTTCGCACGCGGTCGGACGGGACCTGTGAGGCCTCGGCGATCAGACGCATGGCCAACTGGGCCGCCGACATTTCCAGGGCGAAGAAGGCGACCACGCCCCCATTCACGGTCTTGCGCCCGCCCTCGGGCGTCGGCTCCCAGGCATAGTTGCGGGCGACATTGAAGGCGATGTTGGCGGCCAGGGAGCTCTTGCCCATGGAAGGCCGGGCGGCGAGGATCAGAAGATCGCTCTTGTGCAGGCCGCCAAGCTTCTGGTCGAGATCGATCAAGCCGGTTGAAAGCCCCGAAAGGCCCCCATCGCGCTGATAGGCCTCGGCCGCCATCTCGATGGCGCCGCGAACCGAGCTGGAGAAATCGACAAAGCCGCTTGAGACGCCGCCGGTCTCGGCCAGATTGTAGAGCTTCGACTCCGCGGCCTCGATCTGCTCGCGCGCCGAAAGCGCCGCCTCACCCGACTGGGCCCCGGACTGGGCGGTCGCGGCGATGTCTCCGCCGATGCGGATCAACTCACGCCGCAGGGCGAGGTCGTAAATCACCCGGCCATAGTCGGTGATGTTGGCGGCGGGCGGCGCGCGGTCCACCAGGTCGGCGAGATAGCGGACCCCACCCAGCTCCTCGAAGGCCGGATCGCGCTGGAACTGCTCGGCCAGCAAGATCGGCTCGGCCAGATGGCCGCGCTGCACGTGGCTTTGAATGGCGCCGAACAGACGGCCGTGAAACGGTTCGAAGAAATGCGCGGCTCCAAGGGCGTCGGACAGCCGCTCCAGCGCGCTGTTGTCGTAGAGCAGCACGCCCAGAAGCGCCTGTTCGGCCTCGAGATTGGCCGGCGGCTGAGCCACGTCAAGCACCGGCGCCGCCGGGCGCAGATCAAGCTGGGGAACGAGAGCCATGCTAAGAGCTTAACCCATGGCGATGCGCCGGGAACGCCCTCAATTGGGCTTGATCACAGCTTCCCGGCCCGCCTGTGGAGAACCCTGTCGCGAGGCCCAGGGGCGCGCGGATCAGGCGTCCGCCGCAAAGGCCTCCTGAGCCCCGGCGCCGCCTTCGATCATGTCGGCCGCCGCTTCCGCGTCGGACTCACGATCAGCCTGGAACTGCGCGGCGATGACGTCTTCGCCGCGGGCCTGGCGCTCGGCCTCGTCGGCGCTGCGGGCGACGTTGATCGTCACGGAGGTGGCGACTTCGGCGTGCAGACGCAACTTCACCTGATGCAGACCCAGGGCCTTGATCGGCTTGTCCAGCACCACCATCGAACGCTCGATCTTGCCGCCCTCGGCATTGATCGCGTCCGCGACGTCGCGGGCCGTGACCGAGCCGTAGAGCTGGCCGGTGTCGCCCGCCTGACGGATCAGGACGTAGCTCTTGCCGTCGAGACGCTCGGCGGCGCGGCTGGCGCCGGCCCGGGCGGCGGCGTTGCGGCTCTCGATTTCGCTCTTCTGAGCTTCGAACACCTTGAGATTGCTCTCGGTGGCGCGCAGGGCCTTGGACATGGGCAGCAGGAAGTTGCGGGCAAAGCCGTCACGGACGTTGACCACGTCGCCCAGACCGCCCAGGCGCTCGACGCGCTCCAGCAGGATGACCTTCATCGCTTCGCTCCTACTTCACGACGTGGGGCAGGAGGGCAAGGAAGCGGGCGCGCTTGATCGCCTGAGCGAGTTCGCGCTGCTTCTTGGCCGAAACTGCGGTGATGCGGGAGGGCACGATCTTGCCGCGCTCGGAGACATAGCGCTGCAGCAGCTTGACGTCCTTGTAGTCGATCTTCGGGGCGTTGGCGCCGGAGAAAGGACAGACCTTGCGGCGGCGCATGAAGGTGCGACGCGGACCGCTGGGGGACTCGGTGACGATGGTTTCTTCGCTCATGGGGATCTCGCCGGAATGAGGGGACGCTTAGGCCGGCACGTCGTCGAAGCGGCGCTCACGATCGCGTTCGCGATCCCGGCGCGCCAGGATCGGCGACAGCTCGAGGTCAAGCTCATCGACCCTGATGGTCATGTACCGCAGGATGTCCTCATTCAGGGACAGCTGGCGCTCCATCTCCTTGACCGCAGCCGGTGGGGCGTCGATCGCCAGGAGGGAGTAGTGGCCCTTGCGGTTCTTCTTCACCCGATAGGCGAGATTGCGCAGGCCCCAGTACTCGATCTTCACGATGTGTCCGCCGTGGGACTCCACCAGAAGCTTCATTTCGTCGTTAAAGGCCTCGGCCTGGGCCGGGGAGATGTCCTGACGCGCGATCAGGACATGTTCATAAAGCGCCATGTGTCACGTCCGAGTTGGTGTGAGGGTCGGCGGCTGGTTGACGCTCGGATGCGCCTTCCAGACGATGGATCCTGGACCGCCAGATGGCGAGGACCGACCCTGCCTGATTGAGGGAGTGGGGGCGTTAGCCGCAAACCCCGCCTGGAGCAAGCGGAATTCGCGGCGATACGCCTCCTGATGGTCTAAAGACGCCAGCCGACGGGTGGCGCGCGCCCCCCCGACGGCGTGGAAAATCAGGCCCGGTTCAAGGGCTCCGCCGAAAGCTCCGGCGCCAAACCGTGTCCGGGTATGGGGAGCGTCAGGCCGGGTGCTGCGCCCGCCAGGCCTTCACCGCATCCAGGGTCTTGGTGACGTGCTGGTCCGGATTGAGGTTCGAATAGACGAAAATCACCTTGCCGTCCGGGGCGATGACATAGCTCGTCCGATCCGAGTGGCCCGGATAGATGGCGAGCGTCGACTTGTACTCCGCCGCGATCTTGGCGTCGGGGTCGGCGGCCACAGGGAACTTCGAGCGGCACTCGCTCACCGAAAACTCGGTCAGGCGATTGATATTGCCCGCGGTCACCCCGATCAGGGTTGCGCCCAGCTTCTTGTACTCATCCGAGGCGTCGGCGAATTCGTGCGCCTCGATGGTGCATCCCTGCGTAAAGGCCGCCGGGAAGAAATAGAGCACCACGGGGCCCTTCTTCAGCGCCTTGGCGAGGTCGAAGGGGAACTGCTTCCCGGCCTGGGACGCGGGGGCGCTGAAATCCGGCGCGGTGTCGCCGACCTTGAGCGCAGCGTGGGCGGGCAGGACGAAAGCGGCGGCCAGCACGGCGCCGAGCGCGAGACGACGGATCATGATCTCCAGACCTCCTTGAAGCGGACCGTCGTCGCTGCGTCCAAACGGGGCGGCGCGGCCGGGTTGCCCATTGTTAAGCCGGATCGTTGCGGGACGACAGGGGGCCGATAGGGCGAAGGCCGGACCCGCCTCAATGGCTCCGGCTTGTCGCCGGGCGGGCTTTGACCTAACCCTCCGCGCCCTGACGAGCCGCGCCGACGGTTCACTTTTGGTCTTCGTATACGTTGGATCGGGGAAGGCGGATGAGTCTCGCATTGGTGTTTCCAGGCCAGGGCAGCCAGACTGTGGGCATGGGCATGGAGCTGGCCGAGGCGTTCAGCGCGGCCAGGGCGGTATTCGCCGAAGTGGACGACGCCCTCTCGCAGCACCTGTTTCGCCTGATGCGCGAGGGACCGATCGAGGATCTCACCCTGACGGAGAATGCACAGCCCGCCCTGATGGCGGTGAGCCTGGCGACCATGGCCGTCCTGGCGACCGAGTTCGGCGTCGGGCCGCAAAAGGCCGCCTTTGTCGCCGGCCACTCCCTGGGCGAATATTCCGCCCTCGCCGCGGCCCAGGCGCTGAGCGTGGCCGACACGGCCCGGCTCCTCAAATTGCGGGGCCAGGCCATGCAGAGGGCGGTTCCGGTGGGTGAGGGCGCCATGGCGTCGCTGATTGGGCCGAAGACGGACATCGCTCTGGCCGAAGCCGCCGCCGAGGCGGGCTCGCGCCTGGGCGTTTGCGTCGTCGCCAACGACAACAATGCCGGCAATATCGTGATTTCCGGCGCCAAGGCAGCGGTTGACGCCGCGATCGAGGCGGCCAAGGGGCTTGGCGCCCGGGCCATCCCGCTGAATGTCTCCGCGCCCTTCCATTGCCCGCTGATGCAACCGGCGGCGGAGGCCATGAGGGAGGCCCTGGCCGGGGCGCGGATCGAAGCGCCCGCCGCCCCGCTTGTCGCCAACGTGACCGCCCGGCCAACCCTGGATCCGGAAGAGATTCGCACGCTTCTGGTCGAGCAGGTCACCGGGCGCGTCCGCTGGCGCGAGAGTGTGGCCTGGCTGGCGGAAAGCGGCGGGGTCACCCGATTCGCTGAGGTTGGGGCGGGCAAGGTTCTGAGCGGCATGATCAAGCGGATCGCGCCGGACGCCGAGGCGACTTCGCTCAATACGAGCGCCGACCTTGAGGCCTTCGCCCGGGCCATCGCCTGATCCGCGGATCCGTGCGAGCACTCGGCGTCCGCGCCGCGCTCCCATCCCATCAAGGAGACCCCGATGTTCGAAATTTCCGGCAAGACCGCGCTCGTCACGGGGGCCAGCGGCGGCATCGGCGGGGCCATCGCCCGCACGCTGAGCGCGGCCGGGGCCCAGGTCGTCCTCACCGGGACGCGTGAGTCGGC
>DAIDGR010000092.1 GCA_027452265.1 Caulobacteraceae bacterium
GGCGAGTTCGCGCAGGCGGCGTTCGAAGATCGCGTAGTCGAATTCGACATGGGTGAAGGTGCCGGAGGAGGGTTTGAAGGTGACTTCCGAGCCGGTCGGGTGATCGGACGGGCCGACAATTTTCAACGGGGCGACGGCGTCGCCGTGTTCGAAGCGGATGAAATGTTCGAGGCCTTCGCGCCAGATGCGCACTTCCATCCATTCCGACAGCGCATTGACCACGGCGGCGCCGACGCCGTGCAGGCCGCCGGAGACCTTGTAGGAATTCTGGTTGAACTTGCCGCCGGCGTGCAGTTTGGTGAGGACAACCTCGGCGGCGGAGATGCCTTCTTCGTGGTGGATATCGGTCGGGATGCCGCGGCCGTTGTCGGTCACGGTCATCGAGCCGTCGCCGTTGAGCACGACATCGACCCTGTCGGCAAAACCGGCCTGGGCTTCATCGACCGCGTTGTCGATGATTTCGGTGCCCATGTGGTGGAGGCCGGACCCGTCATCGGTGTCGCCGATATACATGCCGGGGCGCTTGCGGACCGCGTCGAGCCCCTTGAGCACCTTGATCGATTCCGCGCCGTAATCGGCGGCGGCCTCAGCGCGAGGATCGGACGGCTCGGAAGGCAGATCGGTCATTCAGTCATCCAGCAGGGTGAGGCGCGAGGCGTCGACGCGGACGCCGAGGGCGCGACCTCTGAGGCCATCGAACAAAGAATCGTCGGTCCCGGTGAAGAACGCCTGCAGACCCAGGGCCACGATCTCATCAAACAGCGCGCCTCGCCGAATCGGGTCGAGATGCGCCGCCACTTCATCCAGCAACAATATAGGAGTTGGCGCTGAATCGTCACAGGAAAGTCGCGCCGCCTGGGCCAGGATCAGATTGAGAATCAGCGCCTTCTGCTCACCGGTCGAGCACTGCTGGGCCGGTCGCTCGCGACCGGCGTGGATCACGGCCAGATCGCCGCGATGCGGACCGATCAGGGCCCGGCCCGCGGCCTGGTCGCGCGACCGCCCCTCGGCCAGGGCGGCGGCGAGGGCGGCGGCGATCTCTCCCTCCGCGCGGCCCTCCAGAGCTTGCTGCTCCCACACGCCGGTGAGGCTGAGACGGGCCTTGGGAAAGGCGCGTCCATCGCGCTGGGCGATCTCATGGTTCAGGGCGCTCAGGGTCCGGGCGCGAGCGGCGGCGAGCCGGGCTCCGGCCTGCGCCATACGCCCCTCCAGGGCCGCGACCCAGGCAAGGTCGGGCGCCTCCTCCGCCAGCAGACGTCCGCGCTCGCGAAGCGCCCGCTCATAGGCGCTCGCCGTCGCCCCATGCCCTGGCTCCGCGGCGAGGACCAGGCGGTCAAGGAACCGGCGACGTTCAGCGGGCGCCTCGAGAAACAACCGGTCCTGAGCCGGGGTCAGCCAGAGGGGACGGACGAGGCGGGCGAGATCGGAAGGGGCGGCCGCGGCCGCGTCGATGCGCGCCTGGCGGCGGGTTGCGCCCGGCGTCTCAACGCCGATTCCCACCGCATAGGCGGCATCCGCCACCTCGATCTCCACGGCCACCGCCCAGGCCCGCCCGACGGCTTCGCCCGGTAAGCGCCGGCCGATCTCGTCAAGACCGGCGTTGCGAAGACCCCGGCCCGGGGAGAGCAGGCTCAACGCCTCCAGAAGATTGGTCTTGCCCGCGCCATTGGGGCCGAACAGAAAGACGCTGGCGCCCTGACAGGCGAAATCCGCCGCCTCATAGGCGCGGAACTCACTCAGTCTCAGACGCTGAACGGCCGAGCGCATCGGCGCGGCCTTCGTTCCGTTCGTCAGGCCCGCAGCGGCATCAGCACGAACTGCGACGCTGCGTCCTTGGGGTCGAGGACCAGAACCGGGTCGAGCATGGCGGCCCCGCCGGCGCGATCGGCGAAGCGAAGCTCGATCATCTCGGCCCCGATCTGGGCGCTCACATCGAGCAGATAGCGGGCATTGAACCCGATCTCGAACGGGGCGCCGTCATAGTCCGCCTCAAGCTCTTCCTGAGCCTGACCGGTCTCCATGTTGCGGACGGTCAGCACGACCCGCCCCGGCTCCACGGCCAGCTTTACCGAGCGGCTCTTTTCGGATGAGATCGTCGCCACCCGGTCGACGGCGGCGGCGAACAGGGCGTTGTCGGCGGTGAGCACCCGCCCATTGCCCTGGGGGATCACCCGCTTGTAGTCGGGGAACGCGCCGTCGATCACCTTGGAGGTCAAGGATGCGCGGCCGAAATCGAAGCGCACCTTCTGCGGACTGACCTGCACGCTCACCGTCTCGCCCGCATCTTCCATCAGGCGGCGGGCCTCTTGAACCGTCTTGCGCGGGATGATCACTCCAGGCGCCCCCACGGCGCCGGCGGGCGCGGGCATGTCGGCCAGGGCGAGGCGATGGCCGTCCGTGGCCACGGCGCGCAGGATCTCGCGCCCCTCCTCGACCAGGGGGTGCAGGTAGATGCCCGTCAGATAGTAGCGCGTCTCCTCAGTGGAGATGGCGAACCGCGTCCGATCGATCAGGCGGATCAGGGCCTCGGTCTCAACCTCCACCGCCTGCGAAAGCCCGTCCTTGGGCATGGCCGGGAAATCCCCCGCCGGCAGGACCGGGAGGTTCACCTTATAGCGACCGGCGCGCACCTGCAGCCGGGGGTCATCGCCGGTGTAGCTGAGCGAGACCTCCGCGCCTTCGGGCAGCTTGCGAACGATCTCATAAAGGGTGTGGGCCGGAGCGGTGATCTGGCCGGGCGCCTCGACCTCCGCCTCTGTCTCATCGACGATCTCCATGTCGAGATCGGTGGCGGACAGGGCCAGCCCTCGCGGTCCGGCCGAGATCAGGACATTGGAGAGGATCGGGATGGTGTTGCGCCGCTCCACCACGCTCTGCACGTGGCCCAGCGCCTTCAACAACGCCGCCCGTTCGATGGTAAGCTTCATGTCTCGTCCCGTCTTGCCGCCATGACTTTGGCTGCCCTTATCTCCGCCGCCAAGACCCTGGCGCCCCCGACTCTGCGGACGCACCGCACACCGGGGTGGCGGAGACTAACGCAAATGACGGATGCGGGAAGAGGGCTAGAGCGGGTCGCAGAGCAAGGCTCAGGCCGCGGTCGTTTCTGCGTCGGCTCCAGCCTCGGGCGCCTCGCGCGCCAGCGCGCCCGTCGAATCTCGGGCGGCCACCACCACCATGGCCGCGCGCAGGGTGCGGCCAAACAGCTCGTAGCCGGTCTGAAGAGACTGAATCACCCGACCGGGCGCCACCGTGTCCGAGGTCTGCTCCATCATCGCCTGATGCTGGTGCGGGTCGAACCGCTCGCCGGGGGCCGGGGTGATGGTCTTGAGGCCGTTGCGGGCAAAGGCGTCGAGCAGCGCCTTGTGGGTCATCTCGAGGCCGACCACGAGATTGCGCGTCGCCGGGTCGATGGCCTCGTCGGTCGGGGCGTGCTCGAGGGCGCGCGAGAGGTTGTCGGCGACGCCCATCAGATCCTTTGCGAAGCGGCTGATGGCGAAGGCCCGGGCTTCGTTGGCCTCGCGCTCGGCGCGGCGGCGGGTATTCTCGGCCTCGGCGGCATAGCGCAGCGCCTGGTCCTTGAGCGCGGCGAGTTCGGCCTGCAGGGCCTCAAGCTCGGCCTCCGTCTCGTCGGCGGTTCGGCCCAGGGTCTCAGTGGGCTCGAAAGGCTCGTCGGTCATCTTCGTCCTATCCGTTCATCAGCCGGCTCAGGGTCCTGGCCGTATAGTCCACCAGCGGAATGACCCTGGCATAGTTGAGCCGCGTGGGCCCGATCACGCCGATCGCCCCCAGCAGCTTGCGTCGCCCGGACATATAGGGCGCCGCGATCAGAGAGGAACCCGACAACGAGAAAAGGGGCGCCTCGGAGCCGATGAAGATGCGCACCCCTTCGGCGTCCCGCACATGATCCAGAAGGCCGATCAGCTGCTCCTTCTGCTCAAGGTCGTCGAACAGACGCCGGACACGCTCCAGATCGGCGGCGGCGTGCGGATCGCTCAAAAGGTTGGCGCGACCGCGGACGATCAGAGCCCTGTCAGAGCCCTCGCCGCCCCAGGCGGCCAGGCCTTCCTCGATCAGGCGGGCGGCGGCGGCGTCGAGCTCGCGTCTGGCCCGTTCAACCTCCTGGGCGACCTCCTGCTTGGCGTCGGTCAGGGACCGGCCGCGGAGGCGCGCATTGAGAAAATTCGAGGCCTCGGCCAGGGCGGCGGGCGTCACGCCGGGCGGGCGGCTCATCAGGCGATTCTCGACCGCGCCATCCTCCATGACCACGACCGCCAGGGCCTGATCGGAGCCAAGGGCGACAAACTCCACGTGCTTGACCGCGGTCTCATGCGTCGGGGTGACCACCAACCCGGCCCCCCCGGCAAGGCCGGACAGGATGGCGCTGGCCTCGTCGAGCGCCTCTTGCAACGACCCGCCCTTGGCCAGCAGGCGCGCTTCGATCTCACGCTGGTCGCCCTCGGCCAGATCGCCCACCTCCAGAAGCCCGTCGACGAACAGGCGCAGCCCGGCATGGGTGGGGCGGCGGCCGGCGCTGACGTGCGGCGAGTCGAGAAGACCCAGCTCGGCCAGGTCCTGCATGGTGTTGCGCACCGAGGCGGGCGAGAGGTGAACGCCGCCACGGGAAATGGTCCGCGATCCCACCGGCTCGCCGGTCTCCAGATAGGTCTCGACGATCCGACGGAAGATGTCGCGGGCGCGAGAGTCCAGCTCGGCCAACGAGGCCCCCGCGCCGGGGCTGGCCAAGGGAGCGGCAAAGGCGGAGGTGAGAGGCGGGGTTGACCGATTGCTCATGGACGCATCCTGGGGCTTAGAGGATAAGGCGCGCCCCGGGCTGTGCAAGGCGGGGCGGCGAGCGTCTCACAGACGCCAGGACAAAGAGAGACATCATGACCGAGCCCCGGCCCTCGGGCCGCGCATCTGACGCGCTTCGCCCCATCCAGTTCGAGACCGGCGTCAATCGCTATGCCGAGGGCTCATGCCTGGTTAGTTTCGGCCACACGAGGGTGCTGGTGACCGCGAGCCTGGAGGAAGGCGTGCCGGGCTTTCTGCGGGGACGCGGCCAGGGCTGGGTCACGGCTGAGTACGGCATGCTGCCCCGGGCGACCCACACCCGGGGTCGGCGCGAGGCGGCCCATGGCAAGCAGTCGGGTCGCACCCAGGAAATCCAGCGTCTCGTCGGCCGATCCCTCCGGGCGGTGACCGATCTCAAGGCCCTGGGCGAGCGCCAGATCACTCTGGACTGCGACGTCGTCCAGGCCGACGGCGGCACGCGCACGGCGGCGATCACCGGCGGGTGGGTGGCCCTGCGTCTGGCCTGCGACCGGTTGCTGGCTCAGGGCGTCATCGCCCGGGACCCGCTGGTCGATCATGTGGCGGCTGTATCCTGTGGACTCTATCGGGACACGCCCGTGCTCGATCTCGACTATGACGAGGACAGCTCGGCCGAGGCGGACGCCAATTTCGTGCTTACGGGCGCGGGCGACATCGTCGAGATCCAGGCGACCGGCGAGAAGCGCGGCATGAGCGCGACCGAATTCGACCGGCTGTTCGCCCTGGCCCGCTCCGGGGTCAGCCAGCTGATCGCCCTTCAGTCGCAGGCCGTCGCGGCAAGCCGCTAATCCACGTCCTCGTCCTCCTCGTCCGCCGGACCCGGCTCGTAGGCCATCAGGTCGCCCGGCTGACAATCCAACTCGCGGCACAGCGCGGCCAGGGTCGAGAAGCGGACCGCCCGGGCCTTGCCGGTCTTGAGGATGGAGAGATTGGCGATCGTCACGCCGACGCGGTCGGCGAGCTCGGTGAGCGACATGCGTCGCGCGATCAAAAGACGGTCGAGGCGCACGCGGATTGGCATGGCTCAGATCGTCAACTCGGCTTCGCGGCGCAGGCGCGCGCCCTCGCGGAACACCTCGGCCAGGACCACGATCACCAGCACCGAGAACCAGGTGGTCAGGCTGACCCCGTGAATTTCATGATGGCTCATGCCGCCATGCGAGATCAGGTTCAGAAGGGGTTCGAAGATGTAGCGCCCCAGCTCCAGCGCCGCGATGGAACCAGCGATCACCTGCAGGCGTCGCACATTGGCCGGATGGAAGGGATCGCCCGAAATCAGGGTCAGAAAGATGCGCCTGAGTCCCTCGACGATGACGATGGCGCCGCCGACATAGAGCTCCGCCCCGAGCAAGGCCGTCATCAGAAACGGGCCCAGCAGCGCGCCATGCAGGTGAAGCTGTTCGATCAGGAACGGCGCGCTGAGGAGATCCGGTCGAAAACTCAGGAGCAGGACCACGAACAGGGCCGCCGCGATGGCGCCGCCCGCGATGAACAGGGCCCAGCGCACCACATCCAGGATCGCCTTGAGCAGGCTCGACACCGAGCCAGGTCCGAGCGCGCGCATGGCCCCAACCCTCCAAATCACCGCGTCAGGATAGAGCAGGAATTCGCGGTCGCCAGCCGGGCCGCGTGAAAAGACGAGCGGCCGCCCCGCCCGCGCGAAGCGACCGCCTGAACCCGTATTGGCCGCATGGTCGGTCTTGAACGCCCGGGCTGGGGATGGGTCGTCCCACCCCCGACCGACGAGACGCCGTGGGCGATGTGTGGCGACGTCCGAACGCTGAGCACCAGCCTCGCCACGCTCAGCCTTGAGCCACCAGGGTCAGGGCCACCAGGGAAACGCCGCCGAGCACGAGCGTGTTGAACAGGGGAAGCGCGATCCGGTCGAAGGCGCGGATGAAACGTTGAGCCGACATGATGAGAGCCTTTCGTGATGATCTTGCGCCGCCAGGCGGTCTGCCTTTTGTGCGCTTGCGAACGGTGTGTGCCGTCCTTGTGGCTTTTAGATAGGCCCATGCCGTTTATCGATCAAATTACATATCGTTTAACAACATTAACTTTTTGCAATGCACAACACCTGAGGTCGGGGCTTGAGGCCCGGCGCTTGAGGGGCAGGGCCCGGCGTCGTATGCCCCGGCATGGCTCTGAGCTTGCCCCCCGCCGCCCGCCTCGTCGTCGCCACCCACAATCGCGGTAAGGCGGTTGAGCTCGCCGCCCTGCTGGATGACCGCTTTGACGTGATCTCGGCGGCCGAGCTGGGCCTGCCTGAGCCGGAAGAGCCGGAGACCACCTTCATCGGCAACGCGATCATCAAGGCGCGCGCCGCCGCCGATCGCAGCGGCCTCATCGCTCTGGCCGACGACTCGGGGCTGTGCGTGGCGGGGCTCGAGGGGGCGCCCGGCGTTCATTCAGCCCGCTGGGCCGGTCCCGACCGCGACTTCGCCCGCGCCATGGCCCGGGTGCAGAGCCGGCTGGACGAGCGTCCGGACGCCGATCACGCCGCGTCCTTTGTCTGCGCGCTGGCGGTCGCCTGGCCGGACGGGCCCGTGGTGGCGTTCGAAGGGCGCATCGCCGGCGAGGTCAGGTTCCCGCCGCGCGGGACCCTCGGCTTTGGCTACGACCCGATCTTTACGCCCACGGGCGAGACCCGGACCTTTGGCGAGATGGCCCCGGCGGAAAAGGACGCGATCAGCCATCGCGCGCGCGCCTTCGCCGCGCTCAAGGCGGCGCTATTTTGAGGTCCATCCCGGCGCCGTCGCCCCCAGGACCGGCGCTCGGCCTCTATGTCCACTGGCCCTATTGTCGGCGGATCTGTCCCTATTGCGACTTCAACGTCGTCCGGCATCGCGGGCGCGAAACGGAGGCGCGGGCTCTGGTCGCGGCCATCCTGCGTGATATCGCGGCCCATCGCGCCCGCACGGGGCCGAGGCGCCTCGTCTCGATCTTCCTGGGCGGCGGCACGCCGTCCCTGATGCGCCCGGAGGATGTGGCGGAGATCATCGCCGCCGCGCGCGGCGCATGGTCGCCCGCGGCGGATCTGGAAGTCTCGCTCGAAGCCAACCCGACGGATGCCGAGGCTGAGGGTTTCGCCGCCCTGGCCGGGGCGGGCGTGAACCGCCTCTCGCTGGGGGTGCAGTCCCTGAGCGACGAGGCCCTGGCGCGGCTTGGACGCAATCACGACGCCGCGACCGCCCGGCGCGCCGTCGCCCGCGCCCAGACGGCCTTCGCCCGCGTCTCCCTCGACCTCATCCACAGCTGGCCCGGTCAGGATGAATGGGCCTGGCGGAGCGATCTGGAGGCGGCCCTCGCCCTGGGACCGGAGCATATCTCCGCCTATGAGCTGACCTTTGAGCCGGGCACCGCCTTCACCCGCGCCCGCGATCGCGGACGCATGGTCGCGCCGGACGAAGATCACCGCGCGCGCCTCTTCGCCCTGACCGGTGAGGTCCTGTCAGGTCACGGATTCCAGGCCTACGAGATCTCCAATTTCGCCCGCTCGCCGGCGGCGCGGGCGCGGCACAACCTGATCTACTGGCGCGGCGAGGACTATGTGGGGGTGGGGCCGGGCGCCCATGGTCGCCTGACCCTGGACGGCGTCCGCATCGCCACGGAGGCGCCGCGCGCGATCGACGCCTATGTCAAAGCCGCCGGGGATGAGGGGCCCGCCGGCGCCTGGCTGGCCCTGACCGCACAGGAAGCCGCCCTGGAGCGTCTGGCCATGGGGCTTCGCCTCGCCGAGGGCGTGCCTCTGGCCGATCTCGCCGCCCTGGCCGTGGATCCGATGCGGATTGCGGAGCTGGGCGCGTTTGTCGACGTCCAGGAGGGCCGATTGATTGTTCGGCCGTCCGCGCGCGCGGTGACCGATCGGCTGGCCCTTGAGCTCTGTCCGGTCTGAGCGCCTGGCGTGAGCTTGACCGCCCTCGCCAGGGGTTCAGCTGAACCCAACCTCTTGGGGCCCATTCGAAGGACGTTCAGCGCCGCCTCGCCACCCTCGCGTCTCGTGAACAACCGGGCGCCTGTCCGGAGGCTTGCGTCAGGCGCGAACCTGACGCCTCCTTGGGCGCGACGCGGCTTCAGACAAGGCGCTGAGGCGAAATGCTTTGGCGACACATTCTGGGGCCGCGAAGCGTCACATTAAGGAGATGACATGGGTTTTCGATCCTGGGGATGCCTGATCGCGGGCCTGGGCCTGGCGGCGATCGCGGGCCCGGCCCTGGCGGGCTGTCACCTGGCGGCCGCCCGTGCGACCGAAGCCGGACGCGGCTGCGCGACGGCCTGGATCGATGCTCACCTCGCGCTCAATGACATCCAGACGGTCGGGACGCACAACAGCTATCACCTGCGCGCCGCGCCGCCGGTCCTGGCCCTGATCAAGGCGGCGGCCCCAACCCGATGGCAGGCCCTGGACTACACCCACGATCCCCTCGCCCAGCAGCTCGACGCCGGCGCCCGCGCCCTTGAGCTCGACCTTGTCTATGATCCTCAAGGTGGCCGCTACGCCCATCCGGCGGGCGCGCGCTTGGCCCATCTCCCGGACGACCCCGCCTATGTGGCGACCATGTCGCAGCCGGGATTCAAGGTCCTGCACATCCAGGATATCGACTATCGCTCCAATTGCCTGACCTTCCGCGCCTGTCTGGCGATCATCCGGACCTGGTCGGAGGCCCACCCCCGGCACACGCCCATCCTGATCACCATGAACACCAATGACGAGAAGAGCCTGGCGCCGGGTGGGGTGGACGAGCTGCCCTTCGACACCGCCGCCTATGACGCCCTCGACGCCGAGGTCGCCGCCGCCTTCCCGCACCGCGAGCTGATCACCCCCGATGATGTGCGCGGCGCCTATCCCACCCTGCGCGAGGCGGTTCTGACGCGGGGCTGGCCCAAGCTCCGCAAGGCCCGGGGACGCATCCTCTTCGCTCTGGATGAGGGTCCCAAGCATGTCGCCGCCTATGTGGCCGGACATCCCTCCCTCAGGGGGCGCCTGCTGTTCGTCAATACCGATGAGGGGGCTCCGGAGGCGGCCTACATCACCCTGAACGAGGCCTCGGACGCCGCCCGGATCACGAAGGACGTTCGCGCCGGCTTTCTGGTGCGAACGCGGGCCGACGCGGACACCGTCGAGGCCCGAACCAACAACGTCTCGCGTCGCGCCACAGCCTTCGCCTCAGGCGCGCAATATGTCTCCACCGACTATATGAGCCCCGACGCGGCCCTCTCCGACTATGCGGTCGCGCTTCCGGGCGGCGGCGTCGCGCGCTGCAACCCCGTGCGCGCGGCGGGCCTGTGCGGTGGCCAGGCGATCGAACCCTGACCGCGCGACACGGGAGGCGCTTGAGGGCTCAGTCGCCGCAGCAGCCCAGGGCGACCCCCTCGCGGCGTGGATCGGCGCCGCCCTGGAGACGACCGTCGCGGACGATGATGCCGTGCAGGCCGGAATTCTCGACGAACGGATTGGTGATCAGATCGACGCCCCGCGCCTTCAGCCCGTCCACCACACCCGGCGCGAACTTTTCCGGCTCGGACACATAGGCCGGGCCAAAAGCCACCAGATTGGGCAGGGCCACGGCCTGCTGCATGGTCAGGTTCCAGTCCAGGGCCCCGACGACGCCCTTCAGCACAAAGGAGGGAATGGCGAGACCGCCTGGCGAGCCGATCGCGGCGACGAACCCGCCGTTCTTGTCGAGAATGATGGTCGGGGCCATGGATGAGCGGGGCCGCTTGCGTGGCGCCACGGCATTGGCCGCTGGCCGGCCGTCCTTGTCGGTCGGCGAGAACGAGAAATCCGTCAGCTGATTGTTGAGAAAGAAGCCGTCGACCATCCGACCGTCGCCAAAGATGCTTTCCACGGTGGTGGTCATGGCGACGACATTGCCCCACTTGTCCACGACCACGAACGACGAGGTGCCGCCGGGCTCGGTGGTGTGATCAGGGCCCGGATGCGGCGCGCCAGGAGGATCTCCTGCCTCGGGCGGGGCGCCGGCGGTAGGTGCGATCAGCTCCGCGCGGGCGTCAAGATAGGCCGGATCGAGAAGGCCCTTGGTGGGCACCGAAACGAAGGCCGGATCTCCGTTGTAGCGGAGGTCGTCGGCGTACATCAGACGCTCGGCCTGTGAGAGTTCATACCAGCCCTGGGGATCGTTGGGACCGCGCGACGCAATGTCGGTCCGCTGCAGCAGGCCCAGACCCTCAAGCACGGCGACGCCGCCAGACGGCGGGTTTGGCCCGCAGACCGTGTACTGACGATAGGGCGCGCAAAGGGCCGGAGCCTCATGAGGCTGGTAGGCCGCGAGATCGGCCAGGGTCATGCTGCCGGGGATCGGACCCTGGCGCAGCTTGTCGACGATGTCCTTGGCGATGGGGCCGGTGAGAATCGCCGAAGGGCCTTGCCGGGCGATCAGACGCAGCGTCCTCGCATAGGCTGGATTCTTCAGCCGTTCGCCAGCCGAGATCGGCGCGCCCTTGGCGTCACGGAAATAGGCGATCACATCCGGGGCCTTGGTCTGGGGCGCATGACCGGCGACGATGCCCTGCAGACGGGGCCCGACCAGGAAGCCCGTATCCGCCAGGCGCGCGGCGTCGTCGAAAAGGCCGCTCCAGGCCAGCTTCCCATGGTCCTTGTGCGCCAGATAGAGCATGGCGATGGCGCCCGGGGTCCCGGCGGAGCGGCCGGACAGCACCGCCTCGGCATAGGTCATGGGCTTGCCGGAGGGCTCCAGAAACATGTCCGGCGTGGCCCCGGCGGGGGCGAACTCGCGGCCGTCATAGGCGCTGACCTTATGTGTCTTGGCGTCGTACCAGAGGAGGAACGCGCCGCCGCCGACGCCTGAGCTTTGCGGCTCCACCAGTCCCAGAGCCGCCTGGATCGCCACCGCCGCATCGGCCGCATCGCCGCCGCGCCGGAGAACCGCCAGACCCGCCTCCACCGCCTGAGGATTGGCGGCGGCCACCATGGCCCTGGGGCCAGCCGCAACCGGTCCGCCTGGGGGCGCCTCGCCCGCGCGGGCGCCTGAGACGCCCAGGCCAAGGAGAACGGCCAAGGCGAGGGCGGGCATCTGGCGCATGGCGGTCTCCAGAGGAAGAATGGACAGCGCTGACCCTAAAGGGCTTTCCCGAGATTGAGAACCGCGCCCAGGCGCTGCGCCGCGCCTTGGTGGACAACCGCGCCCGGGCGGCGCACCTAGCGGTCCATGAGCATCCGCCCTGGCCCGCGCAATCTGATTACCGACGTCGCCGGGCTCATGGTCGGTTCGGCGGACGCACCGGCCCAGAGAACGGGAGCGACCGTGATCCTTCCCACCCAGCGGGCCGTCTGCGCTGTCGATGTCCGGGGCGGGGCGCCGGGTACGCGCGAAACCGACGCCCTGGCGGCCGACACCCTGGTCGAGGCGGTGGACGGGGTCGTGCTCTCGGGCGGGTCGGTCTATGGCCTGGCGGCAGCCGACGGCGTGGCGGCCTGGCTTGGCGCCCAGGGGCGCGGCTTTGGCCTATCCACGGCGCCGGGCGTTCCCAAGGCCCCAGTCGTCCCATGCGCCATTCTCTATGACCTCGGCAATGGCGGCGATAAGGGCTGGGGCGACCATCCCCCCTATCGCCAGCTTGGCGTGGCGGCGGCAAAGGCGGCCGGACTCGACTTTGCTCTGGGCACATCGGGGGCGGGGCTTGGCGCCATGGCCGGGACGCTGAAGGGTGGACTTGGCTCGACCTCGGCGGTGACGGCGGATGGCTTCACCGTGGGCGCCTTGGTGGCGGTCAACAGCTTCGGCGCGGTGGTCGCCCCGGGCGGACGCCGCTTCTGGGCCGGCGCCTTTGAGATCGGCGATGAGTTCGGCGGCCAGGGCGCGCCCGACCGGACCGTGGACGGGGCGGACTGGGGTGAGGCCAAGCGCCATCCAGGGCCGCGCGAGAACACCACCATCGCCTGCGTGGCCACGGACGCCGACCTGACCCCTTCCGAAGCCCGTCGCCTCGCGGTCATGGCGCAGGATGGCCTCTCGCGGGCCATCCGCCCGGTGCATACCCCGTTCGACGGCGATGTGGTCTTCGCCCTGGCCACGGCCCAGCGTCCCTTGGGCGAGGCGCGCGCCTTCGACCTGACGCGGCTGGGGGCGCTGGCCGCCGACTGTCTGGCCCGGGCGGTGGCCCGAGGCGTGTTTGCGGCGAGGCCGTGGGCGGGCGCCCAGGTCCGCACCTGGCGCGAACTCTAGGCAAGACGGGCCCGGTCGAGCCGGCGCCTCTTTCAAGGCCTCCTTGACCCCCGGCGGGGGCGGGGCGAAAACATCTGGACACCGTTAAAACGCGACGGTCGCGGTGCGCGCCGAACCCGGGGGCGCCCCGGCCCGGCCGCCGCTCAAGACGAAGGCCCCGTCATGACCGTGACGTCTGACTCTCCCGCCCCGTCCGATCCTGGCGCGCCTGCGTTCGACAAGGCGGCGTTGAAACGGAAGTACCGGGAGGAGCGGGACAAACGCCTGCGGGCGGACGGCAACGCGCAATATATCCGCCTCAGCGGCCGTTTCGCGCATTACCTGACCGACCCTTACGTCCCCGTGGCCCCGCGCGAGCCCAAGACCGACCACGTGACCTTCGCCTTCATCGGCGGTGGCTTTGCGGGCCTTGTGACCGGCGCGCGTCTGGTTGAGGCCGGGATCCGCGATGTGCGGATCGTTGAAAAGGGCGGGGATTTCGGCGGCACCTGGTACTGGAACCGCTATCCCGGCGCGCAGTGCGACACCGCCTCCATGGTTTACATGCCGCTGCTGGAGGAAACGGGCCACCGGCCAAGCGAGAAATACGCCCACGCCCCCGAGATCCTGGCCCAGTGCCAGCGTATCGGTCGCCAGTTTGGCCTCTACGACAAGGCCCTGTTCCACACCGTGGTCGAGAGCCTGGCCTGGGACGACGCCGCCAAGGTCTGGGTCATCCGTACCGACCGGGGCGACCGCTTCACCGCCTCATTCCTCGGACTTGGAACCGGGCCCCTTCACGTGCCCAAGCTCCCCGGGATTCCCGGCATCGAGGACTTCGAGGGCCACGCCTTCCACACCAGTCGCTGGGACTACGCCTACACCGGCGGAGATCCGTCCGGGGCGGCGATGGACAAACTGCGCGACAAGCGCGTGGGCATCATTGGCACAGGGGCGACGGCGGTTCAGTGCGTGCCGCACCTGGCGCGCTCGGCGGGCCGCCTGTTCGTCTTCCAGCGGACCCCCTCCTCGGTCGACGTCCGGGCCAATGTCCCCATTGATCCCGCCTGGTTCGACGAAATCGCCACGCCAGGCTGGCAGCAGCGCTGGCTGGAGAACTTCACGGCCAATCAGACCGGCGCCGGCCCCATGGTCGAGGACCTGGTGATGGATGGCTGGACAGATCTCTCACGCCGCATCCGCGCCAAGATTGGCGATCTGCCCCGTGACCAACTCACCCCCCAGGCGATGATGGCGGCGTTTGAGGACTCCGATTTCGAGAAGATGGAGGAGATCCGCGCCCGGGCCGACCGCGTCGTCCAGGACCCGGAAACGGCCCGCAAGCTCAAGGCCTGGTACAATCAGCTGTGCAAGCGGCCCTGCTTCCATGACGCGTATCTGCAGGCCTTCAACAATCCCAACGTGACCCTGGTGGACACCGACGGAAAGGGCGTTGACCGGATCACAGCCAAGGGCGTGGTCGCGGGCGGGCAGGAATATCCCCTCGATTGTCTGATTTTCGCCTCGGGCTTCGAGGTGGGCACAGCCTTCGCCAGCCGCGCCGGCTTCGACGTGGAGGGACGCCATGGCCTACGCCTTTCGGAGCACTGGGCCGAGGGCATGCGGACCAAGCACGGGGTGCATGTCCACGGCTTTCCCAACCTGTTCTTCGTCCAGCCGACCCAGGGCGCCAACCTGATCTCCAACGTGCCCCACAACCTCACCGAGGCCGGCAAAACCATCGCCCTCGTGGTCCGCGAAGCGCTGGATCGCGGCGCGCGCGAAGTCGAGGTGACGGCTGAGGCGGAGCAGGCCTGGATTGATCTGCTGCTCACCGGGCCGGGCCGGATGATGCTCGGCTCTCAGGAGTGCACGCCCGGCTACTACAACAATGAGGGTCAGGACCCGGGGCCGGCGGCGAGGCTGAATGTGGGCTATCCGGCCGGGGCGATGGCCTATTTCAGCTATATCGACGCCTGGCGGCGCGACGGGGCCTTTGACGGCCTGACGTTTCGTTAGGGCCCCGGTGGCTTCTTAGGGCCCCGGTGGCTTCTTAGGGCCCCGGTGTTTTCTTAGGGCAAGGTCGAACCGACAAAGACCTCTCGGTCGGCGCTGGCGGCGTTGGGATCGCGCGCTGGCAGGGCGAGGCCGGCGGCGGCGAAGGCCCCACGCACCGCCACGTCCACGGGCGTCCCCTTCAGATTGGCCGCCAGGGGCGCGAGAGGCTTGTTCAGGCTGGCGTAAACCGCCCGATCCACATGCCAACCCGCCCGGGCAAACACGGTTTGCAGATCGTCGGCGAAGGACTCCGAGTCCGGCCGCCCGTCGGTGGTG
>DAIDGR010000093.1 GCA_027452265.1 Caulobacteraceae bacterium
CCTCGCGGCGCGTCTGCCGCGCGAGGCGCCCAGTCACTGGGTCTCGCCAGCGGGCCTCTCGCATCCCATCGCCTATGACGTCGATGGTGGGCCACGCGTGGAGGCGCGGGTCCAGGCGCTTTACGGTCTGACGCGCCATCCGACGGTCGGGCGGGGCGAGCCTCTGGTCCTGGTTCTGCTCTCACCGGCCGGCCGGCCGATCCAGGTCACCCGCGACCTGCCGGGCTTCTGGCGCGGCGCCTGGGCTGACGTGCGGAAGGACATGCGCGGTCGCTATCCCAAGCATGACTGGCCCGAGCGCCCGGACCTCGCGACGCCCCGCGCCCGACCCGGCAAGACGCAGGATCTGAAAGCCTAGGCCGGTAGCGCCCCCGCCCAGCTAAGGGCGGACCGCAGAATCTCGTGCAGATCCTCATGTTGCGGCGACCAGTCGAGCGTGGCGCGCAAGCGTGTGACGTCGGAAAAGTATCGGGCCGGATCGCCCGGACGGCGCGCCGCCCGGCGGGTCTCCAGCTTGCGCCCAAGCACCGTCTCCAGGGCTGCGATCACCTCAAGCACGGTATAGCCCTTGCCATAGCCGAGGTTGAGCGTGGTCGAGGGGGAGCCCGCCTCCAGGTAGTTGAGAGCTGCCAGGTGAGCCGAGGCCAGATCGGTGATGTGGATATAGTCGCGCTCGCAGGTCCCATCCCGGGTTGCGTAGTCGTCGCCGAACACCTCAAGCACCTGGCGTCGACCCAGGGCCGTCTCCACGGCGAGCTTGACGAGGCCCGCCGCCTCGGGATTGCGCTGCCCGGCCCGCCCCAAGGGGTCGGCGCCCGCGACATTGAAATAGCGAAGGCGCACCGATCGGAAGCTGGGATGGGCCACGCCGAGATCCTGGAGCATGACCTCGCTCATCCATTTGGAGGCGGCATAGGGGCTGACCGGGGCCGGCGGCAGATCCTCTGGGCAGGGGCAGATCTTGGCTTCGCCATAGACCGAGGATGAGGACGAGAAGATGAAATGGGCGATGCCCGCCGCGATGCAGGTCTCGGCCAGGCTCAGGGTGCCGCAGGTATTGTTCAGATAGTACTTTCCGGGCTGGGCGACCGACTCGGGCACCGACATGCTGCCCGCGAAGTGCATGACGGCGCTGATCTGTTCGCGCGTGAGCACATCGTGGACAAAAGATCGATCGGCGATGTCCCCCTGGTAGAAGGCGATGTCGGCCGGGACGGCCTCGCGAAAGCCTGTGCTGAGGTCGTCCAGCACGACGACCTCACGGCCGGCGTCGCGCAGGGCGAGCACGGCATGGCTGCCGATATAGCCGGCGCCTCCGGTAACCAGGACCTTGCTCAATCAACCCTCCAGCGCACAGGAAACCGGGGCGCGTCTAACACAACCTCCCCCAGCCCGGGCAGGGGCAAACCGGCAAGGGGGGCCCGATGCGCCCTCGTGGACGAGGCGCGCGGGCCTCAGTCCAAGGCGCCGCGATTCATGCGACCAGGAAGGCCAGCCTGGCATTGGGCGTGGTGGCGGAGGGATCGTGTCGGACGGCCTCAAAGGCTCCTTCGGCGGCGTCCAGGGTCTCATCGATATCGGCCGTCGTCATGGCCGCACACAGGAACATGTTGTGCCAGGGATGCAGGTAGACGCCGCGCGCCAACATTTGCGAGCACCAGGCAAAGCCCAGACGAATGTCCGGGTCGTCTTCGAACAGGAAGAGCGGCATGGTCGAAGGGCCGGACTGCTTGAGCTTGAATCCGGCCGCTGTCGCACGGGCGTCCAGACCCTCCCTCAGCCGGGCGCCCAGGGCTTCGATGTGTTCGAGATAATCGCTGTGGCGTACCCGATGGAGGGTGGCCAGCGCCGCCGCCATCGGCGCCGCCTGGAACCAGAACGAGCCGGTGGCGTAAACAGAGGAAGCGGCCTTGCGCACCTTGTCTGAGCCCAGAAGGGCGGAGATGGGATGGCCGTTGGCGATGCACTTTCCCCAGCTCGACAGGTCGGGCGCCACGCCCACCTTGGACCAGCTGCAGTCACGCGCCACGCGAAGCCCGGCCCGGACGTCGTCGACCACCAGAACCGCTCCGGTTGCGTCGCACAGTTCGCGCGCCCGCCGGGCATAGGCCGGGTCGGGGAGGGCCTGGTCGATGAAGGCGTCATGCTTGAGGGGCGCGGCGAACACCGCCGCCAGATCGTCGCCCGCCTGGGCGACAGCGGCCTCCAGACTCGCCACGTCATTGTAGTCGCAAAGGATCTGATGGGCCTTGTCGCCCGGCGTGACGCCCGCCGTGCGGGTCTGACACCAGGGATTGGCGCCGTGATAGGCGCCCCGAGCCATGACGAGCGTCTTTCGCCGCGTGTGGGCGCGCGCAATCATCACCGCCATCTGGGTCGCGTCGCCGCCGTTCTTGCAGAACATGGCCCAGTCGGCGTGGCTCACCAGGGCGACGAAACGCTCGGCCAGCTCGACCATGAGCGGCGTGGGGCCGGTCAGGGTGTCGCCATGACGGAGCTGTTCGATGTAGGCGGCGTCGATCTCCGCGTCGCCGTAGCCCATGAGGTTGGGGCCATAGGCGCACATGAAGTCCAGAAGCTCCTGCCCGTCGGCGTCCCAGAGTCGGGCGCCCTTGGCCCGTGCGAAGAACTGTGGGTAGTCGTCGGGGAGTAGGCGGGTGGACTGGTGGCCGTACATGCCGCCGGGAATCACAGCCTCGGCGCGATCCCGCCACTGCCGATCACGCGAATTGGCTCTCATCCCACGCCTCTGGCCACGCCTCTGGTTTCGTTGGTTCGGATCACCTTAACCGCCGCTCGCGTCGACGGAAGGGGGGGACCCCTGGCGATCGACACGGTAAGGCCCCAGGAGCGTTTGCAGCAACGGCTCGCGTGGGAACGGGTGACCGCGATACTGCCGGTAGCCCTCGGCGAACGCCACGCCATAGGGCGCGCCGCGCCGCGCGCTCTGAACCTCCATGGCCGCGACAAAATCTTCGATGCCATGCTGCTGGCGCAGCCAGTCTGCCTGGCTCTTGTGGGCGGCGAGCATCTGGCGCTTTTCGGTGATCACCGAACTGATATCGACCACCAGATCAGCGGGTGTCGCGCGTCCGTCGGCGTCCCGCCCGCCGACCGGATCGATCCAGTAGAGGTGCGGAATGGCGGGGAGGGGCGGCGCCTCTCCGGCGACATAGGCGGGGACTGAGGCGGCGAAGCAGGCGTCCCGAGCCAGCCGCCCGACCGCCTCATGGTCGGGATGATAATCCGCCATGGGAGCGGCCAGGACGAGGTCAGGCCGCACCTCGCGCAGAAGGGCGACGACTGCACGCCGGGTGGGAGCGTCGTTGAATACGCCAAGGTCGGGCGCCCCCAGGCATCGATAATGCGCGCCGATCAAACGGGCGGCGGTCGCCGCTTCTCCGCGACGCACAGCGCCGGTGATCTCGGGCGAATTGGCGGTCGAACCACACTCGCCGGCGGTAAGTGTGGCCATGACGATCGTCGCCCCGGCCTTGGCCAGGAGGGTGAGGGCGCCCGCGGCGAAGGTCTCAAGATCGTCAGGATGGGCATGAAGGGCCAGGACGCGCAGGGTCATCGGCCTTCCAGGCGCGCGCGCACGGCGTAGGCGAGAATGCCCGTCGCCACGGCGAGATTCAGGCTGTCGGCGCGTCCAAGCATGGGGATTCGGACGGCGACGTCGCAAGCCTTCGCAGCCGCCTCGGAGAGCCCCGCCTGTTCATTGCCCATCAGGATCAGGGTCGGGGCTTGGTACGGCGCCGCCAGATAATCATCGCTGGCCTGAAGCCGCGCAGCCGCCACCGTCCCCGGCCAGGCGCGGCGCCAGCTAAGAAACGCGTCGAGCGAGGTTTCAATCAACGGCGTCGCGAAGATCGACCCCATGGTGGCGCGCACGGCCTCGACCGAAAAGGGATCGCAGCATTCGCCAATGAGCATGACCCCGCCCGCGCCCACGGCGTCGGCGGTGCGAAGAACGGCGCCCAGATTCCCCGGGTCGCGCACGGCCTCCAGCCCGATCCAAAGCGGCGACAGGGTCGGGTCAAGCTTCGAAAGGCTGGTGGTTTTCTGGGCGAAGACCCCGATGACGGTCTGTGGATTATCGCGGCGGGAGACCTTGGCCAAAATGGCGTCGGTGACCATCAGCGCCTCGTCAGCGCGCTCGGCTGCGGCCAGAAGCCTGGGATGGGTCGCCGCCCGTTCCCCATAGAGGAGGATCTTGGGCGCCTCGCCCAGCTCCAGGGCCTCGCTGACGCTACGCAGGCCTTCCACGAGAAACAGGCCGCTCTGGCGCCGCTCTCGCCGCTGGTGCAGGGCGCGGACCGCTTTGACCGTGGGATTGGTAAGTGAGGTGACGGCGCGCCCGGTCACGCGGCGCTCCATCGGGCGAAAAAGGACAGGCCAACCCCGCGGGCGCCGCGCGCTTCAATCAAGGCAAGCTCGCCCCAGTCGACCCCCCCGCCGCGCCCGGCCATGACCTCGGCCAGGAGATGGGCAAGGGCGAGGCCCGTCAGGCGTTCGGAATAAGCATTCAGGAGCAGAAACAGAGGGGTGTCGCTGAGCAGGGCGGCGCAGGCGACGAGCAGGTCGGGAAGATCCTGATAGAGACGCCAGACATCGCCGTCCGGTCCCCGGCCATATTTGGGCGGATCCAGGATGATCGCGTCATACTTTGCGCCCCGCCGCAGCTCCCGCCGGACATAGGTTCGCGCATCTTCGGTCAACCAACGGATCGGCGCGCCATCCAGCCCTGACATCCGGGCGTTCTCCCGGGCCCAGGCCACCGACTTCCGCGAGGCGTCGACATGGGTCACCTGCGCGCCGTGCGAGGCCGCGACCAGGGTGGCGACGCCGGTATAGCCAAAGAGGTTGAGCACCCGAGCCCCTCGCGGCGCGCCCGAAAGGGCCCGGCCAATCCAGTCCCAGTTGGCGGCCTGTTCGGGAAACAGACCCAGATGGCGAAATGCGGTGAGGCGCGCCTCGAAGCAGACTTCGCCCCAGCGCATCGGCCAGGCGTCAGGGCAGCCGCTTTTGCGCGTCCAGCGCCCCTGGTCTTCGTCGTCCCGTCCCTCGAACACGGCGTCGGCGGCGTCCCACACTTCGGGCGCCAGACCAGGCCGCCAAAGGCATTGCGGCTCTGGCCGCACGGCCGTCACCGCGCCGAAGCGCTCCAGCTTGCGCCCGTCGCCGCTGTCGATCAGCGCATAGTCGTCCCACGCGCCCGCGCTGAGAGCCAAGGGAGCGGCGGCGACGCGAGGCGGGAAAGGCCCAGTCATGGTCGGTCAGTAAGGCCTTCGCATCGGGATGGTCCAGAGCCCGATCGATTTGCAGAGCGCCTCCTTCGGATGGATCCAGCGGATCGCCCGCGCGGTGGGTTGCCGGGGGCTCCAAGCGGCCTGCGGCCCGGGGCGCACTTGCCCCCGGGGAAAAACAACCGTTAAGTCCACCCTATGATCCAGCCCGGTTCCTCGCAGTCGACCCTGCCGCCCGCCCTGCGGTCCACCCGTAAGGCCAAGGGTCATGGTCATCTGCGGCGGGCGGAAATCCTGCGCGCGGCCGAGCGGATATTCCTCGCCGAGGGCTATGAGGGGGCCACGATCCGCAAGATCGCGGACGAGGTCGGGGTCTCATCCACGTGCCTCTATATGCATTTCCGCGACAAGGACGATATCCTCAACGAGATCTGTTGTGCGGCGCTTGAGGAACTCCTCACCCTCAATAGCCAGATCGGCGCCATGCCGCTGGACGCTGTGGAGCGGGCGCGGCGGATGCTGTGCGCCTATGTCGAGTTCGCCCTTCGCAATCCCAACGCCTATCGTCTGGTGTTCTGCACGCCCGTGCGTCCCGGGGCGAGCCCGGGCGCGGAAACGCCTCGGGAAATGGGCCGCCGCGCCGCTGAGCGCTTCCTCGATGTCGTCCGCGAGATCGCAGCCGAGGGGCGCCTAAAGACCGGTGATCCGGAGTCGGTCCATCGGACCCTTTGGGCGGCCTGCCACGGCCTCGCCTCGTTGATGATCACCAAGCCGGATCTGGAGTGGCGGGACGTCCAGAGCGAATCGACCCTCATTGTCGAGGGGATGCTGTTCGGCCTGATCGCAGACTGATTTTCCGGCGGTGTCCCAGGCGCGTGCGGCCGCCGCCGCTCAACTGTAACGCAATGGCATCGCGCGCCCAGAGCGCGTTGCGTTCGAACGGAACCAACCTGGCGCGTCGCAGCGCGCTCAAGGACTCTAAGACCGAGCCCGATTCAGCGCTTTCGCGAACTCCGCGAAAACGCATCGGGCTCTAATGCATTGATATGCCCGCCGCGCCGGTTTCGGTCGCGCTGGCCGCCGTCGTGGCGGCGGCCTGGACGGGCAGGGCCCCATATCCCCCGCGATGCAGGTCGGCGACGATCTCAAGCGGCGCGGACCCGCCATTCAGGCGAGCGCGATAGACTTCCGTCGTCTCGATGACCCGCATGACGTAATCCCGCGTCTCAGAGAACGGGATGCACTCGATGAAATCGAGCGGGTCGGTCCCGGCGCCTCGCGGATCTCCGCACAGGCTGACCCACTGGGTCGGGCGCGAGGGACCGGCGTTGTACGCCGCCGCGGCCATGACATAGGAGCCGCTGAAGCTGTCGACGAGGTGGCCAAGATAGTCGGAGCCGACCCGCATGTTGAAGTCCGGGTCTTCCAGCCGTCCCCAGCCCAGTCCGTCGCGCCGCGCGATCAGCCGGGCGGTGGCCGGCATGAGCTGCATCATGCCGAGGGCCCCAGCGCCGGAGCGTGCGCTGGGATTGAAGCTGCTTTCCTGGCGCGTGACGCTGAGGATGAGGGCCGGCTCTGGGGCGTCGGCCAGATCGGTCGGCGCCGCGTGTAGGGGATATCCGCGATCCGGAAGGATCAGTCCCCGGCGTGCGGCGTCGCGCACCACCCGGAGCGCCAGGGCTTGGTCGCCTCGGCTCTCAACGAGATCCACGAGTTGCGCCTCGTCCGCGGCCGCCGGCAGGGCGTTGGCCAGGCCCAGAACAAACACGCGCCAGAGATCGGTCTCGCCAAGGCTTGCCAGAACGCGGGTCGCGCGGACCGGAGCCCGGTTCTCGAAGGCGGCGCGTTCCGCGGGGGTCAGAACGGGATCGTGGCCGATGTTGAGGCTGGTCAATCCCGCCCTCGCGGCGCCGAGCTGTCCGTAAAAGGTCGTCGGGAAGCGGGCGGCCTGGGCGTAAAAGAGCTGCGCCCCGACCGGATCGCCTTCCGCATCCGCCGCGCGGCCGCGCCAATACAGCGCCCGCGCCTGGGTGATGGGCGAGTCACTCAAGCGCTCGAGCTGGGCGAAACGGCGATCGGCCTCCTGCGCATCCTTGAGGCGCGTCAGCGCGATCCAGCCCGCGTAAAACTCCGCCTCGGCCGCCGGAACGCCGCTGCGCAGGCCTGAATGGGAGGCCGCCAGGAACGCCTTTTGCGCGTCGCCTGCTTCCAGAGCCTCGACCACCAGAAGGCCGTGGCGCCAGAGCTTCTCAGCCGCGGTTTCCGAGGGGAGGACCGGCGCAAGATAGCCGATCAGGGCCAGCTCACCCTGGGTGTCGCCAGCCTGCCGAAGGGCCAGGAGTCGCTCGTAGATCAGGCCCGGATCCGATTGATCGCTGGTCGGGAGCGCTGAGATCAGGTTCGCTGCATTGGGATCGCCATGCCGCACGGCCAGGCGCGCCGCCACCACGGCCTGGCGGTCGGGGGGGAGAAGGGGGATCAGGGCGCCCGCGGATGACTCGTCAGGCCCATAGAGGAGAAAATCGACACGTGCGGCGAGGTCGGCGGGGGTCAAAAGACCCGCGAACCGGACGAGAATGGACTGCTGCACGCTCAGCTCGCCGGGCAGGCTCGTCCAGGCGGCGCGAAGGACCTGGGCGGCGCGCTGGCTCTGGCCGGTGACGCGCAAGGCGGCCGCGAGGCTCGCCGCGCCTTCGAGGGTGGCGGGCGCACGGGCGCCGAACCAGGCGATCACCGCCGGCGCCGAAAGACCGGACTGGTCCAGCAGACGCTCCGCCGCCAGTTCGCGCCGGCTTGCATGCGGCCAGTCGCCCAGGGTCAGGCGCGCCGCGTCCGCCTCGCTCCAGGTCAGAGCCTGGGGGATCGCGTCGGCCAGCTCCCAGAGGGCGAACTGCCGGGCGACAGGATCGGGCGTGGCCGCCATGATCGCCCTTAGACGGTCTGCATCGCCGGCATGGGCCGCACGAATCGCATCCTCCACCGCCTGACTGTCCTGGCCGGGCGCGAGGCTCCAGAGCCCCTGAGAGGTCACGGTCGCAAGGGACTGCGGCGGGGGGGCTGATTGGGCAGGCGCTGATGGGGGTTGGGCGGGCGCCGGGGCGGGGGCCGCAACCGGCGTCGAGGTTGCAGGCGGGGCCTCCTGCGACCAGGCAAGACTTCCCCAGCTCAGCGCCCAGGCCAGGAGGACGACTGAGGCGGCCGGCGTCACGGTCCTGCGCGGCCGTCCGTGCGGCGGGGGCAGGTCCGTCGTCGCAGGTGATTTCAGGCGCAAATCCAGGCGGGCGATGGAGTGGGCCAATTGCCGAGTCCCTATCGAAGTCCCTATTGTCCCTCTGTAAGCTCTCACGGCAACTCTTAACGCTCTCGAACTGGCGCCATCCCCTCCCATGGATATGAATCGATTCAAAGGCGTGTTCACCGCCCTGGTGACGCCTTTCAAGAACAATCGGGTGGACGAAGACGCCTTCGTGCGGCTCGTGGAGCGTCAGATCGCCGCCGGCGTGCACGGTCTCGTGCCGGTCGGCACGACCGGCGAAACCTCGACCCTGAGCCACGAAGAGCATCGGCGCGTGGTGAAGCTGTGCGTCGATACGGCGCGGAATCGCGTTCCGGTGATTGCGGGAGCCGGCTCAAACTCAACCGCCGAGGCGCTCGATTTTATCCGGCACGCCAGCGATTGCGGGGCGGATGCGGCCCTGGTTGTGACGCCCTATTACAACCGGCCGAGCCAGGAAGGGCTCTATCAGCACTACGCGTCCCTGGCGGCGGCCACGGCGATGCCGATCTTCGTCTACAACGTCCCGTCGCGCACCTCGGTCGACATTTCCAACGACACCCTGGCCCGCCTATCGGCCCTGCCGGGCATTGCGGGGGTCAAGGACGCCACGGGGGACCTCGCCCGGCCGAGCATCCAGCGCAAGCTCTGCGGGCCAAGCTGGGTCATGCTCTCAGGCGACGACCCCAGCGGCCTCGGCTACATGGCTCATGGCGGCCATGGCTGCATCTCGGTCACGTCCAACGTCGCCCCCGGGGCCTGCGCGGCCTTTTATGAGGCATGCCTCGCCGAGGACTATGGCGCCGCCCGCGACCTGCAGGACCGCCTGATCCACCTGCACAAGGCCCTGTTCCTCGACGCCTCGCCGGCGCCGACCAAGTTTGCCCTGGCGCGGCTGGGCCTTTGCGAGGACGCGGTCCGGTTGCCGATCTCACCTTGCGATCCGAGCGCCCACGCCGCGATCATCGCGGCCATGGAGGAGGCGGGAGCGAGCGCTTGAGCCAGCTTATTGCGGAGAACCGCCGCGCCCGGTTCGACTATCTCCTGGAGGAACGCTTCGAAGCCGGAATCTCGCTCACCGGATCGGAGGTCAAGGCGCTGCGCCAGGGACGAGCCAACATCGCCGAGTCCTATGCTGCGGCGGATCGCGCCGGTGTGACTCTCGTCAACGCCTACATTCCCGAATACGGACCCGCCAACCGGTTCAATCACGAGCCGCGGCGGCCGCGGCGTTTGTTGCTGCACCGAAAAGAGCTCAACCGCCTTCTGGGCGCGGTTCAGCGCGAGGGGCGTACCCTTATTCCCCTGAGGCTTTATTGGAACGAAAAGGGCCTGGCGAAGCTGGAGCTGGCCCTGGCCAAGGGAAAATCGGCGCCGGACAAGCGGGCGGCGGTTGCTGATCGGGACTGGAAGCGCGAACAGGGACGCCTGCTCCGCGACAAGGGCTAGTTTGCGCGGCGCGAGCGCGGGACGGAGACGGAGAGGCCATGCTGGAGCGGCTGCGAGTCGTGGAGTTCTCCACCTGGGTGGCCGGGCCCAGCGCCGCCATGCTGATGGCCGACTGGGGCGCCAATGTCATCAAGGTCGAGAGTCCGACGGGCGATCCGGTCCGCCACCTCTTCGCCGCGCGATCCGACTGGGACGTGAATCCGGTCTTTGAGCTGGAGAACCGTGGCAAGCGCAGCGTCGTGCTCGACATCGGCAAGGCCAAGGGGCGCGAAGCCCTGTTGCGGCTGCTCGATGGCGCCGACGTGTTCATCACCAATCTGCGTCCTGGAGCCCTGAAACGCGCGCATCTCGACTATGAGTCGGTCAAGGATAGGTTTCCGCGGCTGATCTACGCCAATGTCACCGGCTATGGCCTTGAGGGCGAGGCGGCCGACCTGCCGGCCTTCGACATCGCCGCCCTGTGGACCCGCTCAGGTCTTGCCGGCGCCACCATTCCGGACGGGGTCGATCCGTTTCCGTGTCGCCCGGGCATGGGCGACTCGATCTGCGCGCTCGCGACGGCCGCGGCATCCCTGGCGGCGGTGGTGGAGCGCTCCCTGACCGGCAAGGGCCGCCAGGTGGAGACATCGCTCTTGCGCACGGGCGTCTTCGCCATCGGCTGGGACATGGCGATCCAGTTGCGACATGGCGAACATGTCCGGGCCATGCCGCGCAGCCAGACCCAGAGCCCTGTCGCCAACTACTTCCGGGATCGGGACGGAAACTGGATCTCGATCTCGGTGCGCGCGGCCAGCGACTGGCCAGCGATCGCCGCGGCGGCGGGGCGCCCGGACCTGCCCGAAGACCCACGGTTCGCCACACCCACCGACCGGATCGCCAACGCCCAGATCCTGCTGGCCGAGCTTGAGGCCGCTTTTGGGGCGATGAGTTTTGAGGAGATGGCCGGACGCCTGACGGCGCACGACGTGATCTGGGCGCCGTTGCAGTCCCTGGCGGAGGTGGCCGAGGACCCCGTGGCGCACGAAGCCGGGTGCTTTGTCGAGGTCGTGGAGGAAAGCGGCGAGGCCTATCTCGCGCCGGCTTCGCCGGTACGCCTGCCCGGGGTCACGCCGACCGCCGCGCGTCCGGCGCCGCGACTTGGGGCTCATACCCGCGAGGTGCTCAAGGAAGCCGGCTATTCCATCGCGGAGATCGAGGCCCTGCTGACCTCAGGGGCCGCGGCTCAGGCGGAGTGAGCGCAGAGGCGCGCCTGGGCCTTAGAGAAGATCGCGTGAAACATGTCGGGCGTCAGGCGCCCCGTGTTCGTGTTGAGGCGCGAGCAGTGATAGCTGTGGATCAGGGTGCAGGCCCCAAGTTCGAGCACAGCCCCATGGCCGACACTGGTCGAGACGCCGCGCACGCCGAGCGCCCTCTGGACATTGCGCCGCGCCACATCGCCCAGGGTCACGATCACCCGAAGTCGGGGCAGGGCGCTAAGCCTTGCGGCGAGGAAGGGGCGGCAGGCGGCCTCCTCCATGGGGAGGGGGCGATTGCCCGGAGGCGCGCAGCGCACGGCGTTGGTGACCATGCAATCGACCAGGCGGAGGCCGTCGTCTGGCGTGGCGCCGTAACGTCCTTCCGCGAAGCCGAACCGGAGCAGGGTGCTGTAAAGCAGGTCTCCGGCATAGTCGCCGGTGAACGGGCGGCCCGTGCGGTTGGCGCCGGTGCGTCCTGGCGCAAGGCCAACCACAAGAAGCCTGGCCTGCGGGTCGCCAAACGAGGGCGCCGGGCCGTTGAACCAATCGGGGTGGGCCGCGCGGTTGTCCTGGCGATAGTCGACCAGGCGCGGGCAGAGGTGGCAGTCGCGCGGAGGCTCGGGATCGACCATGGCCACGGACCATAGAAGATTCGCCCGCCTCGCGCCCGACCAGGCGATCATCGCCCTGGGCTCCAGCCTTGCGGGCCGCTTTGGCTCGAGCACGGAACTCGTCTCCGAGGCGCTGAAGGCCCTCGACTCCGCCGGCCTGACGGTTCTGGCGCAATCCTCCCTCTGGTTCTCCCCGGCCTGGCCCGATCCGCGGGACCCACCCTTTATCAACGCGGTCGTCGTGGCGCGGGCCTTCCGCGATCCTGAGGCCACGCTCGCGGAGCTCATGGCCCTGGAACAGCGCTTCGATCGTACCCGCAAGGGCGCCAACGGGCCGAGGACCCTTGATCTGGACCTCATCGCCCAGGGCGAGGCCCGGATGCACTCAGATGGCCTGATCCTTCCCCATCCCCGGGCGCATGAGCGACGATTCGTCATGGCTCCCCTAGCGGAGATCGCTCCGGACTGGATGCACCCCGCCTTGGGTGCGCGCGCCGCCGATCTGGCCGCGGCCGCGCCGATCGGCCGGGAGGCGAGGCCTCTCTCGCAGGCGCGAAATCGTCGACGCGAACGATTGCATCGAGGCGGCTAAACCTCTATTTGGAAAGGCTGTCCCCCGCACAATCGAGATCTGGACTTCATGGCCCGCGTCACTGTTGAAGATTGCGTCGAGAAGGTTCCCAACCGCTTTTCGCTGGTGCTGTTGTCGGCCAATCGCGCCCGCGCCATCGCGGCCGGCTCGGCGCTTACGCTTGACCGTGACAATGACAAGAACCCCGTGGTGGCGCTTCGCGAAATCGCTGAGGACACGGTCAATCCCGAGGATCTGAAGGAAACGCTGGTCTCCAGCCTGCAGCGGGTGGACGAGCACTCGGAAGCCGAGGAGGAGGCCGAGACCCTGGCCCTGCTGGCTGACCCGACCCACGCTCAGATGAGCGAGATGGAACTGGTTCGCGCGCTGCAGAGCGATCGCGATGGCGGCCAGGAGGAGCGCTACTGAGCGTCGAGGACGTTCAAGCTCCTGACTCGCTCGCGACGGACCTCGCGCCGCCGCCCCCTTCGAACGCCAAATCAAAGGCCAGATCCGGCCGCGCTGAACCTGACAGCGCCGGACGTCGTGTCCTGCGACAATATGAGCTGATCGAGCGGGTCAAGGCCTATGACCCAAGCGCCGACGAAGCTCTGCTCAATCGGGCCTATGTCTATGCCGTGCGAATGCACGGCTCGCAAAAGCGGGCGTCGGGCGACCCCTATTTCGCTCACCCCATCGAGGTGGCCGGAATCCTGACAGACTATCGGCTGGATACCGCGACCATCGTCACCGCGCTCCTGCACGATGTGATTGAGGACACGACAGCCTCACGCTCAGACATCGACGGCATGTTTGGCTCCGAGGTGGGGGAGCTTGTCGAGGGCGTCACAAAGCTTTCCAGTCTGGAGGTCACGGCCGACTACCGGCGCCAGGCGGAGAACCTGCAGAAGTTCATCCTTGCGGTGTCCAAGGACGTCCGCGTGCTGTTGGTCAAGCTCGCCGACCGCCTGCACAACATGCGGACGCTGCAATATCTCAAGACGCCGGCCAAGCGTGAACGCATCGCCCGCGAGACCCTGGAGATCTATGCGCCCCTGGCCCGATCGATCGGATGCCATCGGATCTGCGTTGAGCTTGAGGATCTCGCCTTCGCCCACCTCAACCCCGTGGCGCGCAACGCCATCATCCGCCGGCTCGAGGTGTTACGAGAACAGCAGGGTCAGGCGGTGGCCGAGGCCAGCGCCGAGATCACCGCGCGCCTGACCGAGTCCGGGCTCGACTGCCGCGTGATCGGACGAGAAAAGACGGCCTACTCAATCTGGCGCAAGCTCCAGCGCAAGTCGGTGGGGTTCGACAAGCTCTCGGACATCTACGGCTTTCGCGTGATCGTCGACAGCGAGGCCGACTGCTACCGCGCCCTGGGCGTGGTGCACCGCGCCTGGCCCTGCGTCCCCGAGCGGTTCAAGGACTTCATCTCCCTGCCTAAGATGAACAATTACCGGTCGCTGCACACGACGGTCGTGGGTCGCAAGGGTATGCGGATCGAGATGCAGATCCGCACCGAGGTCATGGACCGGGTGGCGGAGGAGGGGGTCGCCGCCCACTGGCGCTACAAAAACCAGAGCTATGGGTTCGATCCCGAGGCCCAGGCCGAGACCGGCGGCGTCGACCCGACCAAGAACCTGCGACAGTTCGTCCAGGTGCTGGAGCATGGCGGCGACGCCGAGGACCTCCTGGAGCACGCCAAGCTCGAACTGTTCCTCGATCAGGTGTTCGTGTTCACCCCGAAGGGCCGGCTGATCAACCTGCCGTCAGGGGCCATGCCGCTTGATTTCGCCTACGCCCTGCACACCGACATCGGCGACAGCTGTCTGGGGGCCAAGATCAACGGCGAACTTCGTCCCCTGCGCACGCTTCTGACCAATGGTGATGTGGTCGAAATTGTTCGGGGCGTCTCGGCGCCTCCGCCCGACTGGCAGAGCCTGGCGGTCACGGGACGCGCGCGCTCGGCGATTCGCCGACGGATCCGGCTCTCTGAACGGGGCGAATTTCAACGCCTCGGCCGCGAGGCGGTGGAACATATCTTCGCCAAGGCGGGAAAGACGTTGGCGGGGGTCTCTCTGCGGCCTGCTCTGGACCGTTTCGCCGCCGGCGCCGATGGCGATCTGTTCCAGGAAATTGGCCGAGGACGAATCTCGCCCCAGCAGATTCTGGAGGCGGTGTTTCCGGGCCTGGCGGAGTCCGAAAAGGCGGCGGCCTTGGCCCGCACCCGGATCGAAATCGATGCCTCGGCCGTACATTTTCGCGGCGGCGGCGTGGCGCCGGGCGACAAGCTGCGGCTCTCGCCGTGTTGCGGACCGGTACCGGGCGACCGGATTGTCGGCATCGCTGAACCCGACGGAACGATCGCCGTGCATACGGTCGACTGTGCGCGTCTGGCGGAGTTCGAAACGGAGCAGGAACGGTGGCGCGACCTGCAGTGGACCCCGGAGGCCGAGCGCAACAGCCTGTGCGAGACCCGCCTGCACGCCACGATCCGCGACGCTCCCGGGGTGCTTGGCCAGGCCTGTACGATCATCGGGGAGGCCGGCGGCAACATCATAGGCGTCAATATGCGCCATCGGCACACCGACTTTTTTGACGTCGACTTCGACGTGGAGGTGAAGGACGCCCGGCACCTCACCCAGATCGCGGCCGGTCTGCGCGCCTGTCCCAGCATCATGACCGTGGACCGCTTTCAGGGCTGAGGCGACGCCTCGCCTTCGCCACAGCTCCGTTGTAAGCAATCCCCATGACCGAGGATGACGTTCTCAAGGAATTTCGCGACGCGGGCGCGCTTCGTGAGGGCCACTTTGTGCTCTCCTCTGGCCTGCACTCCCCCATCTTTCTGCAAAAGAATCTGGTGTTCATGCACCCTGACCGGGCTGAGCGGCTTTGTCGCGCCCTGGCCGCGCGGATTCGCGAGACGGTCGGGACGGTCGATGTCTGCGTCTCGCCCGCCGTGGGCGGCATTATCCCGGGCTATGAGACCGCCCGGCATCTGGGTGTGCCGTCGATCTATGTTGAACGGGAAGGGGGCGAGTTGCGCTTCCGGCGCGGCTTCCACCTGACGCCGGGCGCCCGGGTGGCCATGGTCGAGGACATCGTCAGCACAGGGCTGTCCTCGCGCGAATGTGTCGCGGCGATCCAGGCCGCGGGGGGTAATGTGGTCTGCACGGCCTGCATCGTCGACCGTTCGGGCGGCAAGGCTGAGACCGGCGGGACCCGCGTCGCCCTGGCTGTCCTCGATGTCCCGGCCTATCCCGCGAACGCGCTTCCGCCGGAATTGGCGGCCCTGCCCACCGAGGACCCGGGCAGCCGGAGGCTCCACGCGTGAAGCCGCTCCGGCTCGGGGTCAATATCGACCATGTGGCCACGATCCGGAACGCCCGGGGCGAGGCCTATCCTGATCCCGCGCGGGCGGCCGAGCTCGCTCTGATGGCCGGCGCCGACGGCATCACCGCGCACCTGCGTGAAGATCGGCGGCACATTTCCGACCGCGATATCGCGGTCCTTGCCGATTTGACGCGGCGGCGCGGTCTGCCGCTGAACCTCGAAATGGCGGTGACCCCTGAGATGGAGGCCGCGGCCCTGACCCACCTCCCGCACGCCGTGTGCCTGGTGCCTGAGCGACGCGAGGAGGTCACCACCGAGGGCGGTCTGGACGTGGCGGGACAATACAACCGCATCGCCCCACTTGTCGGGCGCCTGCGCCAGGCGGGCATCCGCGTCTCTCTGTTCATCGAGCCGGTCCGGCCGCAGATTGAGGCCGCCGCCGCCATGGGCGCGGACGTCGTCGAGCTCCATACCGGAGCCTGGTGTCTTTCGGTGCGCGAGCGGACCCACGAGGCGCACCAGCGCTTTTCCGCCCTGCGGGACGGAGCGGTCCTGGCGGAGGCCCTGGGCCTGGAGGTTCATGCCGGCCACGGGCTCGATTACGAGACGGTCGGCCCGATCGCCGCCCTGCCGCAGATCGCGGAGCTCAACATCGGTCACTTCCTGATCGGCGAGGCGATCTTTGTCGGGCTGGGCCCGGCGATCACCCGGATGCGCCGCCTGATGGATCAGGCGCGCGGGGCCCCTGCGCCCGCCGGGGAGGCGGCGGCTTGATCCTCGGCGTTGGCAGCGACCTGACCGATATCCGCCGTATCTCCGCCACCTTGGAGCGGTTTGGCGCGCGGTTCCTGGATCGTGTGTTCACCGACATCGAGCGGCGGCGCGCGGCGCGGGGGACCGATCCGGCGCCCACCCTCGCCAAGCGTTTTGCGGCCAAGGAGGCCTGCGCCAAGGCCCTGGGCACGGGTTTGCGTCGCGGTGTCTTTTGGCGCGACATGGGCGTGATCAATGCCCCGTCCGGCCAGCCGACCCTGGCCCTGACCGGCGGCGCCGCCGCGCGGCTCGCCGCCCTGACGCCCAACGGCCATGTTGCGCGAATCCATCTCTCGCTTACCGATGATCTGCCTTACGCCCAGGCCTTTGTGATCATCGAGGCCGTGCCGGCCGACGCGGTGTCGATCGTCCAGGGGGCGGATGTCGCCCTTGCCCATCCCGGGCCCAAGGGCTAGACGCCGCGCTCTCCCGCGAAAGGACTCTTCCCGTTCATGGCTCAATCATCGAAAGGCCAGGCCGCCGACCAAGCTGCGTCGGGCGAGGGGATGTGGGAGTCGGTCAAGACGATCGTCTATGCGTTGCTGATCGCCCTGGTGATCCGGACCTTTGTCTTTCAGCCCTATACGATCCCGTCGGCGTCCGAAGAGCCGAACCTCTATCAGGGCGACTACATCATCGTCACCAAGTGGTCCTATGGTTTTAGCCGGCATTCGATCCTGTTCAGCCCGCCATTGCCGCATGGACGCATCTTCTTCACCCCGCCCAAGCGGGGCGACATCATCGTCTTCAAGCTGCCTCGCGATGGCCATACCGACTACATCAAGCGCCTGATCGGTCTGCCCGGAGACCGGATCCAACTGCGGCGCGGCCAGCTTTTCATCAATGACAAGGCGGTCGCCGAGCAGCCGCTGAAAACCATCGATACCGACGACCGCGGCCCTGGGCTCCTGGAGCGCGAAACCAATCCAGAAGGACGCCAGTATCTGATCCAGGTTCACGGACCCGATGAGCCGGCGGACAATACCGGCGTCTACGTCGTGCCGCCGCACTGCTATTTCATGATGGGCGATAACCGCGACGACTCCGCTGACAGCCGCTTCGATCCGGGCGTGGCGCCGGAAGATCCGAAGCTAGGAGGATGCGGCTGGGACAGTCGTCTGGACGCGGCCCTGAACGACAATATCGGCGTCGGTTTTGTCCCTGAGGACAATCTGGTCGGCCGTGCGCGGCTGGTGCTTCTTTCCTGGTCGCCGGGCGTGTCGGTTTTCAAGCCCTGGACGTGGATTACCGATCTTCGCCCCCAACGCTTCTTCCTCTGGCTCAAATGAGCCGGACCGCCGCATGAACCGGCGCGCCGCCGCCCTTGAGGCCCTGCAGGTGCGGCTGGGACGTCGCTTCGCCGATCCCGACCTGCTCGACCGGGCCTTGACCCATTCCAGCGTCAAGGGCTCCGCCGCGCCGCGCGCCGACAATGAGCGTCTCGAGTTTCTGGGGGATCGGGTCCTTGGTCTGGCCATCGCCGATGCGCTTCGCCGCCGTGACCCGGAGGCCGAGGCTGGCGTCCTCAGCAAACGGCTCCATGTCCTGGTGAGCCGCGAGGCCTGCGCGGAGATGGCCCGGAAGCTCGATCTTGGCCCGGCCCTACGTCTGCCGGGGGGCGAAACCCGGCGCGGCGGGCGAACCCACGAGACGATCCTCGCCGACGCCTGCGAGGCGGTCCTGGCCGCCCTGTTCCTGGAGGCGGGCTACGACGTCGCGGCAAAGGTCATCGAGACCTTGTGGCGTGAGCGCCTCGATGCGCCCATGGATCTGGCCCAGGTCAATCCGAAGTCGGCGGTGCAGGAGTGGGCCGCCGCGGCCCGCCTGCCTTTGCCGATCTATCGGGAACTGGCGCGCTCGGGTCCCGATCACCAGCCGGTGTTTCGCGTCGAAGTCCGGGTGGGCGAGGCCTGGAGCGCCGAAGGCGAAGGCGGCTCTTTGCAACTGGCTCAGAAGGCCGCCGCCCTGGCCCTGCTGGCGCGCGCAGGTGAGGCTCCATGACCCGATGCGCCTTCATCGCGGTGATCGGCGCGCCGAACGCCGGCAAATCGACCCTGGTCAACCGCCTGTGCGGCGCCAAGGTCTCGATCGTTACGCACAAGGTGCAGACCACGCGCTTTCCCGTGCGGGGGGTTGCGGTTCGCGGCGCCGCTCAGCTCGTCTTTGTCGACACGCCTGGGGTCTTCGCGCCCCGACGTCGGCTGGACCGGGCCATGGTGGGGGCCGCGTGGACCCAGGCGCGAGAGGCCGATCTCATCGTCCATCTGGTCGACGCCAGAGCCGAACTGGCCGAGGGTCGCGTCTCGGGCGCCGATCGCAAGGCCAGGGCGGACTGCGCCAGCATCGTGGCCGGCCTCAAAGCCGAGGGCCGTCAGGCCATTCTGGCGCTGAACAAGATCGACACGGTACGCCGCGATCGGCTGTTGGAGCTTGCGGCGCGCCTGCACGCCGAAGGGGTGTATGGGGACGTCTTCATGATTTCCGCCGAGACGGGGTCGGGTCTGGAGGATCTCAGCCTTGCCCTGGCCGCCGCCGCGCCGGAGGGGCCCTGGATGTTCCCGGCGGACCAGACGTCGGATCTTTCCGATTCCCTGCGCGCCGCCGAGATTACCCGTGAGAAGCTCTACCTGCGCGTGCACCAGGAACTGCCTTACGCCGCCAGCGTCGAGACCGTGGCGTTTGGCGAGGACGAAGACGGCGTGCTGCGCATCGACCAGACGATCTTGGTTGAGCGCGATGGCCAGAAAGCGATCGTGGTTGGCGGCGGGGGACAGACCCTGAAGGCCATCGGCCAGGCGGCGCGCGAAGAGATCTCCGCCTGGCTCAAGCGGCCGGTGCGACTCTTCCTGACCGTCCGCGTGGCTTCGAACTGGGCCGATGACCGGCGTCGGTTCGAGGGGCTGGGGCTCGATTTCGAGACGTAAGGGATGGAGTTCGAGGACGACGCCTTTGTCCTGGACGCCCGGCCGCATGGCGAGGCCGGGGCGATCGTCGAGACCCTGACGGCTGGTCATGGTCGCTGGGCGGCGCATGTGGCCGGGGGCGCCTCGCGCCGCCTCAAGGCCATCCTGCAACCGGGAACGCGGGTGCGCATCGCTTATCGGGCGCGGGTCTCAGACCAGCTCGGGGCCGCCCGGCTCGAGGCCGAAGGGGAGGGCGCGTCGGCCCTGTTCGACGACCCCCTGCCCCTGGCGGCCCTGGCCTCGGCGGCGGCCGTGGTGGCCGGGGCCCTTCCGGAGCGCGAGCCCCATCCCGGGGTGTTCCTCGCCTTTGAAGCCCTGTCGAAGGCCCTCGAGTCGCCGGAGATCTGGCCGGCGGTGCTGGTGCGGTTCGAGATGGGCCTCCTGGCCGAACTCGGCTTTGGCCTGGACCTGAGCCGCTGCGCCGCCACGGGGACGCTCGAGGACCTGATCTATGTCAGCCCGCGCACCGGACGCGCGGTCAGCGCCGCCGCCGGCGAGAGCTACAAGGATCGTCTTCTGACGCTCCCGCCGTTTCTTCTGGGAGCCCAGGGCGGTCTCAGGCCTGGCGATATCGGCGCGGGACTGGCCCTGACGGGCCATTTTCTGGAGGCGAGCGTATTCGCCGCCCTGAACCGGCCGCTCCCGCCCGCGCGGGCCCGGCTGATCTCCCGCCTGGATGCGCAGGCGCGTCTTTAAGCGCGGGCGGAGAAGGCCACTTAGGCGGACCCTCAGGCGGATCCTCAGGCCTGGGGCTTGAGGAACTTCACCAGCACCCTCTGACCCACCAGGAACGGCGCGGCGTCAGCGCTGACCACCACCTCGACCACCCGGTCGTCGGTCCGCTCGGTGGGGTCGTCCGACTGCAGCTTGCGTTCGCCGAACACCGCCGCCCGGCGCAACACCTTTCCGACGTAGTAGTGAGCCTGATCCGTCTCGGTGGACAGATGCACGGTCTCGCCCAGGCTCACCGTCGGCAGTTCGGTCTCGGTGACCTCGGCCCGGACGATCCGCTGGCCGGCGGGCTCCAAGTCGAACATCGGGGTGACGTTGAGCGTCGAGGCGCCCGCCCCCGGATTGGCGTAACGACGGACGATGATCCCGTCGACGGGCGCCCGGATGATGGTCTGTTCTAGCCGGTAGCGCGCCTCGGCCAGGGCGGCCGCCTGAACGGCGATGGCGGCGCGTTCGGAGGCCAGATTGGCCTGGGCGGCAGCTATGGCGTCCTGCGCCTGATCGATTTGCTGGCGTGAGACAACGCCGCTCAGGGCGACGAGGCGCGCATGTTCACGCGTGGCGGCGGTCAGCTGCACCCCGGTGGCCGCGAGCTGCGCCTTTGCGTCGGCGAGGTTGGCCTCGGCCGTCTGCACCGCCAGACGCGGCGCATCGTCCTCCTGGCGGGCGAGGATCTGACCCTTCACCACATGCTGGCCCTCCAGGACATTCACGGTCTCGACAATGCCGGCCGTACGCGAGGCGACCTGGATGATGCCGCCTTCCACATCGGCCTTCCCTTCGGCCACAGCCGCGTAGGCTATTCTGGCGTGAGTTGCGGGAAGGGCGGCGTGCGGCGCGGCGGCGTGGACGCGGGTGAAGGCGAGGCCAAGGGCGGCGACGACCAGAAGGCCGAGGGCGGCGAGCCAGGTCAGGGGGCGGCGGAGGAGGGCGGTCATGGAATCAGGCTCCGGCGGGACGGACGGGGTCGAGGGGGATCAGCCCATCCTCGATGTGGATGATGCGGTCGGCGAAGGCCTCGAGGCGCGGATCGTGCGTGACGCAGATCACCGCGGCGTGGTGCTCCACCGCTGCGCGGCGCAGGAGGCGGATGACGATCTGGCCATTTTCGCCGTCGAGGGCGGAGGTCGGTTCGTCGGCAAAGAGCAGGGTCGGGCGTTTGGAGATCGCCCGGGCAATGGCGATCCGCTGCTTTTCGCCGCCGGACAGCTCATGGGGGCGCTGCTTCATACGTGGGCCCAGACCCACCTCGTCCAGGGCCTCGACAGCCCGCGTGTGCGCCTCGCCGCGCGACAGGCCCTGTCGCCGCAGGACCAGGGTCACCTGCTGGAGCGCATTGAGCGCCGGAAACAGGTTGAAGCCCTGAAAGATGAATCCGCAGTGGTCGAGCCTGAAACGGTCGATCTTGGCGCGGGAGCGCCCCCACAGATCCTCTCCCAGCGCGCTCACCTTGCCTTCATCAGGCTTCATCAGCCCGGACAGGGCGGCGATCAGGGTCGACTTGCCCGAACCTGACGGGCCCATGACCATGGTGACCTGGCCATGACGGGCGGAAAAATCGACGCCCTTGAGGACGCTCACCGTGCTGCGGCCGGTCTTGAACCGCTTCACCAGTCCGGTGGCCGACAGCGCCATGGAGGAGTTCGGGGTCATCTGAGGAGGTCCGCCGGTTGGCTGCGCTTGAGGATGCCCATGGCCATGGCCCCCGAGATGACGGCGATCCCCATCAGGAGGACGCACAGTCCGGTCGCGGGAAGGGGGCGGATCACCAGCGGCAAACCCGCCGCGCCAGCCGCCAGGGTGGTCAGGGTGGTGAGGCCCAGGGCCGCGCCGACACCGGCGAGGCCGACCCAGAAGGAGAGCTCCATGACGATCCAGCGCAAGGAACCCATGGAGATCCCCAGGGCGCGCAGGGAGGCGAACTCGCGAATGTTCGAGAGGATCGCCCCGCGCAGGGTCTGGGACGTGATGCCGACCCCGATGAGCATGGCCATGAAGGTGAGGAAGATGAGCAGGATGCCAATGATCTGCTCGCCCATGACGGCGCTTTCATTGGCCTTGCTGAATTCGGCCCGCGTCCACGCCTTGTAGGCTCCATGCGCGTTGGCGTTGAGCTGGGCCGCCACCTCTTTGGCCAGGGCGGGATTGTCGATCTTGACCATCAGGGGGCCGGTGTCGCCTGTGGTGTTGGGCCGCCGGGCGATGATCCGCACGGTGTCGCGCGAGGCGACCACGGTGGGCTGCTCCAGGGTCTGGTAGCCATGCAGGATGGCGCGCACGAAGACGGTGTGGCCGTTGACCAGGGCCTTGTCGCCAAGCTTCACCCCCAGCCCTTTGAGACCGGACTCGTCGATCGCGATGGCCCCGGGCTCCATAAGGGCAATCCGGGTGGCCTCGGGATAGTCAGGCGGAAGGGTCACCGCGCCCGGGATCGGATCGATCGCCCAGACGTCCACGAACTTCTGCACCTGCTTGCCGCTCGCCCCGGTGGCCCAGGAGCCGAAGCTGTCCTCGATGCTGCGCACCTCGACCACGTGTGGGTTGAGGAAGATCAGCGGCTCGATCCGGGCCGGCAGGCTGACGTCGGAATTGACCATGCTCGCCACCTTCGGCGGGAGGATGAAAATGTCGGCGCGGGAACGCTCGGTGGTGGCGAGGTCGGCGTGGATGATGCCCGTGAAGAGGCCCAGCATCACCAGGACCAGCATTCCTGACAGGGCCAGGGCGATGACGGCGGCCAGGTATCGGCGCCATTCGAAGATCAGGGTGGCCAGGGCGAGGGACATGTTCAGCCGCCCTGGACCTGGGTCGAGGCCCAGCCGCCGCCAAGCGCCTTATAGGTACGGACGGCCCGACGCAGGGTATCGATGCGCTCGGTGGTGAGAGCGGCGTTCAGGCTGCGCCAGGACTGCTCCGCGGTGAGGGCCGCGGTCAGATCGTCCAGGCCCTCGGCATACCGCCGGCGCGACCCTTCATAGGCCTTGTGCGCCTGGACCTCGCCGGAGGTCAGGAGGGCGGTGGCGCGCTCTCCAGCGGCCAGATCATCCAGCGCGTTCTGCGCCTCGCCAAAGGCGGTGCGGACCGTCTTCTGGTAGGCGATCGCCGCCTCGCGCGCCCGGGCGTCTTCGGCGTGCGCCTGATCAAGCAGCTTTGGGATGTCGAGCAGGGGAATGCTGACCCCGCCGCCAAGGGTCCAGAAGCTCGTCGTCACCGACTGCTGACTGGTGATCAGGGTCGCCGGCGGAATGAAGGACACACCCGGCGAGATCGAGGTGTTGAGGCCAAGGCCTGGCAGCAGGGTGAAGGTCGGGAACAGGGCCCGGTGGGCGAGGGTCCGGGTCCCGAGCTCCGCCTGAAGCTTGAACTCCGCCTCGCGCACATCGGGCCGTCGCGCCAGGAGTTCGCCTGGAAGCACCCGTGGCGGCGGAGGAACCGCCGGAGGCGCAGCGTCAGCCAGCCGGTCAAGATCTCCAAGGTCGCGGCCAACCAGGATCAGCAGCAGGCGGCGCTGATCGTCGAGTTGCGCCCGAAGATCGGCGGCCTGGGCGTCGGCCTGATCGGCCTGGGCGCCGGCGCGGTCGATGTCGTCGTCCGGCCCCGCGCCCGCCGCCGCCTTGCGCCGGGCAATGTCCAGCAGGTCCTTGGCGATGCGGGCGCTGGCCTCGGCGTCGTCCAGTCGGATGCGCAGGCCGCGCACCTGAAAGTAGGAGTCGGCCACATCGGCGGCCAGGGCGGCGCGTGAGCCTTCGATATTGAACCGCGCCTCCTGGGCCGTGGCGCGCGCCACACGGCGCTGCGCCTTCAGCCTGCCAAACAGATCGAGCTCCCAGGATAGGTTGAGGGTCTCAGTGAGAGAGTCGAACTGGCCGCCAAAGCTGCTGAGGTCGCTGCTGTTCTCCGCTACGACATTGGCCGACTGCCGGCTGGCGTTGGCGGCGATGTTTCCTGTGGGCAGGGTCTGGGCGATCTGGGCCGCGCGGGTGGCGCGGGCCTCCAGAAGGCGCGCGGCCACGGTCTCGATATCCGGCGAGGTTCGGAAGGCTTCGGCCTCCAGCGCGTCGAGCACCGGGTCCTGGAAGAGGAGCCACCACCGATCGAGCGCCTCGGGCGTCAGGATGACGCCCGTCTTTCCGGCCTCATAGGTCGCGGGAAGCGATATGCGGGGCGGCGAGGGCGGGACGGGCCTCGCCTGGGCGGCGGGGGCCGTGGCGAGAGCGAGGACCACGCCGGAGACAGCGCCGGTGAGGGTGGTCACAAGCGCGACCTTGGCGAGGCCGGGCGAATGGGCGGGGCGGCGGACGACCGGCATGGGAGCTCGCAGAGCTGAAGACTTGACGTCTCGGGCTGAACAGCCAGGCCCGATATCTCGGCAAGTGAGCCCTCAGTCCCAAGCTTGACCAGTTAAACTTTGGTCATCTTCGCGTGTCGGCGCAGACCCTTAAATTACGGATTTTTAATGTAATTCTCGCGCGCGCCGGACGCGCGACGCGCGCGCGGTCTGGACAGGCCTGGGGGACTCGGATTGAAGCTCGCCCATGGACGATTTGAGCCCGATCGACCCTGACGAGGGCGGCCGGATCCTGGACGAACCTTTCAGCGAGGCGCTGTCGCGGCGCTACCTCGCCTATGCTCTGTCGACCATTACCCAGAGGGCCCTGCCGGACGTCCGGGATGGACTCAAGCCCGTGCACCGGCGGCTTCTTTACGCCATGCGCCTGCTGCGGCTCGACCCTCAGGCCTCGGCCAAGAAGTCGGCCCGGGTGGTGGGCGACGTCATCGGCAAGTATCACCCTCACGGGGATGTGGCCGTCTATGACGCCCTGGTCCGCCTCGCCCAAGATTTCGCCCAGCGCTACCCGCTGATCGATGGCCAGGGCAACTTTGGCAATATCGACGGCGATAACGCCGCGGCCATGAGGTACACCGAGTGCCGCCTGACCGAAGCCGCCCGCCTGCTGCTGGACGGGATCGATGAGGACGCCGTCGACCTTCGCGCCACCTATGACGGCGAGGATGAAGAACCCGTGGTCCTTCCGGCCGGGTTCCCCAATCTGCTGGCCAACGGGTCTTCGGGCATTGCCGTGGGCATGGCCACTTCGATCCCGCCGCACAATGCCGGTGAGCTGATCGATGCGTGCCTCGCCCTGATCAAGGACCCCGACCTCTCTACCTCTGACCTCCTGGCCCTGGCGCCGGGACCGGACTTCCCCACCGGCGGGGTGATCGTCGAGCCTCGCGCCTCATTGGCGGAGGTCTATGAGACCGGGCGGGGCGGGGTCCGGCTGCGCGCCCGCTGGGAGAAGGAGGATGCCGGCCGGGGACTCTGGCGCATCGTCGTCACCGAGGTGCCCTATCAGGTCAAGAAGGCGGACCTGGTGGAGCAGCTCGCCAGCCTGCTGGAGGATAAGAAGGTCCCGCTTCTGGGGGACGTCCGCGACGAGTCCGCGGAGGACGTTCGCCTGGTTCTGGAGCCGCGTTCGCGCACGGTCGAGCCCGAGGTCTTGATGGAGAGCCTGTTCAAGCTGTCCGACCTCGAGGTCCGGGTCCCCGTGAACATGAATGTGTTGAACGCCCGGGGCGCGCCCGAGGTCATGGGGCTGAAGGCGGCGCTAAGGGCCTATCTCGACCACCGGCGCGAAGTGGTGGTGCGCCGGGCCCAGTTCCGTCTCGCCCGGATCGAGCGGCGCCTGCATGTCCTGGACGGCCTCCTGATCGTCTTCCTCAACCTCGACGAGGTGATTCGGATCGTCCGTTACGAGGACGAGCCGAGGGTTCGGCTGATCGCGGCCTTCGCCCTTTCGGAGGTCCAGGCCGACGCCGTGCTCGACACGCGGCTCAGGCAACTGGCCAAGCTCGAAGAAGCGCAGATCCGCGCCGAGCACACCCAGCTGTCCCTGGAGCGTGACGAGCTAAACGCCGTGGTCGCCACGCCGCAGAAGCAGTGGAGGCGGGTGGCGGAGGGGCTGGCCGAGGCGCGCAAACTCCTGGGCGACAAGCCGGGGCTTGGCCCGCGGCGTTCGAGCTTCGGCGAGGCCCCCAACATCGACCTGGCGCAGGCGGTGGAGGCGCGGGTGGTGCGCGAGGCGATCACCGTGATCGTCTCCGAGCGCGGTTGGATTCGCGCCGCCAAGGGGCGGGTCGAGGACCCGGCCTCACTCACCTTCAAGGAAGGCGATCGTCTGGCCTTCGCCGTCGCCGCCGAGACCACCGATCGGCTGATGCTTTTCGCCTCCGATGGACGGGTCTTTACCCTGCCGTGCGACAAGCTCCCCTCGGCGCGCGGCCAGGGTGAGCCCCTGCGCCTGATGATCGAACTCGGCGAACAGGAGCGAGTCCTGAGTGTGTTCGCCCATCGCCCCGGAGCGCGGCGCATCGTGGCCTCGGCGGCGGGCTATGGGTTCATCTTCGAGGAGAGCGAGGCGATCGCCGCCAAGCGTTCGGGTAAGCAGGTGCTCAATCTCTCGGACGGGACGGCCGCGGCGGTGTGCCTGGAGGTGAAGGGCGATCAGGTGGCGGTGATCGGCGACAACGGCAAGATCCTGATCTTTTCCGTGGATGAACTGCCGGTGATGGCCCGCGGCAAGGGCGTCAAATTGCAGTCCTATCGCGAGGGGGGGCTTCGGGACGCCATGACCTTCGGGGCGGAGGAGGGCGCGAGCTGGGTCGACAGCGGGGGGCGCACCCGGTCGTGGCCCGAATGGCGCGACTGGGTCGGACGACGCGGATCGGCGGGAAAGGCCGCGCCGCGCGGCTTTGCGGCCAACCGTCGCTTCCGCCCGTGAGCCCGGCCCCGGTCGTTCAGCCCTCTACAAGCGGGGGAGGGGCGCTTGCTTGAAATGAAACGCGGCTGTGAGCGCTGTTCCGCAAGCCTGCCGGCGAGCTCGGACGACGCCTTCATCTGCAGCTATGAATGCACCTTCTGCCGGGCTTGCACCGAAGGCCCTTTGGACGGGGTCTGCCCCAACTGCCGGGGCGAGCTGCGACAGAGACCACGGCGGGCGCCGCGCAGCCCGGCTTGAGGGCCGAACCTTCGATGCGTTGCAGCGCCTCTAGATCCGGGGGGCGTCAGGACGGCCCGGCGGCGCGTCATGGTTTGACTCGAAGTCGAAGGGCAGGCCCTAAAGAGGGTTCAATCAGGTCGGCCTTCGCCTCAGCCCTGGGCGCGGCCAGGACATGCAGGAGACCGTGATGACCACAGCGCGTGAGATTCCCTTTCAGCTCGGCGGCAAGACCCACCAGGGCCGGCTCGTCGCGCATGAGGGCGCCCCGCGGCCAACGGTGATTGTCTTCCACGCCTGGGACGGCCGGAGCGAGGGGGTCGACAGAATGGCCGAACGGGTCGCGGACCTGGGTTGGAACACCTTCAGCGCCGATCTCTATGGCCAAGGGGTGCGCGGCGAGACGGTGGAGGCCTGCCAGGCCCTGATGACCCCGCTGCTGAATGACCGCGGCCACCTCCGCGACCTCTTGCTGGGAACCGTGACCACGGTTCAGGGCCTTGCCGAGACAGACGCCGCGCGGGTCGCCGCCATCGGCTTCTGCTTCGGAGGCCTGTGCGTCCTCGATCTGGCGCGCGCCAACGCCCCCCTCAAGGCCGTGGCCAGCTTCCATGGCCTGTTCACCCCCTCAGGCCTTGCCGCCAAGGGACCGATCACCCCCAAGGTCGCGGCGTTCCACGGCTGGGACGACCCTATGGCCCCGCCGGAGTCGGTGGTCGCCTTCGCCGCCGAATTCACCGCTCTTGGCGCCGACTGGCAGATTCACGGCTATGGCGGAACCTTGCACGGCTTCATGATGGAGGGGGCGAACAACCCGGCCCTGGGAGTGGCCTATAATCCCGCCTCGGCCCGGCGCGCCTTCGCCAGCCTGACCTCGCTTCTCGAAGAGTCTCTGGGGGGCTAAAGACCGATGGCGGGGGATAAGGCGGCCATGGGCGAAGATCCCGCGCTCGCGGAGGCGATCCGGATCGCGCGGGGACCCGCCCCGAGGGTCATGACCGTATTCGATGAGCCAACCTTCACGGCGAGCCATATCGTGGCCGACCCGGCGAGTGGCGCCTGCGCGGTGATCGACCCGGTTCTGGGTTTCGATCCGTCATCCGGGCGGACAGACACGCGCTCGGCCGATCGGCTGATCGCTCTCGTGCGAGACGAGGGGCTGAGCGTCGCCTGGATCCTCGAGACCCATGCCCATGCCGACCATCTCTCCGCCGCGCCCTACATCCGCGAGAACCTCGGCGGGCGGATCGCCATCGGGGCGAAGATCGGCTTGGTCCGGGACGTCTTTGCGCCCCTGTTTGGCGCCCATGCCGGCCTGTCGGAGACGCCGCTGCCCTTCGACCGCCTGTTCGAGGACGCCGAGACGTTCGCCATTGGCGAGCTTACGGCCCTGGCCTTGCACACGCCCGGCCATACCCCCGCCGATCTTACCTATGTGCTGGGGGGCTGCGCCTTCATCGGCGACACCCTGTTCATGCCCGACAGCGGCACGGCCCGGACCGATTTCCCAGGGGGCGACGCGCACGGCCTCTACCGCTCGATCCGCCGGATCCTGAACCTGCCTGAGGCGACGCGGCTGTATCTTTGCCACGACTACAAGGCGCCGGGTCGCGAGGCCTATATCTGGTGCGCCACGGTGAGTGAGCAGAGGGCCGCCAATATTCATATCCATGATGGCGTATCCGAGGACGCCTTTGTCGCCCTGCGTGAGGCGCGGGACGCCACCCTGGACATGCCGCGTCTGATCCTGCCTTCCCTTCAGGTCAACCTCCGCGCGGGGTTCCTGCCTGAGCCGGACGCGGATGGCGTAAGACGCCTCGTCCTTCCCCTGAACGCGCTCTGAAGGGTGGTCCCATGACCCTCAGTCTCGTCCAGGATCTGATCGGCCTTCTTTGCGGTGGTCTGGTGGGCTTTTCCCTGGGCCTCGTGGGGGGAGGGGGCTCGATCCTCGCGGTCCCGCTCATGGTTTATGTCGTGGGGCTAAAGGACCCCCATCTGGCGATCGGAACCAGCGCCGCGGCCGTGGGCGTCAATGCTCTGGTCAATCTCATCCCGCATGCACGTCGCGGCAGCGTGGTCTGGTCCAGCGCCCTGATCTTCGCCGCCGCCGGGGTCGTGGGCGCGGCGATTGGATCGACGCTGGGCAAGGCGTTCGATGGCGGCAAGCTTCTGGTGCTCTTCGCCGGCCTGATGGTGGTGGTCGGGGTGCTGATGCTGCGGCCACGGCCCAACGAGTCGGGAGGGCGGCCCGGTCTCGATGCGCAGCGCATCGGCAAACTTGTCCTCTCGGGCGCCGCAACCGGCGCCCTCTCCGGCTTCTTCGGCATCGGCGGAGGCTTTCTCATCGTCCCCGCCCTGATGGCCTCGACGGGCATGCCCATTCTGTATTGTGTCGGGACTTCGCTCGTCTCGGTGGCGGCCTTCGGGCTGACCACGGCGGTGAACTATGCACGAAGCGGCCTGGTGGATTGGGCCGCGGCGGCCGTGTTCGTCGTCGGCGGAATGGCGGGCGGGTTCGGCGGCGTCGCTCTGGCGCACCGTCTGGCGGGCGCCCGGGGCGCGCTCAACCGGGTCTTCGCCGGCCTGATCTTCGTCGTCGCGGCCTATGTCCTCTACCGCGGCCTCCGCCTCTAGGGCAGCTCACGCCGGGGCGTTCCACCCGCCATCGGGGCTCGCGCCGCCGGAGGGAGCGGCTTAGCGGACCGCGCCGTAGCGCTGGGCCTTCATCCGCTCAAAAAACTCTGTCCATTGCGCCTCACTCAGCCTTGAAGGCTCACCGAGCTGGCGGGCCAGGACATATTGCCGGCACATGATCTCCAGCCTGTGGGCCAGGTTCACCGCCGCATTGAGGCTCCGTGCGCGGCAGATCATGCCGTGATTGCCCAGCAGGCAGGCCGTTCGCTCACGCAGGGCCAGGGCCGCGTCCCGCGCCAGGGTCTCGCCGCCGAAGGTGGAGTAGGGGACGCAGGGGACGTCCGAACCGCCAAACAGGCCCACCAGATAGTGAAACCCGGGCAGGGGCTGGTTATGGCACGAAACGGCCACGCAGTAGTCGGAATGGGTGTGGACCACCGCGGCGGCGTCCGGATGTTCGGCATAAACCGCCGCGTGCATGCGCCACTCGCTGGAGGGGGTCTGGCCGGCGGGCCACGTTCCGTCGCCGCGCACCAAGACCAGGGCGTCTTCGGTCAGGGTATCGGCGGAGGCGCCAGTGGGCGAAATCAGCATGCCCTCGCCCAGCCGACAACTCAGATTGCCCGAGGACAGCTCGTTGAGCTTGAGAGCCTCGGTCCTCCGGTAGGCGGCGACCAACTCGCGTCTCAGCCGCGTCTCGTCGCTATCGCTCATTCCGCTCACGATCCCCCCTTACAATCCCCGCTCAAACGCCTCGGGCGCCGCATCGGCCTCGGCAAGGCGCGCAAGGGCCAGATCGAAGAAGCTCGCATCGCCCACACTGCCCGCCTTGACCACGAACGACATCGCCACGGGAGCGGCCGTCCGGCAATAACCGCCATACAGGTCATCATACGCGGCGACGTCCAGCCGCGCGACGCCGAGCGCGTTCAGGACCTCGCCGGACGATTCCCCGCCGGCGATGACGAACTTGCGTACGCCCAGCCCGAACAGCTCGCGCGCGAGGCGTCCCAAGACCGCATCGGCCCGGGCCGCGGCGCCGTCCCGGCCAAACCGCGCCTGCGCCGCGCGGACCGCCTCGGGGCCCGCCGAGGTTGCGACGCCGACCGGTCCCTCCATCAGGCGCGGCCCCGCCCACGCTCGCACCCGCGTCACCAGATCGGGGTCATCGCCGTCGCGGGCCAAATCAATCCGCCAAACGGGGTGGCGCGCCTCAAACGCGTCGAGCTGAGCCAGGGTCTGGGGCGCGCAGCTTCCCGCCAGAACAGCGGCCGCGCCAGGGGAGGGGCCCAGAAGCCGGGGCGGCGAGAGGGGCGGCGGCGCTCCGCCTCGCCACGCCCGGGCCAGGGCCGGCGCCAGGCTGTCCGCCCCGGTGATGAGCGGAAGCTCGAGGCCCAAGGCCGCAACGCGCGTCAGATCCTCCTCGTTCACCGTATCCACGATCTGAAAGGGCCCCTTGGCGCCGGTCAGCCGCGCTCTGGCGGCCGCGGGATCGCGCAGGATCTTGTGCGGAATCAGCCCCACCTTGATCTGCGTCTGGGATTGAAGGACCTCCACCAGATCGGAGCTCCAGGCCGGCGTCGCGGGGTCGTTGCGCTTGAACGACTCGGCCAATGGGGTGGCGCGCACGAAAAGGCGCCCCTGATAGACCGTGACGTCGCGCTCCAGATAGGCGGGGCAGAAGAGGGTCGCAGGGGCCCCGGTCGCCTCAAGCAGGGCTTCGGCGATAGGCCCGATATTTCCGTCTCGTCGGGAGTCGAAGAGGGCGCTGTACTTGGCGTAGAGCCGCCGCGCCCCGATACGGGCGAAGGCCGCCGCCGCCTGGCGGGCCTCTTCGCGCGCCGCCTCGGGCGGGATCAGACGAATCTTGCGCGCCAGGACCACCGCTTCGGCGCCCGGCGCCGCCAAGTCCAGGGCCTCGGCCGACAGGACCAGAGGGCAGGCGACGCCCTCGCGCACCATCAGGCTGGCCACCATCATGCCGCCGGTCAGATCATCGGCCAGGACACCCAGTTCGATCATGCCCGCGAGGTCGCACAATCCGCGGGGAGCGCCTAGCCCGGCTTCGCGCTAGAAGACCGCATGACCGTCACCTCGCACGCCATCCTCTTCGATCTTGACGGAACCCTTGTGGATTCAGAGCCCGGGATCCGGGCCAGCTATCGTGCGGTGATGCGCGAGCTGGGGCATGACCCCGATCGGCTCGATCTTACTGGACTGATCGGGCCGCCGCTGGAGGACGGCATGGCCAAGGTCCTGGCGCGTGAGGGCGACACCCGCGTCGCCGAGGGTGTGAGGCTCTATCGCGAGCACTATGGCCGGGAAGGCCTATTCGAAACCCGGCTCTATCCAGGGATCGTGGACATGCTGGACAGGCTGGCCAAGGATCACGCCCGCCTGTTCGTCGCCACGTCCAAGCAAACCGCCTTCGCCAGACGAATCCTTGAGCATCTGGGTCTTGCGCCGCGCTTCGTGGCCATTCAGGGCGCCGAGCCGGGCGGGGTTGAGCGCAAGGCCGACGTGATCGGGGCCTTGCTCGCCGCGCACGACCTCCCAGAGCCTCTGACCTTGATGGTCGGCGACCGTCACCACGACGTGGATGGCGCTCGGGCGCACGGCTTGGCGACCATCGGCGTTCTTTGGGGATATGGCGCACGTGAGGAATTGGCTGGCGCGCAATGGCTGGTGGATCGCCCGGCCGAGCTTTCAGTCCTGGTGACCCGGATTTTGGCGGGGGGCGTGGACCCGGTGCGCGGGGCCTAGGGGCGTCTAGACCCAGGATCCAAATGTCTACGCCGGTTAGAGATGTCGCGGTTTGAACAAAATAGAGATGTCAGTCACCGGCCCATCAGGAGGGCGGCGGGCGGGCGCGTAGCCTTCACATCGCGCAGAGCCCGACCGCCGGCCGACGCACGGGCGGGGCAGCTTCGTCTTTGTTTTCCGAGTGCGCGTTAGCGCGCGAGGCACGTAGAGCCCGCGCCATCAGCGTGATTGCCTAGTATACGCTCTCGCGCGGCTTACCCGGTTCAAGATCGATTGCCAGAATCCGCGCCTCGACGAAGCCAAACAGCCCGTAGGCTGGGTCGAGTTCAACCCTGAAACCTTGATCTGCGGTGCGGCTGAGCGCCAGTCCGTAGATGGCGTTCTGTTCGTTGAAATCGTTCAGCTCAAGGTTCACGACGCCCTCCAGCCGAAAGGACACCAGGGCATGTTTGTTCAAAACAAAGAAGCCTTTGGCGTCGACCTCGGACGTCATCTGGAATGCATGAATCTTGATGCTGCATCGGGCCATTTTCCGATCCAGCGACAATTCCAGCACTTCGGCGTCGTGAAAGGATGGCACGCGGCCGTCAAACCATTCCAATAGCTGCTGCCCGCCTGGGATCTCGCCGAGCAGTTCGGCCGTGGTGACAGGAAGCGGTGCGTCAGCCTCCCCCTGCTCATCCTCCCGCATTCTTGCGTAGAGCTCACGCTCAGCCTGGTTGATCTGCGACGGGTCACGATCGATCTCACGTTTGCTAGCCGGCAGATGGTGACGTTTGTCAGCGTAGTTATAGAAAAGCGTCCCGTGGATTCCGTCCGCCTTGCTCTTGTGAATCGGACGGAGCCATAGGTTGTTGAGCACCTCCGCGACATGGCTCTCGTGGTGTCGAGCTATGAAGTCCTCAATTATCTCAATGTCTTGGCCGGGGTTGGGGAACAGATACGAAAACTCGCTCTCCGTCGCCCTGAAGATGCTGAGGGTCGCGTTGTCCGCCCCATCCCGGATCTGAACATTTTTCAAGCGCGACTCCCACGACCACAGTTCGCACGCATATCGCGAATGCTTGCGAGCCGCTATCCGGCGACGATCACCCGACACCGAACATGTGCCCGCTCTGATCCCGACGCTTGGGCGCCCTGATGCTGCGCTTGTCGGGTTCGTGCATGTCCTGGCTCTGCCGGATCAGGTCGAGCAACGATCCCAGCCGCTTGTTCTCGGTGATGGCGGCCTGGTTGACCTTCCTGATCTTGTCGAAGGTGCGATAGGGGAGGTCGATCCCGTCGTGCCGGATCACTAGGCGCCCATCGGGATAGTCGTAGACGGTGACGCGCTTGCCGATCGCCGCCTGGGCGGCCTCGGTCGGCTCCAGAATGAACATCACCTTGTCGTATTGCAGGGGCAGCGCCTGGGACAGGGTGCGCTCGACGCGCCAGTTGAAGGCCTCATCGAGATTATCGCGGTTGGTCATGAGTCTGTGCAGATCCTTGGGGTTGGCGGCGGGCTTGGCGAAACGGGCGTTGTAGTCAGCGAGAAAGCCGGGGAGGAAGGCGTTGCCTTCGGCAATACTGCCCACGCCGGCGAGCCGAAGTTCCTTCACCAGCCGGTCCTGCAAGGTCTTGTTGGCGCGTTCGACACGGCCCTTGGCCTGGCTGGAGTTGGCGCAGATGATCTCGATGCTGAGGTCGTGCAGGGCGCGGCCGAACTGGGTCATGCCGTCCGTGGTCGCGCCGGCGGCCCGGTTCACGCGGAACACCGAATGCTTGTCGCTGTAGAAGGCGATCGGCTTGCCGTGGGTCTCAAGATAGGACCGCGTCGCCGAGAAATAGGAAAAGGTCGACTCCGTCTGGGCGAACTGCAGGTGCATGAGCCGGCTGGTGGCGTCGTCGATGAACACCAGCAGGGTGCACTTGGGGCCACGGTCCTCGAACCAGCGATGCTCGGAGCCGTCGATCTGGACGAGCTCGCCGAGGCAGTCGCGCCGGTCGCGCGGCTGGTGAACCTTGCCGCGACGCCTCTTGCGGGTCTGCCAAAGACCATCGGCCACCATCCAGGCTCGCAGCGTCTCGCGGGAGATAGCCAGGTCATGCAACTCACGCAGCTTCTCGGCGGCCAGCGTGGGTCCGAAGTCGGCGTACCGCTCCTTGACCAGGGCCATGGCCGTCAGCCGCACATCATCGGGCGTCTTGCGGTTGCTTGGTCGGCCGCGCTTCCTGGAGATCAAGCCATCGGCGCCGCGGAGGCGGTAGGCCTTCAGCAGTCGCCAGACCTGTCGCTCAGTGAGCCCGAGGACCTGGGCGGCGGCGCGTACCGGCATCCGTTCGTGATCGACGTCTCGCAGAATCTCGAACTTGGTCAGCTCCGCATCGCTCATGATCCGCACCGGCATGATGGTCATCTCCCATGGACCAGCCGATGGTCGGGGAGACTGACGTCTCTAACTTGCTCGGCACTGACATTTGCATTTTGCTGCTACATCCAAAATGCGCCTAAGATATATTATCAGAAATTTGAGATACCGTTTTTCGTCCGCGACTTAGACTAAAGACGCGTTATGTCCCCCGCGTCTCGGCCAGCAGCGCCGCGCGCACCGTATCGAGCTCGGCGCGACGGGCCTTCGAGGTCTTGGGAAACTGGGGATGCAGCTCACGCAAGGCGTCCAGCACGATTTGCGAGACGATCAGTCGCGCATTGGGCTTGTCGTCCGCCGGAACGATAAACCACGGCGCCCCGGCCGTGCTCGTGGCGTCCAGGCAGGCCTCATAGGCCTCCATATAGCTGTCCCAGAACCGCCGCTCTTCGATGTCGGCCATCGAGAACTTCCAGTTCTTTTCAGGCTCGTCGATGCGGCTCAAGAACCGCCGGCGTTGTTCGTCCTTCGACAAATGCAGGAAAATCTTGACGATTTTTGTCCCGTTGCGGGTCAGGTGCGCCTCGAAGTCGCAGATCGAACGATAGCGGTCGCGCCAGACATCAGCGGCGCCCGCCTCGCGTCCGGGAACCCCTTCGGAGAGGAGCAGTTCGGGATGCACCCGAACGATCAGCACCTCCTCATAATAGGAGCGATTGAACACGCCGATGCGGCCCCGCTCCGGCAGTTTCGTCGCGGCGCGCCATAGAAAGTCCCGGGTCAGCTCGGACTCGGTGGGATGTTTGAAGCTGGTGACCTCGCATCCCTGCGGATTGAGGCCGGACATGACATGGGCGATGGCCCCGTCCTTGCCAGCCGCGTCCATCGCTTGAAAAATCACCAGCAAGGCATGGGCGTTGGCCGCGTAATGCACCCGTTGCAGGCGGCTGAGGGCCTTAACATGTCGCTGTAGCTGACGTCGGTAGTCGCCCCTGGAGGCGTAGAACGGCGCAATCAGGCTGTCTTGGTCGGCAAGCCGGGGGCGCGAGCCCGGCGCGACGCGAAATCGCCCGCTCTCGATCATCCCCGACATGTGCGCCGCCTCCCCTTAGAGATCTCGAACATCAGGGTGCGGCCGGCCTGTGTCCAGACCATCGCATGAACCCAAGAGCGCGAGGCGTGTTCGCGGACTCTGCGAAAGCGCTGAATCGGACTCGGTCTTAGAGTCCTTGAGCGCGTTGCGACGCGCCGGGTGGATTCCGTCCGAACGCCATGGTTTCCAGGGCGGACTTTGGGTTCGTGACACGGGCCATCCGCCCTATCTCTGGCCGCGCGGCTATGGACGATGACTGAGGCGTTGGACGCGGGGGACAAGCCTCTCGGCGCCCCTCCCCCTTCAGCCTTCCTCGGTGGCCGTCTTATCCAGATGCCGGGCCGCGACGGCTCGGAGAGCCGCCCGTCGATCGGGCGCCATCTTGTCCAAGGTGCGATAGGTCATCGCCAGGCGCAGATTTCCGCGAAACCGCGTTTCGTGGCGCATGAAGAAGTCCCAATAGAGCGCATCGAACGGACAGCCGGCGTCCGAACCCTTGGGCGCCTTGGCGTGGACGCACCCGGCGCAGTAGTCGCTCATACGCCCGATATAGGCGCTCGAAGCGGCATAGGGCTTGGAGCTCATCGAGCCGCCGTCCGCGAACAGCGCCATGCCATGGACATTGGGCAGCTCGACCCACTCAAAGGCGTCCGCGAAGACGGCGAGAAACCAGGTCTCAAGCTCCCCTGGCGCGACCCCGGCCAGGAGCGCGTAGTTGCCAAGCACCATCAGCCGCTGAATGTGGTGGGCGTAGGCATGGCGATGAATGTCACGCACGGTCTCGGCAAGACAGCGCATGGAGGTCTCGCCGGTCCAATAGAAGTCCGGCAGCCGCCGTGTGGCCCCAAGCTCATTGCTTTGGGCGAAAGCGCGACCGCCGCGCCAGTAGACGCCGCGGACAAACTCGCGCCAACCCAGGATCTGTCGGATGAAGCCCTCGACGGCGTTGAGCGGCGCCCTCCCCTCCCGCCAGGCCGCTTCCGCGGCGGCGCACACCTCCGACGCCGTGAGCAGTCCGAGGTTGAGATAGGGCGAGATGAGGCCGTGACAGAGAAAGGGCGCCCCTGCCTTCATGGCGTCCTGGTAGTCGCCAAACCCGCCGATCGCCCTGGCCAGGAAGTCGTCAAGCGCCTCAAGGGCGTCGGCGCGCGTCACGCCCCACGCGAAGCTCTCAACCTCGCCGAAATGGTCTGGGAAACGCGCAGCCGTAAGGTCCATGACCTCCCGGGTGATCGCATCGGGCGAAAACCGCCGGCGAGAGGGCGGTCTTAGATCCTTGGGCCATCGCTTGCGGTTCTCGGCGTCGAAATTCCAGGCCCCGCCCACCGGCGCCCCGCCATCCATGAGGACGCCCGTCCTTTGCCGCATATGCCGATAGAACATCTCCATGCGCAGCTGGCGCCGAGAGCCGGCCCAGCGCGTGAAATCGGCGCGGGAGATCAAAAAGCGTCGGTCATCCAGAATATCGACCGGAACCCCCAGGCGATCGGGCCAGGCCGTCATTTCGTCCATGAGGCGAACTTCGCCGGGCTCTGTGACCATCAGCCGCCGGGCGTTGTGTCGGGCGATCGCGCGCGCCGCCTCCCCTGCGAGATCGCCGGTATTGGCGGGATCGTCGAGCGTCACGTAGTCGACGCGCAGACCGCGCGCGCGCAACTCCCCGGCGAAGTGGCGCATCGCCGAAAGGACCAGCACGATCTTCTGCTTGTGGTGCGCGACATAGGTCGTTTCGGCCGGGGCCTCGACCATGAGGACCACGTCCCCTGGCGCGACCACCTCCAAAACACCGACATCATGGGTGAGCTGGTCACCCAAAACGAGACGCAGAGTCGTCATCCCAGCCGGCCCGCCTGCCGTGGGGTCAAAGCCTGGGAGGCAAAGGAGGGCGCAAGGCCCTCCCCGTCAGCCCTCGAGACGCAGATTGGTCGCCGCCGGCTTCCCGGTCCGGCGATCCTGCTCCAGATCGTAGGACACCGCCTGCCCATCCGACAGACTGCCAAGGCCGGCGCGCTCGACCGCCGAGATGTGCACGAACACATCGCTGCCGCCGTCGCTGGGCTGGATGAAGCCGAACCCCTTGGTCGGGTTGAACCACTTCACCACGCCGCTTCCGGCGCCCAGAACCTCACGCGGGCCGCCGGCCGGACGCGAGGACTGCCGGTCGAAGCTGCGCGGTCCCGCGGGACGCGGGGCGCGGGGCGCGGGCTGCACGAAACCGACCACGGTGAGGTCGACCGCCGCGAACTTGCCCGAACGCTTGTCCCGCTCGACTTCGAAGGTGACCTGGTCGCCTTCGTTGAGGCCGGCCAGACCGGAACGCTCAACCGCCGAGACATGCACGAAAACGTCGCTTCCGCCGTCATCGGGCGCGATGAAGCCGAACCCTTTGGCTCCGTTGAAGAATTTGATCACGCCGCTCGGCATATAGGTCTTTCCGTTCAATAGGTGGAGATTTCATCTTACGCGTCACCCTGTCCGTTTGGCTAGTGGCCCAAACGCAGGAGCGTGCGACGACGGCATTGATGTGAAATTTGAGCCCGCCTCACGCCGGCAGCCTGATTTCGCCCGCGCCGATCCGGCGCAGCACATCGATATAGAGCCCAGGCTCAATGGCCATGACCTTGGCCTCGATTTCCGCGGGGCCATCGCCCGCCTCCACAGGGACCCTGGCCTGCATCAGGACCGGCCCGTGATCGTATTCCGGGTCGACGATATGGACGCTGGCGCCCGTCTCGGCCACGCCCGAGGCCAGGACCGCCTCGTGCACCCGGCGCCCATACATGCCCTGCCCCCCAAACCGAGGGAGCAAGGCGGGATGGATGTTGAGCACGCGTCCGGCGAAGCGCGACAGGGTCTTGGGCCCGAGTTTGCGCAGATAGCCCGAGAGAATGACAAGATCGGCGCCGACCTCGTCCAGCGCCTCGGACAGCCGCGCATCCGCCGCCTCGGGGTCGGGCAGGGTCGGGATATGCAGCGCCTTGAGGCCGTGCTCCCGGGCGAAGGCCAGGGCTGGGGCCCCCGCCTTGTTGCTGACCGCCAGGACGCCAACCGCATCCAGCTCGCCCGAAGCGATGGCCGCAAGGATGGCGCGAAAGCTCGACCCGTTGTTGGAGGCGAGGAAGGCCAGGCGCATCAGGCGTCCGCGAGATCGAGGATGAAGCTGAGCCCGTCATGCGCCGGTTCGACGCCGACGGGAAGGCGCGCGGCGAGCTCCGCATAGTCGAGATCGATATGCAGATTGGTGAGGATGGCGCGCCTGGGCCTGAGTTGGGCGATCCAGCTCAGCGCCTTCTCCACGTGGGCGTGTGTCGGATGGGGCGTATCGCGCAGGGCGTCGACGATCCACACGTCCAGGTCTTGCAAGGCCTCCATGGCCTCATCCGTCAGGTCCACCACGTCGCTGGAATAGGCGAGGCCGCCGATGCGCACGCCCAGGCTGCGGATCGGACCGTGATCCTGGTCGAAGGTCACGATGGGGATGTCGCCGGATGGGCCGGAGATGACGAAGGGTTTTCCATGAGCGGGCACGCGATGCAGATTAGCGATCGCCGGATACAATCCCTCGCCTTCGAACAGATAGCCAAACCGGCGCGCGAGAGACGCGGCCGTGGGCCCGTCGGTCCAGCAGGGAATCCGGACCCGCTGGCGGAGGGCGAAGGCGCGAATATCGTCGATGCCGTGGCACTGGTCGGCATGGTCATGCGTGATCAGCAGCCCATCCAGGCGCTTCACCCCCGCCGCGGCCGTCTGCATGCGGAACTCGGGCGAGGCGTCCACGACGACCGTCGTCAGGGCCTCAGCCCCACCCTCACCCAGGCGCCGCACCATCAGCGAGCAGCGCGTACGCCAGTTGCGCCGGTCGTTGGGATCGCAGACGCCGAAGGCGCCGTCGGCCCTGGGGACCCCACCGGATGAACCGCAGCCGAGAATCCGCACTTCCAGGCGTCCACTCATGGCCGGGGAACCTTGTCGAACAGGGTGAAGAAGGCCTCGGCCGTGCGCGCCTCGGTCTCCGTCTCGCTCCAGCCCCGGATCGTCGCCAGGGCCGTGCGGACATGGGGCAGGAAGGCGGGCTCGTTGCGCCTTCCGCGCAGGGGCACGGGAGCCAGATAGGGGCAGTCGGTCTCCAGCAGCAGTCGGTCGGCGGGCATGTCGGCGATTACCGCGCGCACCTCCGAGGCCGTGCGGAAGGACGCGATGCCGCTCACCGAGAACCAGGCCCCAAGCGCCGCCGCGCGCCGCGCCAGGGCCGCGCCGGAGGTGTAACAGTGCATCAGGATGCGAAAGGGCCCCCGCGCCCATTCCTCCTCGAGGATCTCCGCCGTGTCGTCGTCCGCCTCGCGCGTATGCACGATCAGGGGCAGACCGCTTTCGCGCGCGGCCTCGATATGGACGCGAAAGAGCCGCCGCTGGTCGTCCCGGGGACTAAGATCGTAGTGGTAGTCGAGGCCCGTCTCGCCAATCCCCACCACCTTGGGCCTCACCGCCAGGGCGAGCAGGTCATCGGCCGTCAGCTCGATATGGTCCTTAGCCTCATGGGGATGCACGCCCACCGAGGCGTAGATGTCGGGATGGGCCTGGGCGATGGCGTGTACCGCCTCGAATCGCGACAGGCGGTCGCAAATCGTTACCATCAAGGCGACGCCAGCTTCCCGCGCCCGGGCGATCACGACCTCGCGGTCGTCGTCGAAAGCCGGGGCGTGGAGATTGACGTGGCTGTCGATCAGCATCGGCGTCTACGAGGCGGCGCGCGCGATCGCGCGCAGGCGCGAGGTGGTGGCCAGAAAGGCCTCGGCGCGGTCGAGATTGACGGCTTCCAACCGCCCCTTCAGCTCACCCATCTCGGTCCAGGCCCGGGCCCAGGCCTCGGCCCGGCGCGGATTGCGCGCGGCTTCCAAGATCGCTTCATCCCGCACCAGGCCCATCAGCCGCTCGAAGATCAGGCGGAAGCGCTCCGCCCCAGGGCCGAACCGAAAGCTCTCCGCCAGAGCCGGAAGATCGTGCCCCTTGCCGGGCGCCAGGCCCCGCCAGATCTCCTCAGCCGTGCGGGCCGCCTCAAGCGCGTCGGCGGCGGCGAGACGCCAGGCCCCGCCGGGCGCGCCGCGGGCCATGTCCAGCAGGACCGCCGCCTGCGCCTCGGTCACCTCGGCCCGCCGCGAGACCCAGCCGATCGCGGCCTCACGATCCGGGGGCGAGACGACGACGCGGCGGCAGCGCGACACGAGGGTCGGCAGGATCCCACCGACCGCACGGGCCAAAAGAAAGATCACGCCGCGCTCGGGAGGCTCTTCCAGCGTCTTGAGCAGGGCATTGGCGGAGGCGGGGTTGAGGTCATCGGCGGTGTCGACGATGGCCACGCGATAGGGCGCGGCGGCCGGGGTCTTGGAGAAGAAGGGTGGCAATTCCCGCGCCTCCTCCACCGGGATCAGGCGCCGCGCGCGACCATCCTCCGCCTCGCGCTGGATCACCGCGAGATCGGGGTGCGACCGGCCCAGGACAAGTCGGGAGACCGGATCCTCCGCCTCGGCGCCCAGAACGCCGCGCGCCGGACTGGACCGCGCGCCAAGAAGGCGTCGGGCGGCGCGATAGGCGAAGGTCGCCCGGCCCGCGCCCTCGGGCCCGAGCACCAGCCAGGCATGATGGAGCCGCCCCCGGTCCATGGCGTCGGCGAAGGCGCGTTCATGCGCATCCGGGCCAATCCAGTCGAAGCTTTCGCGCGGATGAGGCGGCGCGCTCATGGCCGCGCGTCCAGGTCAGGCCAACGGTCCCGCAAAGCCGTCCAGATCCGCGCCTCCACCGCGTCGGCGCCGCCCGACGCATCGATCACGATGCATCGGCCTGGCTCCGCCTCGGCGATGGAAAGAAAGGCGGCCCGCAGGCGCTCGTGAAAGGCGATGCCCTTGCCCTCGAAGCGCGCCTCTCCGCCAAGGTTGGCCTGGGCGCGGGCCTGGGCGCGGGTCAGCCCCTCGGAGGCGGGCAGGTCGAGGATCAGGGTCAGGTCCGGTTGTGTGGCGCCCACGGTGAGGGCCTCGAGCGCGGCGACGGCATCGGCGGGAACCCCGCCGCCGGCGCCCTGATAGGCCCGGGTCGAATCGGCGAACCGGTCGCAAAGCACGATGTCGCCGCGCGCCAGGGCCGGCTGCAGCACCCGCTCGATATGGTCCCGCCGCGCCGCGTTCATCAGCAGGGCCTCGGTCACGGGGGACCAGCGATCCACGTCGCCTGAGACCAGCAAGGCGCGGATCGCCTCGCCGCCGGCGGAGCCCCCGGGCTCGCGGCTGACCGTCACGGTGCGGCCCATGGCCCTCAGCCGGCTGGCGAGGCGGGTGATCTGGGTGGACTTGCCGACCCCCTCCCCGCCTTCGAATGTGATGAAGCGACCCTGAGCCATCTCACGGCGTGATTGGCGCAATCGCCGACTTTGTCCAGTGCCCCCGCGGGCCGCCGGGATCAGGGCAGAAGGCGCGCGCCGGGAAACCCGGCCCCGGCCAAGGCTCCCGCCAGGGTCGGCCCATCCTCGCCAGGAGGCGCCGCGACCACCACGCGCCATAGGGTCTGGTCGCCCCGGGTCACCGGCTCCAGACTGACCGCGCCAAACCGGCCGAGCGTCTGGGCGGCCGCCCGGGCATTGGCGGGATCGGCGAAGGCGCCGGCCTGGAC
>DAIDGR010000094.1 GCA_027452265.1 Caulobacteraceae bacterium
GGATAGGGCGCCTGGGGGAAGGTCTGCGGGGGATGAGCCTTGATCGCCTCCAGGGCCTCGCTCACGGCGCGCTCAAGCTGCGGGTCGTGACCCTGGCGCAGGGCTTCGGGGTCCTCCGGCACTTCGATGTCCGGGGCGATGCCGATGTTCTCGACCTCCCAGCCGCCGTGGGTGCCGTAAATCGCCCAGCGCGGGGCGGTGACCGAGCCGCCGTCGATCAGCGGCGGATAGCCGCCAATGCCCACCAGACCGCCCCAGGTCCGCTCGCCCACCATCACCCCGACATGGTTCTTCTTGAAGAGCCAGGGCAGCGCGTCGCCGCCCGAGCCGCTCATCTCGTTGGTGATCATGACCTTGGGGCCGAAGATCGCCGCCTCGGGCTCGACGGTGCTCGCGCCTTCGCGGGTCTCGTCCACCATCTGCGGCGTGCGGCGCAGCTCATCGACGATGAAGTCGGCGATGTCCCCGCCATGGTTGTAGCGCTCGTCGATGATCGCCCCGTCCTTGCCCACCTGCGAGAAGTAGTAGCGGTTGAAATTGGCGAAGCCGCCGGTGGCCGTGTCGGGCACATAGACATAGGCGACCTTGCCGCCGCTCAGGCGGTCCACCACCTCGCGGTTGTGCACCATCCAGTCGTGCAGACGCAGGTTCATCTCGCTGGCGATCGGCACGACGGTGACCTGACGCGAATTGGCGCCGCTGGCCTCGGCCGAGACGGTGATCACCGTATGCTTGCCGGCCGTGCCCTCGAAGGCCTTGTAAAGGCTGGCCTCGGCCGAAACCGGCTCGCCATTGACCGCCAGGAGATAGTCGCCGTCGCGCACATCGACGCCGGGTTGGCTCAGGGGCGCGTTCAGGCTCGGGGTATAGTTCTCGCCGCGCAGGATCTTGGCGATACGCCAGTGACCGTTGGCCGTCTCCCAGTCCGCGCCCAGGAGGCCGACATTGTCCTTGCCTTCCGGGGGGAGGGCGCCGCCCTGGATGAACATGTGGCCGACCTCGATCTGGCCGGTCATCTCCTCGAACAGGGTGTTGAGGTCCTGGCGCGCGGCAATTCCGGGCAGGTAGCGGGCATAAAGGCTCCGCGCCCGGCTCAGATCGAGGCCGTGCAGGTGCGGGTCGTAGAAGAAGTCGCGCTCGATGCGCCAGACCTCGTTGTACATCTGACGCCACTCGGCGCGGGGATCGACCCAGACCGACATGTCCGACAGCTTGACGGCCCCCGCGCCCGGCTTGAGCGGGGCGTCGGCCGCGGCGATGGTCCATTTGCCGCCCACGGACAGCAGCATGGTCTTGCCGTCGGCCGACAGGGTGAAGCTGCCGTGGTCAACGCCCTCGGCCAGTTGCGTCGTCTTGCGGTCCTTCAGGGTGAAGCGCGAAACCACCTGATCGGGCGCCTCCCGGGCGGCCAGCATGTCCTCGTCGGTCCGGGCCGAGGGCTCGGCCACCGTATAGACCACCCCGTCCTCGCCGACCTGCAGGTCGTCGAAATTGGCGCGCGCGATGGGCAGGGCGAGAATTCGCTGGTCCAGCCCGTCGAAGTCGATCGTCACCCGGGCCGGACCCTCGGTCTTGGCGGACGCCTCGGCCTTTCCCTTGGACCCGGTCCTGCCCCCATCGCCCTTGCCCCCATCGCCCTTCCCCGCGTCGCCCTTGCCGGCATCGGCGCTCGCGGCGGCGGGGGAAGGCGTCTCCTCGTCGCTCTCCGGCGCCACGGGGTTGGGGAGATCCTTGCGCAGCACGGCCACATAGACCGACGCGTCGGTGGCGCGCCCGAGGCTCGACATGTCCAGCCAGCCCGAGCCCAGGCCCCGGCTGGTGGATGCGGTGAAGTACAGATACTTGCCCGAACGGTCGAACCGGGGCGAACCGACATCGCTTGAGCCGTCGGTGATCTGATGGATCTGGCCCGTCTCCACCTCATAGACGAAGGCGGCGTGCAGGTGGTTGGGCAGTTGCTTGGTGTAGGCGATCCAGCGGCCGTCGGCCGACCAGGCGGGGTCAAGGTCAAAGGCCGGGGAATCAAAGAGATCCGTGTCGACCTTGCGCGGCGCGGTCTTGCCGTCCGCGTTCACCAGCCAGAGGTTGAGGCGCTTGTCGTGGAACACGATCGCCTTGCTGTCCGGCGACCAGATCGGGTCGTAGAAGAACGATGGCGGCGTCCCCAGACCAATGCGCCGCGCCGGGCCAACGCCTTCGGCGTCGCGGATATAGAGGGCGTATTCGCCGTCGGCGTCGGAGAAATAGGCGACCGATCGGCCGTCCGGCGAGGGGGTCGGGTCACGGTCCGCGACCCCGGGAGAGCGGGTCAGGTTGCGGATTTCGCCCTTCTCGGCCGGGGCCGACAGGATTTCGCCGTGGGCCGAAAACACCATGCGCTTGCCCGACGGCGTCAGGCGGGCATGGTCGACGAGGTCCGCCTTGAGCGGTTCGAAATGGGGCCGGACCTGCGGCAGGTCGGCGTCGAGCGTCACCGGAACCGTCGAGACCTGGCCGCTGGCGAGATCAAAGATCTCCAGCTTGCCAAAGCCGTCGATGACAATGCCGCCAGGCCCCGCCGAGGCCGACGCCATGTCGAATCCGTTGTGATTGTCGACCTTCTGGCTCACCGCGCCGGTCTTCACGTCATAGCTGTAGAGGGTCACCGGCCCCTGACGGTCGGACAGGAAATAGACCGTATCGCCGACCCACATCGGGTTCTTGTCGTTGCTGTTGGGCCTGGGGATCGGCGTGACGTGCGAGGTGGCCAGATCCGCCAGCCAGATGCGCGAGGTCTGACCGCCGCGATACTGCTTCCAGGCGGGTTCCCACTGCGAGATCGGTTCATAGGCGAGGCGCTGCCCATCCGGCGAATAGCTACCGAACTCGCCGGACGGCAGGGGCAGGGGGCGTACGGGCCCGCCCGCAGCGTCGACCACGAAGAGATCGTCGAGATCGCGAAACGCGGTGCGCTGTGAGCGGATCAGGACGGACTTTCCATCCGGCGTCCAGCCCACGGCCACGTCGGCGCCCGGGTGCCAGGTCAGCCGCCGCGGCTGGCCGCCGCTCGCCGCCACGACATAGACGTCGGTATTGCCGTCATACCGGCCGGTGAAGGCGATCTGGCTCCCGTCGGGCGAGAAGATCGGTTGGCTGTTCTGGTCCTGGCCCAGAACCAGGAGCGTCGCCTTGCCGCCGTGGCGCGGGACCGTCCAGATCGCGCCGCCATAGTCGAAGGCGATCTGGCTCGCCGACAACGAGGGATGCTGCAGTAGAAGCGGATCCGCCTGGGCCGCCCCCGCGCCAAGGGCCAGCCACGCCGCACCGGCGAGCAGGGTCGTCTTGATGTTCATCTCTATCCCCCCCCAAGGGTCTTGCCTGTCGCGGTCTTGCCTGTCGCGGTCTTGCCTGTCGCAGGTCCGACCCGGCGCGCCGCATCGCGCCTCGCCACGCTAGAACGCGCCAGGCGCCTGTCAATCGCCCGGTCGGGGGGATCGACTACTCCGCCGCCAGGGCCTTGGCCGGCGCGCCTTCATAGACGAACTCGGCCCCGTCCAGATCGATCGTGGGCAGAATGTTGCGCTCGGCCCAGTAGTCCTGGGTGTGACGCCATTCGGGCTTGGAGCCGCTTTTGGGCATGCGGTGGATCTCGCGCATCAGATAGCCCGGATTGAAGTCTTCGGCGTCGATCCAGGGGCCGAGCGTCATGCCCTCGTCTTCGGGGCGCAGTTGGACCGACACCTTGGTCGCGCCCTTCTCGTCCATGTGCGTCAGCAGGCGGGTGATGAAGTCGCCCATGATGTCGACCCGCAGGGTCCAGCTGGCGCGGAAATAGCCGAACACCCAGGCGAGGTTCGGCACGCCGGTGAACATCATGCCGCGATAGGTGACGGTCTCGCCGAAATCCACCGCCTTCCCATCCACCGTGAAGGGAATGTCGCCCAGCACCGCCAGGTTGAAGCCTGTGGCCGTGACGATGATGTCGGCTTCGAGCGTCTTGCCGGACTTCAGCCGCAGCCCCTCAGGCGTGAAACGCTCGATCTCGTCGGTGACGACGCTGGCCTTGCCTTCCCGGACCTTCTGGAAGATGTCGCCGTCCGGCACGAAGGCGATGCGCTGGCGCCACGGGCGATAACGCGGGGTGAAGTGTTCGCGCGTGATGTCCTCTCCGACGAACAGACTGACCCCGCCCAGCAGCTCCTGCCGCACCGCCTCCGGCTCCTCCTTCGAGCGGCGGGTGAACTCCTCGCCCATCTTGAGCCGCTGGCGACGGACGATCTCGTGGATCCACGTCTCCTCGACCTCGAGCGCGCGCAGGGCCTCGGCCATGTCGTCGACATTGCGCCCGGGCACGAAATAGGTCGGCGACCGCTGTAGCATGGTCACGTGCGCGACGTCGTCGGCGATGGAGGGAATGACCGTGGCCGCCGTGGCGCCCGAGCCGATCACCACCACCTTCTTTCCGCGATAGTCGAGGTCCTTGGGCCAGGTCTGCGGGTGAACGATCTGGCCTTTGAAATCGGCCATGCCGGGCCAGTCGGGGGTATAGCCCTCCTCGTGCCGGTAATAGCCCTGGCACATCCACAGGAACCCCGCGGTCAGGGTCACGGTGTCGCCCTGGTCCAGGCGCTCGACCTCCACCGTCCAGCGGTGGGTCTGGCTCGACCACGCGGCGGAGATGATCTTGTGGCGATAGCGGATATGGGCGTCGAGGCCGTCCTCGTCGATCACCTCGCCCATATAGTCGAGGATCTTGTCGGCGGTGGCGATCGGCGTCCCCGTCCAGGGCTTGAAGCGATAACCGAAGGTGTAGAGGTCGCTGTCCGAGCGGATGCCGGGATATTTGTGCGTCCACCAGGTGCCGCCGAAATGGTCCTGCAT
>DAIDGR010000095.1 GCA_027452265.1 Caulobacteraceae bacterium
ACGTGGTCGTTGAAGGTCTCGGAGAGCCCCATGCGCATCATCCGCTTGGCCGCCTGAACGGCCAGGGGGGCGTTGGCGGCGATCTCGCGGGCCAAGGCCATGGCTTCGTCCATCAGCGCCTCAGGCTCGACCACGCGTGAGGCCAGACCCAGCTCCACACAGGCCTCGGCGGTGAGGGTGCGGCCGGTAAAGATGATCTCGGCGGCCTTGGACCAGCCGATCAGGCGCGGCAGGAACCAGGTGCCGCCGGACTCTGGAACGATGCCGCGCTTGGTGAAGGCGGCGGCCATCTTCGCGCCGCGCGCCATGAGGCGCATGTCGCAGCCCAGCGCCGTATCCATGCCATAGCCCGCCGCCGAGCCGTTGAGCGCGCAGATGGTCGGCTTGCCGAGGTTGAACAGCACCGTGGGCGGGGCGTCGCGCAAATCCAGATCCGTGGCCGCCGTGGCGGACGAGCCGATCCCCTCTCCGCCCGACGTCGCCTCGGTGAGATCGAGCCCCGCACAGAAGGCGCGGCCCGTGCCGGTGAGGATGATGACCCGCACGGCCTTGTCGCGATCGGCGGCCAGCAGATGGGCCGACAGCTCGGCCAGCATCGGCCGCGAGATGGTGTTCATTCGTTCAGGTCGGTTGAGGGTGATGATCGCCACGCCCCCTTCCACCCGATAGAGAACCTCCGGGCGCGTCCCTTCGGCCCTGGCGAGAAGGGAGTCGGCCTCATCCGACCTGTGGATGCTCGCAAAACCCAGCTTGACCTCATCCGTCATCGTCATGGCTCCTGCGGCTCGGGTTCGAGATGGACGCCGAACGTCTCGAGGACCTCGGCGGTGTCCTGGCCCACGTCCGGCGGTTCGCGGCGGATCGTGGCCGGGGTCTTGGCGAAGCGCAGACCCGGCTTCATCGCCTTGTAGGGGCCCTGTCCTGGAATATGCCGCGTCTCGAACAGGGTCTGTGAGAGCTGAGGATCGGTGAAGATATCCTCCGCCCGGTTGGCGATCATCGCCGGGACGGAATGCGCCGCGCACAGATCCAGCCACTCAGCCGTGGTGCGCGTGGCGGCGGCCTCGGCCAGCATCTCATTATAGACGCGCACCTTGCCGCCCGGCGCCGGCGCGCTGACGAAGCGCTCGCTCTCATAGGCGCCCGGAATGCCGCCCAGCTCCAAAAAGCGCGCAGCCTGATCCTGGCCGGCCGGCATGACCCAGATCCAGCCGTCCTTGGTGCGCAGGGGCCGACGGTAGGGCGTCACCGTGGTGGTCATGCCAAAGGATCCGGTGGGCGGGTCCCAGGTCTGGCCGTACAGGTGCTCGGCCATGATGAAGCCGGTAAAGGTCTCGAGCATGGGCACGCACACAAACTGCCCCTCGCCGGTGCGCTCCTTGTGGCGCAGAGCCGAAAGAGCCGCGATCGCGGCGAACAGACCACAGGTCTTGTCGGCGATGATCGAGGGGATGAAGGTCAGAGGCGCGTCGGGGTCCACCAGTTGCGCCAGACCCGCGGCCCCGCTGGCCGCCTGGATCAGGTCATCAAAGGCCTGGCGCCCGGCATAGGGGCCCTCCGGGGCATAGCCCACCGCCTCGACATAGACGATGTCCGGCTTGATCGCGGCCACCGAGGCGTAGTCGAAGCCGAGCCGCGCGATAGCCTCGGGCCGCATATTGTGAATGAAGATGTCGGCCGCCTTGACCAGACGGGCGAGGGCGCGGCGACCCGGCTCGCTCTTGAGGTCCAGCGCGACAGAGCGCTTGTTGCGATTGAGGGCGACGAAGATCGGCCCCATGGTCCTGCCATGCGGCGCCTTGCCACTGCGCCGTTGGCGATCGCCGGAGGGCTCTTCGATCTTGATCACCTCGGCGCCCAGATCGCCCAGGGTCTGGGTGGCGTAGGGCCCCAGAACGAACTGCGTCAGGTCCAGCACCCGCACGCCGTCGAGCGGCCCCTTGGGCGCTTCAGCCGAACCCATTCCAATCTCCCTTTGACCGCAGAGCTCTCTCCAAATGACCGCCTCGCCCCACGGAAGGCAAGGCGGGGATCGTTGAGATGAGGCGCCGATACTCCAACCGGGCCGTGGAGTCCGCCCGCGTCCCCCGCCCCCCTTTGACTTCGCCCCCGGTTCCGGGTCCATTCGTCGCAACAACGGAGGAGACGCCCGAACGCGGGCGGGAGCGGGCATGAACGACCATCTGATCGAGACCTTCGCCGAGGGGGTCGCGACCCTGACCATGAACCGACCGGAGGCGCGCAACGCCCTGACCGCGCAGATGCAGGCGGGCCTGTCGGAGGCCCTGCCGCGGCTGGCGGCCGACCCGAAGGTTCGCTGCGTGGTCCTGACGGGGGCGGGCGGCGCCTTCTGCGCCGGCGGGGACGTGAAGGGCTTCGCCGCCGACACCAGCCGCGGCGGCGGGGGAACGGGCTTCAATCTGGAGGCCCGCGCGCACGGCCTTCGGGCCAGCACCGAGGTGGTGCGCTGGCTTCACGAGATGCCCAAGCCGACCCTGGCGGTGATCGGCGGGCCGGCGGCGGGCGCCGGACTGTCCCTGGCGCTGGCTTGCGACCTGCGCCTCGCCGCCGACGACGCCAAGCTGACCACCGCCTTTTCCAAGGTCGGTCTCTCGGGCGATTACGGCGGCAGCTACTTCCTCTCGCATCTGGTGGGCGCGGCCAAGGCGCGCGAGCTCTACTTCACCGCCGACGTCATCAGTGGGGCCGAGGCGCATCGGCTGGGAATCGTCAACCGCGTGGCGCCCCGGGCCGAGGTCGAGGCGGCCGGCGCGGCCTGGGCTCGGCAGCTCGCCGCCCTGCCGACCCTGGCGGTGGGCTATATGAAGCGAAATCTCAACACGGCCGATCACGCCACCCTGTCGGAGGTGCTGGACGTGGAGGCCACGCACATGGTCCGCACCATGATGACCGAAGACCACAAGAACGCGTCCGCCGCGTTCGTGCGCAAGGAGACGCCGGTCTTCGAAGGCCGGTGAACCTACGAGGAGCGTTCAGAGGGCGGACGGCATGACCATGGCGGCGGTAAGCCTGGAGGAGGCGGCCCATGTGGTGCAGCTCGCCCTCACGCCGGTCTTCTTGCTGTCCGGGGTCGCCGCCCTGCTCAACGTGTTCGCCAATCGCCTGGCGCGGGTGGCCGACCAGACCTACAGCCTGATCTCCGATCCCAACCCGCCCGGGGACCGCGAACGGCGCCTTCGCCTCCTGCGCACCCGCTCGCACGCGCTCGACGTGGCGGTCGTCCTGGCGGCGCTGAGCGGGGTCGCCACGTGCTGCGCCGTGCTGCTGCTGTTTCTGGGCGCGGTGCTTGGAGCGAGCGGCGCAACCGTCCTCTTCCTGGTGTTCGGCGGGGCGGTGGTGTTCACCATGGGCGCCTTGGCCGCCTACGTCGTGGAGATGCTGATCGCCGCACGCGGCCTTCGCCTGCTGCACGCCAGCCTGATCGGGCTTCGGCGCAGCGCGCGGCGACGGCGCGGCCGTCCGGATCGTCTTGAAATGGAGTGACGGGTTTGCAGCGCTGGCGCCTCTTGATCCTCGGCCTGATCCTGGTGTTCGGCGGCGCGTGGCTGGCGCACCGCATCGAGACCTCTGGCGGGGTGACGCTGAGCGAGGTGCGCTATCCGGGCCGCTCGGGCGAAACCCTGGCGGGGCTTCTCTATGTGCCCGCGAGCGCGAGCCGCGCCCACCCGGCGCCGGCCGTTCTGGTCAGCCACGGCTACATCAACACCCGGGAAATGCAGAGCCCGTTCGCCATCGAACTGGCGCGGCGCGGCTTTGTCGTCCTGGCCATCGACATGGCCGGTCATGGTTTCAGCGGCGGATCGCTGAACACCGATGACGGCGGCGGGGCGGAGGGCCTCGCCTTTCTCCGCGCCCTGCCCTTCGTCGACCCCAACGAGATCGGGCTGGAGGGCCACTCGATGGGCGGCGTGCCGCTCAACGCCGCCGCCCGGGCCTGGCCGGACGGCTATCGCGCCATGGTGCTGGAGGGCTCGACCACCCCCGAGCCCGGCCAGGTCGGGGCCGGTAGCGCCACCTTCCCGCGCAATCTCGAAGTGGTGTTCGGCCGCTATGATGAGTTCGCCCCCCTGATGTGGCGCACGGCCGAGGGCCGCCTGGTCGGCGCCTCGCCCAAGCTTGAGGCCCTGTTTGGCGTCAGAGGCCCGGTCGACCCCGACCGCACCTATGGCGACATCGCCGCGGGCACGGGCCGGCGCCTCGTCATCCCGCCGGTGACCCATCCAATGGAGCATTTCTCCAAGGCGGGGGTCGGGGCCGCTATCGCGTGGCTCCAGATGACCCTGCACGGCGAAGCCCACCCCCTGCCCTCCTCGGACCAGATCTGGCCCTGGAAGGAGGTGGGGACCGCCATCTCGCTGATCGGCTTTGGCGTCCTGGTCCTGGGGGCCTTTGATCTGCTGCAGCCCAGGATCGCGGCCCCGGCGGCGCCGTTCCGGCCGATCGGTTGGGGATGGGTGGCGGGCTTTATCCTGGCCGCGGCGATCCCCGCCCTGACCTACATGCCGTTGATGAACCTTGGCTTCGCCTTCTTCCCCAGCCGCCTGTTTCCGCAGTGGGTGACCAACCAGGTCGCGGTCTGGGCCCTGGGCAGCGCCCTGGCCGGCCTTCTCGCAGGCCTTGTGCTGAGACGTCCCGGAAGCCCCTGGCGGCTCGCCGGCGCGGGCGCCGCCGTGGGGGCCCTGATCGTCGGCTATCTGGCCCTGGCGGCCGTGGACGGCGCCTTCAAGACCGACTTCCGTCTCTGGGTCGTGGGGCTCAAGCCGCTCGAGACCGCCGCCCATGCGCGGGACTTTGCCGCCTATCTCGGCCTTTTCCTGGCGGCCTTCCTCCTGATCGCGCGCGGTCTGGCGGGCGGGGTTGTGGCCCCGCTGCGCGGCGCGGGGGCGCAATATCTCGCCGGGGTCCTGGCCGCGGCTGGGGGCTTCGCCGTGCTGCTGGCGATCCAGTACGGCGCGCTGCTGACCACCGGGCGCCTACCCGATCCCAAGGAAGCGCTGAACGCCATCATCGCCATCCAGTTCCTGCCCATCCTGGCCTTCGTCGGCGTGGTCGTGGTGTTCACCTGGCGACGCACGGGCAGCCACGTGGCCGGCGGCCTGCTCTGCGCCGGGATCATCACCTGGTACATCGTCGCCGGGACGGCCACCCACTGGCGCCCCGGTTGGAGCGTGCCGAAGATGGACGGCCTGTTCCCCGACCGCCCGGCGGCGAGCGCCCCAAAAGCCTGAGTTCAGACCTCGCGAAGGGCTTTGGCGACCGGCGCGCCTGGCCTTAAGGAGCGCGGCCATGAGTCCCGACGCCACCGAGGCGCCCCGCGCTGCCTCCAAGACGATGGCCCCCGACGGCCTGCCCGTTCCGGCGCGCTACTGGGCCGCCGCCTCGGTGTGCGTCGCCCTCTTCATCACCGTGCTCGACAGCTCGATCGCCAATATTGCCCTGCCCACCATCGCCCGGGACTTCGGCGCGCGGCCGGCCGCCTCGATCTGGATCGTCAACGCCTATCAGCTGGCGATCGTCGTCTGTCTTTTGCCCTTCGCCTCTTTGGGCGAGAAGATCGGCTTCAAACGGCTCTATCTGGCGGGACTGTCCCTCTTCACCCTCGCCTCTCTGGCCTGTGCTCTGTCGCGCAATCTCGAAGTGCTGGCGGCCGCGCGGGCCTTGCAGGGCCTGGGGGCGGCGGGCGTGATGAGCGTCAATGGGGGGATCATCCGCTTCGTCTGGCCCCATGCCCAGCTCGGCCGGGGCATCGGTCTCAACGCCCTGATCATCTCAGTCTCGGCGGTGGTGGCGCCAAGCCTCGCCTCCGCGATCCTGGCGGTGGGGCCCTGGCCCTGGCTGTTCGCGGTCAACATCCCCCTGGGCCTGATCGCCCTTGGGCTGGCGGCGCGCTCCCTGCCGGCCAATCCTCTGTCGAAGCGGCCCTTTGATCTGATCAGCGCGGGGCTCAACGCCGGCGCCTTTGGCCTCGTCATCAGCGGCGTGGACGTCCTGACCCGCACGACCTCCCTGGCCCTGGGCGCGGTCCAGACCGCGCTTGGCGTCGGCCTCGGGCTGATCCTGACCCGGCGCGAGTGGCGACGAAACGAACCCCTGGTTCCCTTCGACCTGTTGCGCATCCCCCCGTTCGCCTGGTCCATCGCCACCTCCATCGCTTCCTTCGCCGCCCAGCTCCTGGCCTTCGTCTCCCTGCCGTTCCGCTTCGAGGAGACCCTTGGCTTCAACCAGGTGGTCACCGGTCTTCTGATGACGCCCTGGCCGGCGGCGGTGGGCCTGGCCGCGCCGGTCTCAGGCTGGCTGTCGGATCGGCTGTCGGCGGCGTGGCTTTGCGCTACGGGACTTGTCATCCTGGCCCTGGGCCTTGGCGCGCTCGCCCTGATCGGCCCGCACCCGGCGGTCTGGGACATCGCCTGGCGCATGGCGCTGTGCGGCGCCGGGTTCGGCCTGTTCCAGTCGCCCAACAACCGCGTGATGCTGACCGCCGCCCCCCGCGAGCGGGCCGGCGCCGCGGGCGGCATGCTGGGCACGGCGCGGCTCACCGGTCAGACCACCGGGGCGCTCTTGACCGCGATCCTGTTCGAGGGTTTCGGGGCGAGAGGCCAGGTTCTCGCCCTTTGGGTGGCCGCGGCCATGGCGCTGGCCGCCGCCGGCTTCAGCCTCCAGCGCCGCACGCCGGGCGGATCCGCGCGGGTTTAGGCCGCGAGGACGAGATCCCTCAGACCTGGTCCAGTCCGTAGGCGGCGTGCAGCGCGCGCACGGCGAGCTCGGTATAGGCGGCGTCGATCAGCACGCTGATCTTGATCTCCGAGGTGGAGATGACCTGGATATTGACGCCCTTCTCGGCCAGGGCTCCGAACATGGTCTTGGCGACGCCGGCATGGCTGCGCATGCCCACCCCGATCACCGACACCTTGGCCACGTCCTCGTCCACGGAGAGGTCGGCAAATCCGATCTCCGCCTGGGCGGCGCGCACGATCTCCACCGCCCGGGCGGCGTCCCGCTTGCCGACGGTGAACTCCATATTGGCGGCGCCCTCGGCCCGGGCATGGCTCTGGACGATCATGTCGACATTCACATTGGCCTCGGCCAGGGGGCCGAACAGGCGCGAGGAGACGCCCGGATGATCGGGAAGGCCAAAGAGACTGATCTTGGCCTCGTCGCGGCTGAAGGTCACGCCGCTCACGATGCGCTTTTCCATGATCTCCTCCTCTTCGCAGACCAGGGTCCCGACGTCGGGCCCCTGGCCCTCGCCAGGCTCCACGAAACTCGACAGGACACGCACCGGGACGCCATGGGCCATGGCCATCTCCACCGAGCGCGTATGCAGGACCTTGGCCCCCAGAGAAGCCATTTCCAGCATCTCCTCGTAGCTGATCTTCTTGAGCCGCCGGGCCCGGGATTCGATGCGGGGATCTGTCGTGTAGACCCCATCCACGTCCGTATAGATATCGCACACCGCCGCCTTCACCGCCGCCGCCAGGGCCACGGCCGTGGTGTCCGAACCGCCGCGGCCCAGCGTGGTCAGACGCCCCTCGCGGGTCACCCCCTGAAAGCCGGCGATCACCGCCACCTCGCCGCCGTCGATCGCCGCGGTCAGGGCCTCGGCGGGGATCTCGTCGATCCGGGCGCGGCCGTGCGCCGCGTCGGTCAGGATGGGAATCTGCCACCCAAGCCAGGAGCGGGCCGGGATGCCCATATTGCGCAAGGTCATGGCCAGGAGGCCGGCCGTCACCTGCTCGCCCGAGGCGACGACCGTGTCGTATTCGTCGTCGGAGAGGCCGAGGGACTCCGCGGCGGGGCCGGCGGCGTCCGTCCAGGCGACCAGCTCGTTGGTCTTGCCGGCCATGGCCGAGACCACCACCGCCACCGGTCGCGTCGCCGCCTCCGCCGCGACCAGACGCGCGACGCGGCGAATGCGCTCCAGATCGGCCACGGACGTGCCGCCAAACTTCATGACCAGGCGCGACAAGGCGAAGGTTCCGGACCCTTGAGGAGGCGGGGACGAAGGCCGGCTTCTAGAGCGCGGTGACGCAGCGCACAACCTTGAGGTCGGGCGCTCAAGGTTGGGCGGGGCGGGCCTCGCGCCTCAATGCAGGAAAAAGCCGCTCACCGCCGCCAGGCTCAGCACGCCGAAACTTCCGAGGCCCGTGATCGCCAGCGGACGCTGACCGGGCAGCGCGGCGTCGCGCCGGTAGCGCAGGGCCGCGACGGTCGGCGGCGCAAGCAGAGCCAGGCTCAGGATCAGGAAGCCGGCCACGCCCGTCGCCAGCCAAAGTCCGATGAAATGGAGGGCGACCACCGCGGCCGCGGCGACCGGAATGAGCTTGGCGTGCCCGCGTCTTTGGAGCGTCACCGCGCAGACGGGGATGAGAAGGGCCTCCGCGATCACCGCGACCATGTAGACAGGCAGGTCGAAGGCGCGCGTGAGGCGCCAGCCCACGGGGCGCCAGACAAGCGTGGCCGCGACCAGGGCGACCGTGGTCATGAGGACAAGAACCGCGACGCGCCCTCGCGCCGCGCCGCGAAGGCCAGACACGCCCGCTAGCCCCCAGACCCCTCCAAACGCCGCGCCGGCGAGAACCCCGATCATGACGCCCGTCCTGCATCGTCGGGCGCGCCAGGCTCCGATGCGCCCCTGCGCGTCTTCTTAGCATCGGCGCGGCGCGGGACAACAGGGCGAGATGAGGGCCCGCCGGGCGCGAGTCTTCGGGTCGTGCCGGGCGGCGGTTGACCGCGATCGCGCGGCGGTTCAGCACTGGCGCTGTCATGACCGCCCCAGCCTCCAGCCTCGACGCCGCCGAGATCGAGAAGTTCGCCGCCCTGGCGCAGGCCTGGTGGGACCCCAAGGGTGAGTTCGCGCCCCTGCACGCCCTCAATCCGCCGCGTCTCGACTTCATCCGCGAGCAGGCTCTTGGCCATTTCGGCCGCGACCCCCGCGCGCGTCGCCCGTTCGAGGGATTGAGGCTTCTGGACGTCGGATGTGGCGGGGGGTTGGTGTGCGAGCCCATGGCCCGGCTCGGCTTCACCGTCACCGGCCTCGACGGGGCGGAGCCTTCGATCGGGGTGGCCCGGGCGCACGCCGAGGCCCAGCGCCTCGCCATCGATTATCGCGTCTCCACTGTGGAGGCGATGGTCGACGCCTCCGAAGCGCCGTTCGACCTCGTTCTGGCCCTGGAGGTGGTGGAGCATGTGGCCGACCCCCGGGCGTTCCTGCGCGACGTGGCGCGTCTCACCGCACCGGGCGGGCTGATGATCGTCTCCACGCTCAATCGCACGGCCGCTTCCCTGATGCTCGGCAAGGCGGCCGCGGAATATGTGCTGCGCTGGGCCCCTCCGGGGACGCATGACTGGCGGCGGTTCCTCAAGCCGGAGGAGATGCGCGACATGTTGAGCGAGGACCCCTTGAGCGCTCAGGGCCCGTTCGGCCTCGTCTTCGATCCGGTGAGCTGGAGCTGGCGGCTCGGCGAGGACTGCAAGATCAACTATTTCATGACCTTTTCCCGCCCGGCCCGGACCACCAAGGGCGAGGGGGGCCGATCCCGCCGGCGTCAGACCGGGTCGCGATAGCGCCTCAGCCAGATCGCGGCGCCGATGAAGGCGGCGGCGAGGGCGAGGCCGATCCACAGGCCCGGCGAGGCCAGATAACCCATCAGGTCGATATGCGGCATCGCCATGTCGCTGTGCAGCTCAATCACGTTGATCCCGCGCAGGCGGCTGATTTCCTCCGGCGCCATGCGAAAGGCGGCCACGGGACCGGCGAACACCCGGTGATTGATGATCCGGCCGACGCTGTCGTCGCCAAAGACCAGTTGCTGGAACACGACGACCGCCAGGGGCGGCAGGACCGCCCAGAGCAGGCTGACATTGCGCGCCCAGCCCGAGACCAGCAGGGCCCAGCCGTAGATCGGGGCGTGCCAGAGGGCGAGCACGAAGACGAGATAGATCAAGAGGAGCTCCGCCCGCAGAACGTCAGGCTGGCCGAGGGCCAGCATCGGATCCACCCCATGGGCCGCCAGAACCGCGCCGCCGCCGGCCAGGAGCAGGATCTGGGTGATGATCATGACCCCCACCGTGATCGCCGGCAGGACCAGCATGGGGATCGCGACCTTGGCGAAGACCGTGGTCACGTCGGACACCGGCAGGGATTTCCAGAACAGGATGCTGCGATCACGGCGTTCGTGCTGCAGGGCGCCCAGGCAATAGAACAGGCCCACCAGATAGGTGACGGCGATCAGGATGAAGCCCGATCCGGCCAGCAGTATCAGGACCGGTCCGTCGCTCATCTCGACATGGCTCGCATCCAGCGGCCCGCCCTGGATCGGCGCCTTGATCATGACGATGGCGAAGGCGAGGGCCGTCAGGCCCGCGGCCACCACGGGCGCGATATAGAGCGAGGCGTTCTCCCAGATCTCCCGGCGGATGGACCACAGGAAGGGCTGGGTCGGCCGCGCGGCGCGAGGCGGAACGGCGGGCCCTGGGACGGTATCGGCTGTATCGGTCAAGACGCTCATGCGGCCAGTCCATGTGAGTCGGCGGAGGGCCCGCCGATGAGGGCGACAAAGAGATCGGCAAGGCTGGGTGTGCGAACCTCGCCCAGGGGGCTCAGCCGTTCGCGTGGGACGCCATCGAACAGAAACACCGTCCGCCCGAAGGTCTGGCGGACGTGGATCGGGTTGAGGCCGCGGGCGACTCCCGACTGCTCGGGGGCCACCACCAGTTCCACATACCGGGCGGCGAAAGCCTCCATATTGGTGTCGAGCACGATCTGCCCGCGGTTCAGGAACACCACATCCGTGAGAATGTGCTCGATTTCCTCCACCTGATGCGTCGTGACGATGATCGTCCGCTGATGGTCGAAATAGTCGTTCAGCAGCGTGTCGTAGAACTGCTTGCGGAACAGGATGTCGAGGCCGAGCGTCGGCTCATCCAGAACCAGCAGCTTGGCGTCGATGGCCATGACCAGGGCGAGATGAAGCTGGGTGACCATGCCTTTGGACAGCTCGCGCACGCGGCTGCCGGACTTGATCGGCGTGCGCGCCAGCAGCGCCGCCGCCCGTTCCCGGTCGAAGCGGGGATGCACCCCGGCCATATAGTCGACCACCTGATGCACCCGGATCCAGCGCGGCAGGACGGCGACATCGGCAATGAAGGCCACGTCGGTCATCAAGGTCTCGCGCGCCGTCCAGGGATTGCGCCCCAGCACCTCCAGCCGCCCCTCGAACGGGGTCAGGCCAAGAATGGCGTTCAGCGCCGTGCTCTTGCCCGCGCCATTGGGCCCGATCAGGCCCAGAATGCGACCCGGCTCCACCGTCAGGTCGATGCCGTCCAACGCCACCGCGCCGCGGCGATAGGTCTTTCTCAGGCCCTTTGCCCGGATGCAGGTCATGGTGCTCAGGCCTCCAGCTCAGGGGGAGACGGGGCGGCGGCGCCGTCCTCGGGAAGGTCGCTCAGACGCAGACCGAGCCGACGGAGAGTCTGGCGCAGGCGCGGCCACTCCTCATCCAGAAACCGGGTCCGCTCGGATGACAACAGGCGTTCTTGCGCCCCGACGCTGACATACATGCCCTTCCCCCGACGCTTCTCGACGAGATCCTCGTCCACGAGTTGCTGATACCCCTTGAGCACGGTGAGCGGGTTGACCCGCGTCTCCGCCGCCACGACGCGCACCGACGGCAAGGGATCGCCCTCGGACAACAGGCCCTCAAGGATCATCGCCACCACCCGGTCGTGGAGCTGACGATAGATCGGCTGACTGTCGTTCCACTCCGGATCCATGGCGGCGGACGCTCTCAAAGACACGATAAATACCCAAGTAGTGTTATAGTTATGCATAACACTTCGGACGCGTCAAGGACCCCCTGCCCCGTCCTCGGCGCGCGGCCCTAGTTGATCTCGGTCTTGTCCGGTGGGGCGGGCGGCAGCGGAGCCACGGGAACGCCCTCCTCGACCAACGCCTTCACCTCCTCGGCGGTGGCCTCTCCATAGACGCTCCGGGCCTCCGCCTCGCCGGCATGCATGGCCCGCGCCTCCTGGGCGAAGCGGTCGCCGACATAGTCGAAATGGGTCTCCACATGGGCGCGGATCCGACGCATCAGCTCGCCGATCCTGGGATCGTGGCCCGAGGCAAAGGCTTTGGCGTCGCCTTCGGCCCCACGCGCCGACGCCAGGTCCGTCCGTCGGCAGGCCACGGCCGGCGCCATGATCTGCTTGTCCACCTTGGCGCTCTCGCACACCGGGCATGAGAGGCGCCCATCCGCCTTCTGCGCGTCGAAATCGTCCGAGGCGCTGAACCAGCCCTCGAACTCATGGCCGTTGGCGCAGCGCAGCGCGTAGCGGATCATGGCCCCTCGAAGTCCCGCGCATTGGCGAGGGCGGGAATGGCCCGTCGCGCCCGCTCCACCGCCGACAGATCAAGCTCGGCCGCCAGAACGCCAGGGGCGTCATGGTCCAGGCGCGCCATGACCTCACCCCAGGGCCCCACGATCAGGGAATGGCCGAAGGTCTCGCGCCCGTCCTCGTGCCGTCCGCCCTGGGCTGGAGCCAGGACGAAGGCGCCGGTCTCGATGGCCCGGGCGCGCAGCAGGGTCTCCCAATGGGCAAGGCCGGTGACGCGGGTAAAGGCGGCGGGAATGGCGAGCATGTGCGCGCCGGCCTTGGCCAGGGCGCCGTACAGGGCGGGAAAGCGCAGATCGTAGCAGATGGAGAGACCGAGCCGGACCTGGTCGACCATGGCCGTTACGGCCCGTTCGCCCGGGACGAAGGCGGCCGACTCCCGGAGCGTCTGGCCGTCAGGCAGGTCGACATCGAACATGTGGATCTTGTCGTATCGGCCGACGATCCGCCCGTCCGGCGCAACGAGCAGGGCGCGATTGACCCCCTGGCCATCCTCACGCCGTAACAGAACGGAGCCGATCAGGAGCCAAACCCCCAGTTCGCGGGCGAGGCGGGTCAGGCCCTGGACCACGACGTCTTCCGCCTCGGACCTGAGGCGCGTCCGCATCGCGGCGCGATCGCGTTGCAATAGATTCGAGGCCTCAGGCGTCACGACCAGTCGCGCGCCGGTCGCCGCCGCCTCGCGCACCAGGGGCGCGACATGCGCGAGGGCCGCGTCGGGGTCGGCCGGCGTGCGAAGCTGAACGAGCGCGACGCGCAAGGTCCTCAGGCCTGCAGGAGGGGATCGAGACCGCCGGCCCGGTCGAGCGCCATCAGATCGTCGCAGCCGCCGATATGGCGTCCGTCGATGAAGATCTGGGGAAAGGTGTTGCGCCCCGACCGCTCCACCATTTCGCGCCGTCGGGCCGGATCCATGCCCGCCTCGATTTCGGTGAAGGCCGCGCCCTTGGCCTCCAACAGGCCGATGGCCCGGGCGCAGAAGCCGCAGAACGGCCGGGTGTAGATTTCGATCAAAGCCATGCTGTTCGCCGACCACGCGGCGGCCGGATCGTCAAGAGGGGGCGCGGCTTGGGGGGGACAATCCTGACCAACGCTCAGAGAGTCTGCGCACGGGCGAGACGAACCCTGGCGAGGACGGCCACATCGACGCCGCGGGCCCCCGCCTGCTTCAGCGCCCGGGCGCAGGCCTCCAGCGTGGCGCCCGTGGTCAGGACATCGTCCACCATCAGGATGCGGCGTCCCGCAACCCGCCGCGCCCACAACGGGGTCACCTCGAAGGCGCCTGAGACGTTTCTTTGCCGCCCGCTGGCCGAGCGCCCACCCTGGCTTGCCGTGCGCCGGCGCCGCATCACCGGCGCCGCGAAATAGGGCTTGTCGGCGAAGCGGGCGAGCGGGCGGGCGATCTCGGCCGCCTGATTGTAGCGCCGTGACCAGAGTCGCAGGGGGTGGAGCGGTACAGGCGCGATGGCGTCGACCTCGGGCAAGAGATCGGCCGCCGCCCGGGCGAGCCATGTCGCGAACAGCCCCGTCAGATCGGTCCGGTCGCCATGCTTGAAGGCCAGGATCAGGTCTCGCACCGGATCCTCGTAAAGACAGGCGGCGCGGGCGCGGTCGAAGGCCATGGGACGGGCGAGGCAAGCGGGACACCGCGGCGCCTCGGGAGAGGCCAGGGCGGCGGCCTGGGCAAAGGGCAGGCCGCAACCGTCGCAGGCGCCGGCCTCGATGAAGCTGATCCGTTCCCACGCGTCCGCCGCGAGGCCGTGGCTCTGCACACCCGCCGCACGGCCGCCGAGCAGGGGCCTGGGCGGCAGGACCAGATCGAGCGTCCCTCCGCCCAGGCGCGCGAGCGTTCGTCTCGCAGTCTCGACGTCCATGGCTCCTCCGCCCCGGATGCGACCTCGCGCCGAGACGGCGCGATGCGGGATGTCAGGCGTAATCCCCTTGAGGAACGATCGCAAAGGGGCTCCCTAAAGATCGACCTGGGCTCGCCCCGTCCTTTGGGCTAGCTGGCGGGGCAATGAGCGCGCCGCCCCTCATATTCGATCGACGCCTGCGCCGGTTGCGCCTGGAGCGCGCCCTGCGGGGCGCGCCGCCGGACTTCCTACGCAGGCGCGTATCCGAGGATCTGGCCGAACGTCTGTCGGCCGTATCGCGCCGCTTCGCGCGGGCCCTGGTGATCGGCCCGCCCTGGGCCGCGGCCGACCTCCGCGCCGCCCTTGCCGGTACGCCGGCGGCCGACCGGGTGGGCGAGATCGTCGCGCTTGGCCTCGTGGCCCCGGCCTCAGGCCCCGGGCTCGCCATCGTCGCCGACGAAGAACATCTGCCCTTCATCGAAGGCGGCTTCGACCTGGTGATCTCCTCCCTCGCCCTGCACGCCGTCAACGACGTGGTGGGGGCCCTGATCCAGATCCGGCGCGCCCTCAAGCCCGATGGCCTGTTCCTGGGCGCGCTGCTCGGCGGCGGCAGCCTGACCGAGCTGCGCCAGAGCCTGATGCGCGGCGAACTGGCCGCCCGCGGCGGGTCGGGCCCGCGGGTGGCCCCGTTCATCGACGCGCATGACGCGGCGGGGCTCTTGCAGCGCGCCGGATTCGCCCTGCCCGTGGCCGATACCGACCTATTGACCGTGCGCTATCGCCAGGCGCTCACCTTGATGGCCGATCTGCGGGCCCTGGGAGAGACGAACATTCTGCACGAGCGCCCCCCCGTTCCCCTGACCCGCACCGCGCTCGCCGAAACCTGGCGCGCCTATGGGAGCGGTCACACGGATGCCGAAGGGCGGCTCTTGGCCAGCTTCGAGATCATCACCCTGACCGGCTGGGCGCCCCATCCCGATCAGCCGAGGCC
>DAIDGR010000096.1 GCA_027452265.1 Caulobacteraceae bacterium
TGAGACCATCGGGCGCAAGACGGCCGAATGGGGCGTGTCGGTGATTTCGGTGGAGATCCGCGACATCGGCGTGCCTCAGGCTCTGCAGGACGCCATGAGCCGCCAGGCCCAGGCCGAACGGGAGCGTCTGGCCCGTATTCTTCTGGGCCAGGCCGAGCAGGAGGTGGCGACCAAGTTCGTCGAGGCGGCGGAGATCTACGCCAAGAGCCCCGCGGCCCTGCAGCTTCGCGCCATGAACATCATCTACGAGACGACCAAGGAGCGCGGCGCCACCATCCTTATCCCCACGGCGATGGTCGACGCCATGAACCCCGCCGCCTTGCTGACCCGCGTCGTCGCCGGCGCCAAGCCGCCAGAGGAGGTCTGACCCTCCTGGGATGACGGATCGGGCTGACCGATCGAACGGCCTCGCCAGGTGGGGAGGCATGGGAGGGGCGCTTTCCCACGCGAACAGCCTTGGCGCGGGAGGCAGGCTCGTCCATAGCCACGGGTGATGACGGGGGACGACACCGACGCGAGCGGCCTGAAGGTCGCCATCGGGTTTCCAGGCGCGGTCATGCTCGTCGTGGGCGGGATCGTCGGCGTTGGCGTGTTCGTCAATCCCGCCGTCGTCACCCGAAGTCTGCACGACCCGACCCTGGTTACCCTGGCCTGGGCGCTCGGCGGGCTGGTGGCCCTTTTGGGGGCCTTCGTCTATGCCGAGCTGGCCGCGCGCCTGCCAAAGACCGGCGGCGATTATGCCTATCTGCGCGCCGCCTACGGCCCTCTGCCGGCCTTTCTCTATGGTTGGACCCTGCTGCTGGTGGTGCAGACCGGCGGCATGGCGGCCGTGGCCATCGTCTTCGCCCGCAATCTCGACCTTCTGCTTGGCGGCGGCGTGTCCGAACCGGTCATCGTGGTCGTCAGCCTTGCGGCCCTGGCCGGCGTCAATCTGCTCGGCGTCGCCTCGGGGAACGGCGTCCAGACGGTCCTGGGCTTCATCAAGGTCGGCATGATCGCCGCCATGGTCGCCATCGGCTTCGCCCTGCCAGCTCACCCCCTGAGCGCGCTGACCGGTCCCCTGACCGCCTCCGCGACCGCGTCTGGGGCAGGCCGGGCCGCCCCCCTTGGCCTCAAGGCGTTCGGCGCCGGCATGATCCCCGTGGTGTTCAGCTATGGCGGCTGGCAGACGGCCAGCTTCGTCGCCGGCGAGATGCGCGGCGCCCGCCGCACGCTGGCGCGCGCGCTGGTGTTCGGCGTGCTGATCGTGATTGTCCTTTATCTGGCCGTGACCCTGGCCTGTCTGCGGGCGTTGGGCGTGGATGCGCTCGCCCGCACCCTGACCCCGGCCTCGGACCTTCTGCAGCGCGCCCTGCCGGGCCTTGGCGACCGGCTGGCGGCCGTCGCCGTGGGGCTCTCGGCCCTGGGCTATCTCAGCCAGTCCATGCTGACCGCGCCGCGGGTCTATTTCGCGATGGCCGCGGACGGTCTCTTCTTCCCCCAGGTCGCGGCCCTTTCAAGGACCAGCCGCGCGCCGGCGGCGGCCATCCTGATCCAGGCGGTCTGGACGGCCCTTCTGGCGCTCAGCGGCACCTATGAGCAGATCCTCAGCTATGTGACGGCGATGAACTTCCTGTTCTTCGCCCTGAGCGCCTCGACCATATTCGTCCTGCGGCGGCGCGCGAAAAACGCCCGGACCTCGGATGAGGGGGGCTTTCGCATTCCCCTTCATCCCCTCACCACCCTGGCCTTCATCATCGCCTGCCTTCTGGTGGTGGGGAGCACCTTCTGGGCCTATCCGATCAACAGTCTCGTGGGTTACGGGCTGCTTGTGGCGGGCGTGCCCCCCTATCTCTACTGGCGACGCGCCCAAGCCCAAAGGATCGCCGCCGCAAGCCCCGGAGCCCCGCCATGATCCCGCCCCGCGTGCGCCACTCGGACTATATGCGTTACGCCAAGCTGGAGACCGACGCCCGCTACAATCTGGCCACCAGCGGGGTGGCTGACGCCAGCCTCTCGGATCTGGGCGTCGACCTGGAGGCGCTCGCCCTTCAGGGACCCAATGTCTATGGCTATCCGCCGCTGATTGAGGCCATCGCGGCCCGATTCCATGTTCCGTCCGCGTGCGTGGTTTCACCGGGCGGCGGCTGCTCTTTCGCCAATCACCTGGCCATGGCCAGTCTCATCGAACCCGGCGACGAGGCGGTGATCGAGACCCCGGTCTATGAGCTGCTGGCGGCGGCCCTGGGCGGGCTCTGCGCCCGCGTCACCCCGATCGCCCGGCGCCTGGAGACGGGCTGGCGCCTCGACCTGGATGCGATCCTCGCGCGGCTCCGCGCCGGGGCCCGGCTCGTCGTCCTGACCAACCTGCACAATCCGACCGGCGCCCCGATCTCCAAAGAGGAGATCGCGACCCTGGCCATGGCGGCGCGCGAGGCCGACGCCTGGATCCTGATCGATGAAATCTATCTGGAGCTGGCCCATCCCGACGGCGCCGGCCCGACCGCCTTTGACCCGGAAGGTCGCGTGGTGGTGACCAATGGTCTGACCAAGATCTATGGCCTCTCGGGCCTGCGCTGCGGCTGGATCCTTGCGCCCACGGTGATCGCCGAGCGCGCGCGTCGCCTCAACGACCTGTTCGGCGCGCGCCATGTCTTTCTGGCGGAGCAGCTCGCGGCGGCCGCCTTCGCGCGTCTGGCCGTCTTGCGGGCCCGGACCGACCGTCTGATCGCCCTGAACCGCGCCGCCTATGGTGAGCTCCTCGGCCGCCATCCGGCCCTGGAGCAGGTTCATTTCGACCATGGCACGACCGTCTTTCCGCGCCTGCGCCAGGGCGACATGGACGGTTTGGCCCGGACCCTTAGGGCGCGCTACGAGACCGTGATCGCGCCCGGACGCTTCTTTGGCCTTTCTGACCATATGCGCCTGGGCCTCGCCGGCGATCCAGACATGACCCGCGAGGGCTTCACCCGCCTGGCCGAGGCCCTGGAGGCTTTTCCGGCCTGAGCGTCCCCGCGGTCGCCTGCCAATAGGCATGGAGCTTTTAGGCCCACCCGACCTATGCCCTGGCGCGATCGAAGACGGCGTCGCGCGACGGTAAGGCTCCGCGCGTGCGCCCTGGCGATCATGGGATCAGACAGGTCGGGGGTTTCGGCATATGCGCGGTTTGGGGTTCGCGTCTCGCCGTGAAGG
>DAIDGR010000097.1 GCA_027452265.1 Caulobacteraceae bacterium
ACCGTAAAGCGCCTGGACCCGCGCCTCCACGCGTGGCCCACCATCGACGTCATAGGCGATGGGATGCGAGAGGCCCGCTGGCGAGACCCAGTGACTGGGCGCCTCGCGCGGCAGACGCGCCGCGAGGGTGGGCGAGAAGAGACCCCGCACCGCCTCCGCCAGACGGGTGGGCGTCAGCGCGTCCAGCGACGCGGCCCCCTCGAGGGACGGGCCCAGCCAAAACTCAAGGCGCTCGAGCAGAGCTTCATCGCTCAGATTGACGCCTTCGGGTTCACCCCGGCTCAAAAAACGGCCCCGGGCCAGGAGGTGGGCCGCCTCAAGCCGCCAGGGAAGGCTGGCGAGGCCCCGCTCACGCACCTCGGCCAGGAGGTCGGCGAGGACGAGCTCGCCCGAGGCGTCGCCGAGGTCGACGAGGCCGGTCTCCAGCCCTCCGAGCCGCTCGACCCTCTGGGCGCGGCGGCGGCCCGAAGGGGACCTTTGAAGCCGCACCTCTTGGTCGAACAGGTGCGGAGCGTCGCGTCTCAAGCCCTGAAGATCGAGCGGCGTGGCGAGCCGGATGCGATCACGCGGACGGCCAGGGCCCAGGTCCGCCACGGCAAGCCAGGAGGCGCGGGCCAGGGCATCGGTGGGCGGAACTGAAGCGCCGCGGCCGTTGGCGAGGCGGAACTCGCCCTCCCCTTCCCCACGGCGCGCGATCCAGTCCGGATAGGCGGCGGCGATCAGCAGCCCGTCCGACAGATCTGCCCCCTGTTCCCGACCGGTCCCCGTCGCGATGATGGCGTCCTGCGCCCACCCCTGAGCCTGGGCGAGGCCCCGCCTTGCGCGGCCGCCCCGTTCGGCATCCACGCGAGCCACCCGCTCGGAGAGATCGAGTCCCGCTCCGCCAAGACCGGGCTCGCTGATCACCAGGGCGAGGCGCGCCGCGCGGTGAGCGCACCCCCGTTCAGCGCCGAGGAGGACCAGATGGCCCAATCGGGGGGGCAGGGCGAGCCGCGCAAGGGCTGCGCCGCGCGCGGTTATGGCTCCGTTTTCATCCAGGGCGTCCAGCCGGCGCAGGCCCCGTCGGGCCTCAGCGAGAGCCAGGGCGGACGGCGGGTCGAGAAAGGCGAGATCTTCGCCATCGGCGGCGCCCCACTGGGCCAGGGTCAGGGCGAGGCGCGAGAGATCAGCGCGGCGGATTTCAGGCGGTTCGAAGGGGTCGAGCCCCCTGTCCTCCTCCACGTCCCATAGCCTCCAGCAAAGACCTGGGCCGGTGCGCCCGGCGCGTCCCCGGCGTTGCTCCGCCGCCGCCCGGGAGACCCGCTTGGTGACCAGGCGCTCCACCCCGGTTCCTGGGTCCCAGAGCGAGGTGCGGGCAAGACCGCTATCGACCACCGCTCCGACGCCTGGGACGGTCAGGCTGGTCTCGGCGATCGACGTGGCCAGAACGACCTTCCGCCGCCCTGGCGCGGCGGGTTCAAGGACGGCCGCCTGTTTCTCGAGATCCAGGCCGCCATGAAGCTCCATCAGATCAATGTCGCCCGCCAGGGGGCGCCCCTCCAACGCCCGGCGGACCCGGCCGATCTCCGAGAGCCCCGGCAAAAAGACCAGGACATCTCCCTGCGTGGCGTCGAGCGCGCGCCGGACGGTTCGCTCAACCTGGGCCTCGAACGGCGCGGCCGGATCACGTCCGACATAGCGCGTCTCCACGGCAAAGCCCCGGCCTTGACTGACCACGGTGGGCGCGTCGTCCAGAAGGCGCGCGATGGCATCGATATCGAGGGTGGCGCTCATCACGGCGATCCGAAGATCGGGACGCAAGACGCTGCGCGCCTGCCAGGCGAGGGCCAGGCCGAGATCCGCCTCCAGGGACCGTTCGTGGAATTCGTCGAAGAGCACCGCCGCGACGCCTTCAAGGGCCGCATCGTCCAGGATCATCCGAGTGAAGATCCCCTCGGTCACGACCTCAAGCCGGGTCCGCGGCGAAACCCGCGTCTCGAGCCGCACGCGATAGCCGACGGTCTGTCCCACCTCCTCGCCCAGGGTTGCCGCCATACGCGCCGCGACCGCGCGTGCGGCGAGGCGACGGGGCTCCAGGAGGAGGATCTTACCCCCGCCGACCCACGGCTCGCCTAGAAGCGCAAGGGGCGCGATGGTCGATTTACCCGCTCCAGGCGCCGCGGAGAGCACGGCGACGCCTTTTGATCTCAGGGCGGCGACGAACGGCTCCAGAGCTGAGGCAATGGGCGCCTCGACCGCCGCCGCAGGCCAGATCGCGGCCGGGGAGGATTTAGTCGACGTGCGGCAGCTCCATCGGCGTCGCCTCGTGCCCGGGCACGACTTCGCCCTTCTGCAGCCTGGAGTTCCACAGGCCATAGGCGAAGTAGAGCAGGAAGCCGATGCCGACATAGGCCAGGAAGAACGGACCCGTCTTGGGCTTGTTAATGATCGACTTCAGCAGGAACAGGCACATACCCGCCCCCAGAACGGGCACGATCGGGTAGAAGGGAACGCGGAACGGGCGCTCCAGATTTGGGCTGCTGATGCGCAGATAGATCACCGTGATGCACACCAGCGAGAAGGCCGCCAGGGAGCCGACATTGGACAGATCCGCCAGGTCATCCAGGCTCCGGAAGCCGGCGGCGGCGCAGGCGATCAGGCCCACGATGAGCGTGTTGAACCAAGGCGTCTGGTAGCGTTTGTGCACCACGGACATGGCCTTGGGCAGGAGGCCGTCCCGGGACATGGTGTAGAAGATACGCGTCTGGCCGTAGAGCAGGACAAGCATGACGCTGGTCAGACCGGCGAGCGCGCCGATCTTCACCAGGAAGGCGAACCAAGGCATTCCCATGCGGTTCACCGCCAAGGCGATGGGGGCCGGATTGTCGAGCTGATAATACGGAACGATCCCCACCAGAACGGCCGAGGTGGCGATGTAGAGGGCCGTGCAGATCACCAGGGCGCCGATGATGCCGACCGGCATGTCCTTGGCCGGATTGCGGGCCTCGGCCCCAGCGGTGGAGACGGCCTCGAACCCCAGATAGGCAAAGAAGATCCGGGCCGCGCCGGTGATCACCCCGCCGACGCCATACTTCGAATGCGAATCACCCATGAAGACCTGCCCCAAAGCCCGAAGGATTTGGTGGGGCATGTCCATCGGCGTGCCCGGAGGCGGAGCTGGAGTTTCGGCCGGGATCAACGGGCTCCAGTTCGACGGGTGAACGTAGAACAGGCCGATGCCGATGAAGGCGATCACGACGGTCAATTTGATCGCTACGATGATGTTGTTCACCGTGGCGGACTCGGACACCCCGCGCATCAGGAGGAGCGTCACCACCGCGATGATCAGGATGGCCGGAAGGTTCATCACCCCGGTGGCCATGACGTGCCCGGCGGCGTCCTTCACCTCGACGCCCGGCGCGGCCGTGAGGGCCAAAGGAATGTTGATGTGGAAGTCCTGCAGGACGCTGACGCAATAGCCTGACCAGCCCACGGCCACGGTCGAAGCCGAGAGGCCGTATTCAAGGATCAGCAGGATGCCCATGACCCAGGCGGCGATCTCGCCCATGGATGCGTAGGAATAGGAATAGGCGGAGCCTGACACCGGAAGGGCGGAGGCGAGTTCGGCGTAGCAGAGCGCCACGAAGGCGCACAGCGTGCCTGTGATGACAAAGGAGACCGTGATCGCGGGGCCGGAAAACTGAGCGGCTGCAAGGCCTGTCAGCACGAAAATGCCGGTGCCGATGATGCAGCCGATCCCCAGGAGGACGAGATTAAGCGCCCCGAGGGTCTTCTTAAGCTCACCTTGGGCGAGATCCGCCTGGATGTGCGCAATGGGCTTTCGCCGAAAGATACGACCCAGCCCGGGGGACGCCTGCGGAACGCTCGCCATCAGGACATAAACCTCGATCTCGTTACAGGCCCAGTGCGGCCCCAAGCCGCGCGACGCTAGCCGCAGAGCCAGAAGCGGGCAATGGGCGCCCTCCTGCCCCTCCAGCGTCGATTTGCCAAGCCCCGGCCCCCGGTCTTAAGTCGCGACGGCGTTTTTCATTGCCCTCCACGCCCACGTCCAAGGAAATTTCATGCCCCACTCCGCCCTCGCCCCCTACCCCGCCCTTCGCATGCGGCGGCTGCGGCAGGCGCCATGGGTGCGCGCGCTGGTGCGCGAGAACCGGCTCGGCCCTTCCGATCTGATCTGGGCCATGGTGGTGCATGAGGGGGAAGGGCGAATTCCGGTGCAGGCGATGCCGGGGGTTGACCGTCTGTCGGTGGCGGAAGCCGCCACGGCCGCACGCGAGGCCAGGGCGTTGGGCATCCCATGCATCGCCATCTTTCCGCATATCGATGGAGAGACAAAGGACGCGGAAGGCTCACGGGCCGCGGATCCCGATGGGGTCATCTCCCGCGCCGTGCGCGCCATGAAGGACGCGGCGCCCGAGGTCGGGATCATGTGCGACGTCGCGCTCGACCCCTTCACCACCCATGGCCATGACGGCCTGATCCGCAATGGCTGCATCGCCAATGACGAGACGATCAGCCGCCTGATCGAACAGGCTCTGGTCCAGGCCGAGGCCGGATGCGACATCCTCGCCCCATCGGACATGATGGACGGTCGCGTGGGGGCGCTGCGGGCGGCGCTGGAGTCTACCGGACACAACGACATGATGATCATGTCCTACGCCGCCAAATACGCATCGGCCTTCTACGGGCCCTACCGCGAGGCCATCGGCTCGGGAAAGCTGGGAAGCGGTCCTGAGGCCAATCCCATCGACAAAGCCACCTATCAGATGGATGCCTTCAACTCGGATGAGGCCCTGCGTGAAGTGGCGCTCGATCTCTCGGAAGGGGCAGACATGGTGATGGTCAAGCCGGGCCTGCCCTATCTCGACATCGTTCGCCGCGTGGTGGAGACGTTCGCGGCCCCGACCTTCGCGTTCCAGGTGAGCGGCGAATACGCCATGATCACCGCGGCAGGGGCCCAGGGCTGGATCGACCAGGATCGTGCGATGATGGAGAGCCTGGCGGCCTTCAAGCGCGCCGGGTGCGCCGGGATCATCACCTATTTCGCCCCCATGGCGGCCCGCAAACTGGGGGCTTAGCCACGCTTATCTTTCTGGTCTCACCAGACGGGCCACAAGGCTCGAGGTATCCCATCGCCGTCCACCCAGAGACTGCACCTCGGCGTAGAACTGATCGACCAGAGCCGTCACCTCGACCCGGGCGCCGTTCGCCCGCGCCTCGTCGAGAACCAGACCCAGGTCCTTGCGCATCCAGTCCACCGCAAAGCCAAAGTCGAATTCCCCCCTGGCCATGGTCGCCCAGCGGTTGTCCATCTGCCAGGACTGGGCCGCCCCCTTTGAAATCGCCTCGACCACAAGATCCGTGTCCAGCCCGGCCGACTTGGCGAAGGCCACGGCCTCGGCAAGGCCCTGGACGACCCCGGCGATGCAGATCTGGTTGACCATCTTGGTCAGCTGTCCGGCGCCCGGCCCGCCGATATGCTTGATCGCCTTGGCGTAGGCGCTCATGACCGGGGTGGCGCGCGCCACGGCCTCTAACTCCCCCCCCACCATGATGGCGAGTTGCCCATTCTTGGCGCCCGCCTCACCGCCCGACACCGGCGCGTCGATGAACCAGCGCCCCGACCGGCGCGCGAGGTCAGCCATCTCTCGCGCCAGACGGGCAGAGGTCGTGGTGTGGTCGATGATCACGGCGCCGGGAGCCAACACCGGCAGGGCCTCGCCCACCACGTCGCGGACGTCGTCGTCGCGCCCCACGCAAAGCAGCAGGACGTCACGATCCCGGGCCGCTTCGGCAACCGACCCCGCGGCAGACGCCTGATTCGCCGCCGCCCAGGCGCGGGCCTTATCCGCGGAGCGATTATAGCCGACGACAGCGTGGCCGGCCCGAATGAGGTGTCCGGCCATTGGGCCGCCCATGACCCCTAGACCCACAAACGCCGCCTTGATCGCCATCGCACTTTTTCCTGCGCATGAAGTCCGTCCAACCAGACCTTGCGCGAGACGGGCGCTTGCCGCCTAATCTCCGCTTCGGCCCCTGTTCGAAGACGCCCACCGTCCGCGGAGTTCCGCCCTTTGACGCAGCACGTCCCGACGCGACAACTCAGGTTCTTCCTGACCGCGCCTTCACCGTGCCCCTACCTGCCGGGCCGGCAGGAGCGCAAGGTTTTCGCACACCTGCCTCTGCTTGATGGTCCGACCATCAATGACGCCTTGACCCAGGGTGGGTTTCGCCGGTCGCAGAACATCGCTTATCGCCCGGCCTGTGAGGGTTGCGCGGCCTGCCTCTCCGCCCGCATTCCGGTTGAGGCCTACATCTTCTCCAGGTCCGAGCGGCGGACTCTGACGCGAAATGCTGATTTGCGGCGGTACATGGTCGAGGCCGAGGCCACCGGCGAGCAGTTCGAACTTCTGCGCCGCTATCTTACGACGCGCCACGCTGGCGGCGGCATGGCCGACATGACCTGGTCTGACTATGTGGCCATGATCGAAGATACCTCTGTCCGCACCAGTCTGGTGGAGTACCGCTGCGTCGCGCCGGAAGGCGGCCCTGGAGAGCTGGCCGCTTGCGCCCTCGTGGACCGACTGTGCGACGGCCTGTCCCTGGTCTACAGCTTCTTTGATCCTTCCCTGGCTCGCCGACGGCTGGGCGCCTTCATGATCCTCGACCATTTGCGCCAGGCCGCTGAGGCCAAGCTTCCCCACGTCTATCTCGGCTACTGGGTCCAGGGCAGTCCGAAGATGGATTACAAGGCGCGGTTCTCGCCCCTGGAGGTCCTGGAGGCGGGAGGCTGGCGCCGCCTGGCCAAGGACGGCGACGGGAGGCCGTGAGAGACGTGCCCGCCCCTGCAATCCCGACAGACACGGCCGAGGCCCAGGCCGCGCTGACCGCCCTCCTCGAGCTCATGGTCCGCCTGCGCGACCCCAAAGATGGCTGCCCCTGGGATCTGGAGCAGAACTTCGCCACCATCGCCCCATACACGATCGAAGAAGCCTATGAGGTGGCCGACGCGATCGCGCGGGGGTCGCCCGAAGACCTCGCCGACGAGTTGGGAGACCTGCTGTTCCAGGTCGTGTTTCATGCCCAGATGGCGCAGGAGGCTGGCCTGTTCGACTTCGGCGAAGTCGCCCGCGGGGTCACCCGCAAAATGGTGCGGCGTCATCCGCACGTCTTTGGCGACGCTGAAGCGCGAACCTCCGAGGAACAGACCCGGGCCTGGGAGGCGATCAAAGCGCGGGAAAGGGCCGCCAAGGCCGCCGAGGGGGCGAGCGCCGCCGCAAGCGTCCTGGATGGCGTGCCCGTGGGTCTTCCGGCCCTGACGCGAGCCCTCAAACTCTCCAAGCGGGCGGCCCGGGTCGGCTTTGCCTGGCCTTCCGTAAGCGAAATTCTAGCCAAGCTGCAGGAAGAGGTAGGCGAGTTCGAAGCGGAGGTCCGCGCCGAAGATCGTCAGCGGGCCGGCGAGGAGCTCGGCGATATCCTGTTCGTTTGCGCCAATCTCGCCCGGGAGCTTGACCTTGATCCCGAGGATTGTCTTCGCGGCGCGAACGCCAAATTCGTCCGCCGCTTTACCCAGGTCGAGCAGGCCCTCGCCGCCGCTGGCTCCTCGCCGGAAGGGGCCAGTCTGGCCGAGATGGAGGACCTGTGGGCCAAAGCCAAGGCGCAGGAGAAGTCCGGCGCTCGGAACCCTGAAGTTCAGGCCCGGTCCGGGCCTCCCTGACCCGCCGGCACGGCGGCGTCCGGCCGCAGCCTGGCGAACTGGCTGAGGGCCTGGGCGCTAAGGCGGGCCGTGACGGTGACGCCCGCCTCGGTCATGTCGCGGCCCATCACCTGTCCATGACGGTATAACCAGGCCAGCGCCTCCCCATCCGAGGCATCGAGTCGGAAAGCCTGTTCCGGATGATCGTTCAGACGGCGGTTGATGGCGTCGCGCAGGGCGCCGATCCCCTCTCCCGAATAGGCTGAGATCGCCGCGTGCCCCAGGCGCCGCGCCCCCTCCATGAGCGGTCCATGGTCCTCCTCGGAAACCAGATCGAGCTTGTTCCAAACCTCGATGACCGGCTTACCGCTCTCGGGGCCGGCGCCAATCTGGCGCAGCACAGCCAGGACGTCGTCGCGCTGCGTGTCGCTGGCGGGGCTGGCGATGTCGCGCACGTGCAGGATCAGATCGGCGTCGCGAACCTCATCCAGAGTGGCGCGAAACGCCTCCACCAGTTCGTGCGGCAGATCAGACACGAACCCGACCGTGTCCGACAGAATCGCATCACGGCCTGAGGGCAGACCAAGCTTCCGGAATGTAGGATCCAGCGTGGCGAACAGCATGTCCTTGGCCAGGACCGAGGCTTCGGTCAGGCGGTTGAACAAGGTCGACTTGCCCGCATTGGTGTAGCCCACGAGGGCGACGATCGGGAACGGCGTGCGTTTGCGGCCCTTCCGCTGCAGTTGGCGGGTCCGCCGCACAGACTCCAGGTCCGATCTCAGCTTGACGATCCGCTCCCCCAGCAACCGTCGGTCCGCTTCGATCTGGGTCTCGCCCGGACCGCCAAGGAAACCGAAGCCGCCGCGCTGCCGCTCAAGGTGGGTCCAGGTGCGCACGAGCCGGGAGCGCTCATATTCCAGACGCGCCAGTTCAACCTGAAGCCGCCCATCGGCGCTGCGGGCGCGCCGGGCAAAGATCTCAAGGATCAGCCCCGTCCGGTCGATCACCTTGGCGCCCCACGCCGTTTCCAGATTCCGCTGCTGGATGGGAGTCAGAGCATCGTCCACCACGACGAGCCCGCACTCGAGGTCCCGCCGCAGCTCCGCGATCTCGGCAACCCGCCCAGAGCCAAAAAAGGTCGATGGAGCCAGCTGGCGGAGGGGAACGGCGAATGAGCCGACGACCTCAAGATCAAGCGCCTCGGCAAGCCGGACCGCCTCCTCAAGGCGGTCCTGGCTAGCCTGCGCCCCCAAAGCCCCCTGAGTCCGCGCCCGCCGGGGGTGAATGACGAGCGCGCGCTCGCGCCCGGACCCGTTTGGAGCCGTGGTCAATCGTCTCCCTCATCGGTCGGCTCATAGAGCTGAACCGGTCCGGCAGGCATGATCGTGGAAATGGCGTGCTTGTAGACGAGCTGCGCCTGACCGTCGCGACGCAACAGCACGCAGAAGCTATCGAACCAGCTCACGACCCCCTGCAGCTTGACGCCGTTCACGAGGAAGATCGTCAAAGGGGTACGGGAACGGCGGACACTGTTGAGGAAAGCGTCCTGCAGGGTCTGTTTCTTATCGGTGGTCACGGGAACGTCCCTGGATCTGTTGGAATGGGCGTCGGATCCGGATGGCGCCCGGTCACGCGGCCGAACGCCGCGCCTCCTCGATATAGAGCCGCCGCAGCCGCTTCGCCACCGGTCCCGGCCGGCCCTCGCCGATCACGGCATCGTCGATCTGAACAACCGGCAGGACGAGGCTCCCGGCGCCGGTGATGAAGGCCTCTCGCGCCGCCTTCGCTTCGGCCAGTGAAAACGGCCGCTCATCGACTTTCAACTCCAGCTCCCGCGCCAAAGCCAGGATCGCGTTTCGGGTCACCCCCCGAAGGATATTGGCCTGGGTGTCGCGCGTGCGCAGGACCCCCTGCGCGTCGACGATCCAGGCGTTGCTGGAGGCCCCCTCCGTGACCAGACCAAGTTCATCGACGAACCAGGCCTCTACCGCGCCCGCCTCGCGCGCCGCCTGCTTGGCCAGGACATTGGGCAACAGACCGACGGTCTTGATGTCGCAGCGACTCCAGCGCGTCTCGGGCGTGGTGATCACCTTGACGCCCGCCTGGGCGCGCGTCTCGCCGGCCGCCAGGTCCACCGACTTGGCTGTCACGACCATCGCCGGTCGCACCGGGCGCGTCGGAAACGCATGATCGCGGGGAGCGACGCCCCGGCTGATCTGCAGATAGATCAGGCCATCACGAACGTGATTGCGGCGCAACGTCTCGCCAAGCACGACCTCAAGGGCTCTACGGCTCATCGGCATGGCGATGCGCAACTCGCCAAGGCTGCGCTCCAGCCTTGCGAAATGTCCCTCGCGGTCCGCCAGATCGCCATCGAACACGGCCCAGACCTCGTAGACGCCATCGGCGAGCTGATAGCCCCGGTCCTCGATATGGACGGCGGCCTCGGCGTGACGCACGAAACGGCCATTGACATAGGCGATGCGGCCCATCAGTCGGCGGCCTCCTCAGGCAGACGGGAGCCCGAAAAGCCCAGGCTCTTGAGTTTGCGATGCAGGGCCGAGCGCTCCATGCCGATGAACGCCGCGGTCCGCGAGATATTGCCGCCAAAGCGCATGATCTGGGCTTCGAGATACTCCTTCTCGAACAATTCCCGCGCCTCGCGCAGAGGAAGCGCAATGATCCGCTCGGCGCCCATCCCACCCGTGGGTGGGGGTTGACCGATCTCGGGGGGCAGCATGTCTGCGGTCACCGGTTCCGGACCGGCGACAATCAGGATGCGCTCAGCAAGATTGCGAAGTTGGCGGATATTGCCCGGCCAGGACTGCACCTGAAGCGTGGCGAGGGCATCGGCGGCGAGGCTCGGACAGGGCTTGCCCGAGGCCGCGCTCAAGCGCGCGAGATAGTAGTCGAGGAGCTCTGGAATGTCCTCTCGGCGTTCGGCCAGGCTGGGGACCCGAAGGGGCACGACGTTGAGCCGATGATAAAGGTCCTCTCGCAAGCGGCCCTGCGCGATCTCCTGCGCCAGATCGCGTGAGGATGACGACACCACACGGACATCCACCTGGACGTCGGTCTCCCCGCCGACCCTTCGGAACCGCTGCTCCACCAGAACGCGCAAAATGCGGCTTTGGGTTTCGCGCGGCATCTCCGCGATTTCATCGATGTAGAGCGTGCCGCCGTGCGCGCGTTCAAACACGCCGGTATGGGCGGGCCGATCCGCGCCGCCTTCCTCGCCAAACAGCTCACGATCCATGCGCTCGGGCGTCACTGCGGCGGCGCTGATGGCGACGAACGCGTTGCGCGCCCGGGGGCTGGCGGCATGAATCAGGCGGGCAGCGGTCTCCTTGCCTGACCCCGGAGCGCCCACGATCAGGACCCGGCTGTTGGCGGCGCCGATCTTGGAAATCAGGCTGCGGAGTTGTTGGGCTGCGGCGGAAATCCCGATCAGCCGGTCAGGCACGACCGCCTGGACGCGGAGATGGCGATTCTCTTCCTTGAGTTGCGCCTGCTCCAGCGCGCGCTGGACGATCAGCAACAGGCGTTCGGACTCGAAGGGCTTTTCAATGAAGTCATAGGCCCCGCGACGGATGGCGCTGACGGCCGTTTCAATCGTCCCGTGGCCGGAAATCATGATCACCGGCAAATTCGGATCCAGCGCCTTGACCCGATCGAGCATCTCCAGGCCATCCATCCCCTCCCCGCCGATCCAGATGTCGAGGATCAGGAGGGCCGGCTTGCGCGCACGGATTGCGGCGAGGCCCGCCTCGGCGTCAGCGGCGGTACGGACGGAATAACCGTCGTCCTCAAGGATCGCAGCCACCAGGTCGCGGATATCGGCCTCGTCGTCGATGACGAGGATGTCGCTGATCATGCTTGCACCTTGCGAGCCGCCCTGCGGGCCCCTTCGGGAGCCTGGTCCGGAGACGGGAATGAGAGAACCACCCGGGCGCCCGCGCCCGAACTGGAGTCGGCCAGAATCAGGCGGCCGCCATGCTCCTCGAGGATACGCTTGACGATGGCGAGGCCAAGTCCCGCGCCCTTTTCGCGGGTGGTGACATAGGGCTCGGTCAGTCTCTCGCGCGCGGTGCGCGGAAAGCCGACGCCATTGTCCTCAACGACAATATCGATCCGCCCTGTACCGGAGGTGAGGGCCACGGTGATGTGGCCCCGCGGCTCAGGGGTTGTGCGGCGGCGCGCGCGAATCGCCTCGCCGGCATTCTTAAGCACGTTGCCCAGCGCCTGGGCGACGATCCGCCCGTCACAGATGACGATGGTCGCGGCCAGAGGCTCGATGATGTCGATCTGCACCTCGGGGTCGGCCACCCGTTGAGCGAAAACGGCCTGGCGAATGATCTCAGCCATATCCCAGGGGCTGAACTGGGGCTGGGGCATCCGTGCGAAGGCGGAGAACTCATCAACCATCCGGCCGATGTCGCCAACCTGCCTGATGATGGTGTCGATGCAGCGGTCGAACACCTCCATGTCGCCCACGATCTCCTTGCGATAGCGGCGGCGCAGGCGCTCGGCGGATAGCTGGATCGGCGTCAGGGGGTTTTTGATCTCGTGCGCGATGCGCCGGGCCACGTCGCGCCAGGCGGCGGTGCGTTGAGCGTTGATCAGGCTGGTCACATCGTCAAAGGTCAGGACCACGCCTTCGGCGCCCCGACGCGCACTGACCCGCAGACGAACCGGCTCGGCGCCGTGGGCAAGTTCGACCTCATCCTCGGCTTCGCTAACCCCTTCGAGGCTCGCGGCGATCGGCGCCAGGGCCGGCGCCGCCTCGGCCAGGGTCCGCCCCAGACCTGAGCCTTCCGCGAGGCCAAGAAGCCTCTCCGCCTGTCGATTGAGCGCCGAGATTCGCCCACTCCCATCCAGGCCGATGACGCCGGCGCTGACCCCCAGCAGGACCGCCTCGGTGAACAGGCGGCGCATCTCGGCATCTTCGTGCGCCGCGCGCAGGGCCGCCTGCTGGCTCCGCAGGTCGGCGGTCATCCGGTTGAAGGCCCGGGACAGAACGGCAATCTCGCCAGGGTCGTCGCGCGCATCCACCCGGGCTGTAAGGTCACCGCCCGCCACCCGCCCCGCCGCAACCACCAGCCGCCCAATCGGCGCGGCGATGCCCTCGGCGGTATTCATGCCAAGCCATACCGCACCCAGCAGCACCAGCAGCACGGTCTCAAGATAGGCGAGCCCGAAGGCGGCCTGGATCAACACCCGGCGGTGCTTGGCCATCCGGTAGTCGGCCAGCGAGGCCTCGGTCTCTCTGAGGTGGCGAAATATGCCCGGGTCGAGCGGACGAACGACATACAGATACGCGTCCGGATAAGCCCGCAGCCGGTACAGCGCCCGGATGAGGTCGGCGGATTCGAAGGGCGCGGCCGAAACATCTCCCTGGTCCGCGGCCGCAAAGCTGCTCGGCGGCGGCGCCAGGATCGGGGCCGAGACGCCTGGCGCATCGGCCCTGGCGAGAAGGCGTCCATCACGGTCGACCACATAAGCGGCGGAGAAGCCCCCCTCGGCGGTCAGATCCCGGAGAAAGCGCCCATAGGCCACGGGCGAGTCCGCCAGGCTCGGGGCGGCCTGGTTCAGGGTCTGGGCCATGACGTTGATGTGACGGCTGATATAGTCCTGCTGCTCGGCGATGTAGGATCGCGCCACGGTGGCTGAATTCTCGACGACGGTTTGAACCCGGGCGCTAAACCAGCTCTCGACCCCGCGCGTCACCAGCACGCCGAAAAAGAGCGCGACGATCACCGCGGGCGCGACTGCGGCCAGGGCGAACTGGGTCACAAAGCGCAGGTGCAGCCGCGCGCCGGCGTCGGTGGAGCGGGCCGTGACCAGCCGCCCCATCCGAAGCAGCAGAAGCGCCGCCAGGGCGAGGATCAGAACAAATCCGATCCCGAGCAAAACCAGGACCGGTGGGCTGGCCGGCCCCAGAGGGCCGCTCAGGTCCGGCGCCGAGCCGAGGAGGACCGCGGCCATGGTGGCGGCCGCGCCCAACCCCAGGCACAGGGCCATCAGGATCCGGCCATCGCCGACGCCGCGCAGGGCTGGCGGAACGCGGTCTACCGCAGAATTGAGATCGACAGCCATGGGAGGAGTCTAAGGGAGTGTGCCGTGATGGCAACAGTGAGGCGCCCGCGCCTCGCCTCACCGACGGGCAATCCGAGTTCAGGGCCTCGCCTTGGCGTCGATACCGAGATCATTCAGGCGCTTTCGCAGCGTATTCCGGTTCAGGCCAAGAATCTCGGCCGCCCGCATCTGGTTGCCCTTCGTCGCCGCCAGGGTCAGCTGAAACAGCGGGCGCTCAATTTCCGCAAGCACGCGGTCATAAAGGCCATTGGCCGGCACGCCGTTCGGCTGGAGGGCGAAATAAGCCGCCAGGTTGTGCTCCACGAGGCTCGAGAGGCTTGCCGCCTCCTCGACAACGGGCGACGACGCCTGCTCGGACAGCTCTCGTTCGACAATCCGCGCGCTGATCATCTCCTCGCCGTAGAGCGCACAGATGCGTCGGATCAGGTTCTCCAGCTCTCTCACATTTCCCGGCCAGTCATGGCGCTTGAGGCGGTCGAGGGCGCCCTGATCGATCGTCTTGACCGGTAGACCTTCCCGGCTGGCGCGAAGAAGAAAGGCCCTGGCAAGTTCAGGGATGTCCTCGGTCCGTTCGCGCAGGGGCGGCACGCGGATCGGCGCGACATTGAGGCGAAAATACAGGTCCTCGCGGAACAGGCCCTGAGCGATCAGCGATCGAAGATCACGATTGGTGGCCGCGATCACGCGCACGCTCGGCCGCCGTCCGGTCTTGGGATTGACCCCCGGATCGGCCCCGTCAAAGACCCGCAACAGCCGCGTCTGGGCGTCCAGCGGCATGTCGCCGACCTCATCGAGGAACAGGGTCCCACCGTCGGCCTCCGCCAACCTGCCCTGGTCCCCGTCGCCGCGCCCAAACAGTTCGGCGTCGACCCGGTCCCTCGGCAGGGCCGCCAGACTGATCGGGACGAACCGGCCGTCGCGCCGGCGCCCCAGGTCGTGCATGGCGCGCGCCACGAGTTCCTTGCCCACGCCCGACTCGCCCAGGATCAGCACGGTGAGGTCCGCGCCGACCAACCGACCGATCGATCGATAGACCTCCTGCATGGGCGGCGAACGGCCGATCAGGGGCAGCCGCTCGTCGCGCGCCGCCCTGGCCTGGGCCTTGGCCGCCTCCTTATCGCTCGGGGCCTCCAGAGCCCGCTTGGCCAGCGCGGCCATGTCATCGAGGTCGAATGGTTTGGGCATATATTCGAACACGCCGCCCTCGGCCGCGGCGATGGCGGTGAGAACGGTGTTCTGCGCACTCATCACGACCACGGGCAGGCGCGGCCGTTCCTTGCGGATCTTGGGCAGCACATCGAACACGTTGCCATCCGGCATGACGACGTCGGTGATCACGAGGTCGCCATCCCCATCCATGACCCATTTGAGCAGGGTCGCGGCATTTCCCGTGGCCCTCACCTCATAGCCCAGACGGGTGAACGCCTGAGAGAGGACGAGCCGAATCGACGCGTCGTCGTCGGCTACAAGGATCTTGCGGGATGTCATGGCCATCGGGGCTCCAAGAAGGTCAGGCAACCGCCGGAAGCAGCACGCGGAAGACCGTGCGCCCCGGCTCGGACACAAAGTCGATCAAGCCTCCGTGGCCGGCCACCAGCTTGGCCGTCAGGGCGAGGCCAAGACCGGCGCCGGCCGCTTTGGTGGTGACGAAGGGCTCGAACAGGTGGTCCTTGAGACTCGGCGGGACCCCGGGTCCGTTGTCGATGACGCGCACCTCCAGCGGCGCCCCGCGTCCGCTGGGGCCCCGGATGCGCACCCCATGGCGATACGCGGTCGCGAGGGTGATCTCACCCCGCCCGTCGCCACGAGCATGAGCGGCCTCGGCGGCGTTTTTCACCAGGTTGAGAAAGATCTGGATCAACTGGTCCTCCTCACCAAGCGCCGGAGGCAGCGAAGGATCATAGGTCTCGCGAATGGGCAGGCCATCGGCGACCCCGTTGGCGGCCAGAGCGCGAACGCGGTTCAGCACCTCGTGAATATTGACAGCCGTACGCGCGGGCGGCGCGTCATCGGCCAGGGCCTCCATACGATCCAGCAGGCGGGCGATGCGGTCGGTCTCGTCAACGATAAGCTGCGCCAGAGGAATGTCCTGCGCGCTGGCCCCCGCCTTGAGCAGTTGCGCGGCGCCTCGAATTCCAGCCAGCGGATTTTTGACCTCGTGTGCGAGCATCTGGCCCAGCCCCATGGCGGACCGCAGACCTGCGGGATCGGCGGTTCGCTCAACGCCGGCGGGGGCGGGTCGGACGTGCAGGCTCAGCAGCAGGTTGTCGTCCGTCAGCGGAGTCAGGGCGACATCGGCGACGATTGTCACAGGACTAAGGGCGCCGGCCTCCAGCTCCAGGTCGCGCTCACGAACCGTGCTCCGCTCGGAAAGGGCCCGCCCAATCAGGCGCGAGAGCGGAGATTGGGGCCCCGCGGCGTCCAGGATCGACCCATGGGCGAGGCGCGCGACGCCACGTCCAAAGAGGGCCTGGGCCGCTTCATTGACCAGAAGCACCCGGCCCGCACGGTCGAGGACAATGGCCGCCTCCGGCCAAAGATCAAAGGCCGCACCCCGCGCCTGGTTCAGGCGCCCATCGAGCGGGGCCATGAGGGTGCTCATGCCGCCTGCGCGGCGTCACGCGCCGGGCCCCAGATCGCCTCCAGGCTTCGTCCGATCTCAGCCACGCCGGTCATCCGGCAAAGGCGGGCCCGCGTGGCGCGGACGCCGCTCCCATCATGGCGGCCTGCGGCGTCGATATAGGCCGCCAGATGCTTGCGGAACATCAATAGCCCCAACGTCTCGCCATAGTGGGACAGGCTGTCCGCCAGATGGCGCATGACGAGATCAACCAGGACCTCTCCCTCAGGCGGCGCGAAGCTCCGTCCCTGCCCCTCCTCGGAGATCTGTGTGGCCAGCCAGGGCCGGCCAATCGCGCCGCGACCGATCATCACGGCTGAGGCCAGGGCGCGGGAGCGGGCCGCCTTTGCCGTGGCGAGACCGACGATATCGCCATTGACGATCACCGGGATCCGAACGGCGCGCGAGACGGCGGCCACGGCGTCCCAATCCGCGACTCCGGAATAGAAGGCCTGGCGCGTGCGCCCATGGACCGTGATGGCCGCCACCCCCTCCGCCTCAAATCGCGCCGCCAGTTCAGGCGCATTGATCGAGGCTGAGTCCCAGCCCAAGCGCATCTTGACGCTGACAGGGGTGTCGCTCGCGGCCACCGCCGCGCGCACAATTTCCAGCGCCAGCTCGGGATTGCGCATCAGCGCGGAGCCGCAGGCCAATCCGGTCACGGACTTGGCCGGGCATCCGAAATTCAGGTCGATGACCTGCGCGCCAGCCTGGGCCGCGAGCCTTGCCGCGCTCCCCACGGAGCCAGGATCGGCCCCGACCAGCTGAACCACCAGGGGGCCTTCTCCATCGCCCAGGGCCGCACGGCGCACCACATCCGGTCGCCCGGCGGCGAACAGTTCACAAGCCACCATCTCGGTCGCCACATAGCGGGCTCCGAGCCGGGCGGCGCAAAGCCGGAACGGCAAGTCCGAAACGCCGGTCATCGGGGCGAGCCAGACCGTCCCCAGCCTGGGCCAAAGGGCGGCGAAGGCCGAATTGCTTATTTTATGCTCACTTACCACGCTTAAATCTTAGGCATCAATGGGACTTGGGTAAACCCTGGCCGCGAGGGACGCATGGTCCTAAAGAGCCGTCATGTCGTTTTCAGCGGTAATCGTGGCGGCGGGGTCCGGTCGAAGGGCGGGGGGCGCCAAACAATGGCGCGACCTGCGTGGCAAGGCGGTTGCGCGCTGGTCCGTCGAGGCGTTTCTCGCCGC
>DAIDGR010000098.1 GCA_027452265.1 Caulobacteraceae bacterium
GCGCCGCCCGCCCCGAAGGGATCTGTCTGGACAATCGGGCGGTCCGCGAAGGCGTCAATCGAGAGCGGTACGCCCCCTGACGGGGCTCCAATCGGTTCCGAGCCCGCTCTGGAGCGGAGTGTGAATGCGCTGAAGCGAAAAGTGTGGCGCCCCAGGCGGGCGGACCTGGGGCGCCGATTTGCGTCGGGCTGGATTGCGGGAGCGCCGACACAAACTCCGGAGACTTCGTCGAAGACGACGCCCGCGGAGATTCGATATTTGCAGGAATGAAATATATCTCGCCTTGATCCTCGTCAAATCGGAACGGCTTTTCAGTGAGACAGGAAGACCGGCCGGGTCGGATGCATCAGGAGATCGTGCGTCACCCCGCCAAACATCCACTCCTGGAAGCGGGCATGGCCGTAAGCGCCGGCGACGACCACGTCGGCGGAGGTCTCCTGCGCGACGTGGGCGATTTCATGGGCATCCGACCCGCGAGCCAGGTGGACCTGGGCTTCCGCCGCGATCCCCCGCCGCGATAGCCAGGACGCCACATCATCCACGCGCCGACGGGCGTCAGGCGCTTCCGCCTTCCCGGCCACCTCGACCACGCTGACCTTGCGGGCGGCGGCCAGGAGGGGCGCCGCGTCGGCGACGGCGCGGCGCGCTTCGCGCGTGTCGCGCCAGGCCACCAGGATGTGATCGGACGCGAAGGGGGTCTTGCGGTCGGGCGCAATGATCACCGGCCGTCCCGCGCGCATGACCAGATCGCCCACCACCGTTCGACGGGTCGCCTCAAAGGGCGCGCCGCCGATATCGGGCGCGGTGAGGATCAGATCGGCCGCGCGCGCCTCGCCGGCGATACAATCGGAGAGGGGCCGGCTGGTGACGAAGGTCCGCCAGTCGAGGGCCAGGGGACCAAGCGCGCTCTGGAATTCGGTCTGGGCCTTGGCGATCTCCGCTTCGATCTGGTCCCGGTCCATCTTCAGAAGGTCACCGGCGGCGTAGACTTCGGCGTACAGGATCTGGATTGGCTGGCTGGCCGCGACTCCGATGACCCGGGCGTCGAATTTTTCCGCCAGCGCCTTGGCGGCGGCCAGAACACAGGCGTTGGGCCGCCCCAGCTCCAGATGGGCCAGAAGTGTCTTGTAGGTCATGGCCGCGATTCCTTTGCGAGGCCTCGCCCGGCCGAGGCCCAATCCGACTTTAGGGTCTTGCGACTTAAGGCCCTCCAGGACCCGCATCCTTGATCGGGGTCAAACGCCCTCCTCGGCGCCCAAGGGGCAATGGCCGGCTCAAGACGTGGGCGGCGCCGAGCTTCGCGGCTCGAGGCTCGGGCGCCCCCAAAACGCAAAGGGGCGGGGCCTTTCGGCCCCGCCCCCGCGCGATGCGATGACGCAGAAGGCGGATGGATCAGAAGTCCATATCGCCCATGCCGCCCATGCCGCCCATGCCGCCGGGCGCGCCGGCGCCAGCCGAGGCCTTCTTGGGCGCCTCGACGATAGCGGCTTCGGTGGTGATCATCAGGCCGGCCACGGACGCGGCGTCCTGAAGAGCCGTGCGCACGACCTTGGCGGGGTCGATGATGCCGGCGCTGATCAGATCGACATACTCTTCGGTCTGGGCGTTGAAGCCGAAGGTGGTCGACTTGTTCTCCATGATCTTGCCGACCACGATCGAGCCTTCCACACCAGCGTTCTCGGCAATCTGCCGGATCGGGGCTTGCAGGGCGCGACGGACGATGGCGATGCCCGCGTCCTGATCGGCATTGTCGCCCTTCAGGTTCTCCAGACCGAGCGAGGCCTTGAGCAGGGCCACGCCGCCGCCCGAGACGATGCCCTCCTCGACCGCGGCGCGGGTGGCGTTCAGGGCGTCGTCGACGCGATCCTTACGCTCCTTCACCTCGACCTCGGTGGAGCCGCCGACGCGGATCACCGCCACGCCGCCCGCCAGCTTGGCCAGACGCTCTTGCAGCTTTTCCTTGTCGTAGTCCGACGTCGTGTCCTCGATCTGACGCTTGATCTGGGAGATGCGGGCTTCGATGTCGCCCTTCTCGCCCGCGCCGTCGACGATGGTCGTGTCATCCTTGGTGATGGTGACCTTCTTGGCCTTGCCCAGCATGTCCAGGGACACGTTCTCGAGCTTGATGCCGAGGTCTTCGCTGATCAGCTGACCGCCGGTCAGGGTGGCGATGTCCTCGAGCATGGCCTTGCGGCGATCGCCGAAGCCCGGGGCCTTCACCGCCGCGACCCGCAGGCCGCCGCGCAGCTTGTTGACCACCAGGGTCGCCAGAGCCTCGCCTTCGATGTCCTCGGCGATGATCAGCAGGGGACGGGAGGACTGCACCACCGCTTCGAGCACGGGCAGGAGAGGCTGCAGCGAGGACAGCTTCTTCTCGCTCAGGAGGATCAGCGCGTCGTCGAGCTGGACCTCCATCTTCTCGGCGTTGGTGATGAAGTAGGGCGACAGATAGCCGCGATCGAACTGCATGCCTTCGACGACGTCCAGCTCGGTCTCCAGGCTCTTGGCCTCTTCAACCGTGATCACGCCCTCGTTGCCGACCTTGTCCATGGCCCGGGCGATCATGTCGCCGATCTCGCGATCGCCATTGGCGGAGATGGCGCCGACCTGAGCGATTTCCTGGTTGGTGGTGACCTTCTTGGAAGCGCCCTTGATCGCCTCGACCACGTGGACGACGGCCTTGTCGACGCCGCGCTTGAGGTCCATCGGGTTCATGCCCGCGGCCACGGCCTTGGCGCCTTCGACGACGATCGCCTGAGCCAGCACGGTGGCGGTGGTGGTGCCGTCGCCGGCCTTGTCATTGGTCTTGGAGGCGACTTCGCGGATCATCTGCGCGCCGAGGTTCTCGAACTTGTCGGCGAGCTCGATTTCCTTCGCCACGGACACGCCGTCCTTGGTGGAGCGGGGCGCGCCGAACGACTTTTCGATCACCACGTTACGGCCCTTGGGACCCAGGGTGACCTTAACGGCGTTGGCGAGGATGTTGACGCCCCGGAGCATCCGGTCGCGGGCGTCGGAGGAGAAATAAACGTCTTTAGCGGCCATGGTGTTGGCTCTCTCTCTAACGATGAATGGGGAGGAGGACGGCGGGGTTCAGGCGACTCAGTCGAGCACGCCCAGAACGTCGCTTTCCTTCATGATGAGCAGATCTTCGCCTTCCAGCTTGATCTCGCTGCCCGACCACTTGCCGAACAGGATGCGATCGCCGGCCTTGAGGTCCAGGGGCTGGACGCGGCCGTTTTCGTCGCGGGCGCCGGGGCCCACGGCGATGACCTTGCCTTCCTGCGGCTTTTCCTTGGCGGTATCGGGAATGATGATTCCGCCCTTGGTCTTTTCTTCTTCCTCGACGCGGCGGACGAGGACGCGGTCTCCCAGCGGACGAAACGCCATGGATTTTCTCTCCGTTCAAACTAGGTAATGACGTCAGGGGCGACGGTCGCCGTCACGACTTCAGCCGTGTTAGCAGTCACCCTGTTCGAGTGCCAAACGCAGATAGGGACCGGGACTTCCAGCGTCAAGACCAGGTCGGCTGCGGAAAAGAACGCGGAGAGGGGGGTGCGGCCAGACGCCTTCGCCAGAGCCGTGTTTCGAACGGGAGACGTGGAGATCGGTCTGCCGGGGGGGCGGCGCGTGCGCGTGGGCGAGGGCGAGACGCCCCGCTTCCGCATTCGGCTCGAAGGCGCTTCGACTCTGGCGCGGATCATGGCCTCGCCGTCGCTGGGCGCGGGTGAGGCCTATATGGATGGGCGTCTTGTGATCGAGGAGGGCGATCTCCACGGCCTGATCGATCTGGCGACCCGCGGTCAAGGGCCTGGCCCTTATCGTCCCCGGCCGGGATGGCTCCGCCGGGAGTTGGCGCGCCTTCAGGCCGAGTCCAATGGCCCTCTCAAGGCCCGTCGTAACGTGGCCTGGCACTATGACCTCGACGCGGCGTTTTACCGCTCCTTCCTCGACGCGGACCTGCAGTATTCCTGTGCTTATTTCACGCATCCCGACCTGACGCTTGAAGGCGCCCAGCTCGCCAAGAAGCGCCTCATCGCCTCAAAGCTCGATATCCGCCCGCATCACCGGGTGCTCGACATCGGCTGCGGCTGGGGAGGCCTCGCCCTCTCCCTCGCCAAATGGACCGGTGCGCGGGTCGAGGGGATCACGCTGTCCACCGAACAGCTCTCGGTCGCCCGGGCCAGGGCGCGGGAGGCGGGTCTTCAGGACCGGGTCACATTTTCATTGACCGACTATCGCCAGGCTGAGGGCCCGTTCGACCGCATCGTCTCGGTGGGAATGTTCGAACATGTCGGACGGCCCAACTACGCCAGCTTCTTTAATGCGTTGGCCCGCCTGATGACGCCGGATGGCGTGGCCCTGGTGCATTCCATCGGCCGGATGGAGGGGCCCAGCACCACCGACCCCTTCACCGCCAAATACATCTTTCCAGGCGGCTATATCCCGGCCCTGTCCGAGGTGTGGCCGGCGGTGGAGGGTGCGGGGCTCTGGGTCTGCGACCTGGAGATTCTGCGGCTTCACTATGCCGAGACCCTGCGCCATTGGCGCGAGCGCTTTGCCTCCGGGCGAGACGCACACGCCACCCTGCGCGGCGAGCGTTTCTGTCGCATGTGGGAGTTCTACCTCTCCACCGCGGAGGTCGCCTTCCGCCATGGCGGCCAGATGAACTTCCAGATCCAGCTGACGCGCGAACGCGGCGCCCTGCCGATCACGCGCGACTATATGGCGACGGCCGTACAGCGGTTGGCCGCGCTGGACGAGGGCGAAGCGGGCGGAACGGCCGGACGCGCTTGAGCGAAAGAGGGCAAGGCCCGCCCCCTCCCGTCCAGGGCTGTCCGGCCGTCGTCTCAACGCATGCCGACGGGAACCCGCTCGGCGTCGCGCTCAGCGCGGATCTTGGCGTGCAGGTCGCCATACTTGGCGAACTCCATGCGTGCGATGGTGCGGTTGTGCACCTCGTCCGGACCGTCGGCGATGCGCAGGGTGCGCTGGCTGGCATAGGCCCTGGCCAAGCCGAAGTCCGAGGTCACCCCGCCGCCGCCGTGGGCCTGGATCGCGTCGTCGATAATCCGAAGCGCCATGTTCGGCGCCGACACCTTGATCATCGAGATCTCCAGGCGCGCATTCTTGTTGCCGGCCTTGTCCATCATATCGGCGGCCTTGAGGCACAGAAGGCGGTTCATCTCGATGTCGGTGCGCGCCTGAGCGACGCGCTGTTCCCACACGGAGTGTTCGGAGACGTACTTGTTGAACGCCTTTCGGCTCATCAGCCGCTTGCACATCTTCTCCAGGGCTACCTCGGCCGCGCCGATGGTGCGCATGCAGTGATGGATGCGGCCCGGGCCCAGGCGGGCCTGGGAGATCTCGAACCCCCGGCCCTCGCCCAGGATCAGGCTCTCGGCGATCGGCACCCGCACATTCTCGAGAAGAACCTCGGCATGCCCGTGCGGGGCGTCGTCATAGCCAAACACCGGCAGCATGCGCAGGACCTTCACGCCGGGCGCGTCGAGCGGCACCAGAACCTGGGACTGCTGCTGGTGGGTGGCCGCGTCGGGATTGGTCTTGCCCATGACGATGGCGACCTTGCAGCGCGGATCGCCCACGCCCGAGGACCACCACTTGCGGCCGTTGATCACATAATGGTCGCCATCGCGTTCGATGCGGGTCTCGATATTGGTGGCGTCGGAGGAGGCGACCAGAGGCTCGGTCATCAGAAAGGCCGAACGGATCTCGCCGTTCATCAGCGGGCGAAGCCACCGCTCCTTCTGCTCGAGGGTGCCGAAGCGGTTGAGCACCTCCATGTTGCCGGTGTCGGGCGCGGAGCAGTTGAACACCTCTGATGCGAAGCCGACCCTGCCGAACATCTCGCAGATCGGGGCGTATTCGAGGTTGGTGAGCTGGATGCCTTCGAAGACGAAGCTGTCCTCCAGCGGCGGCACGCCGGAGTGAGGCGGCATGAACATGTTCCAGAGGCCGGTCTTGCGGGCCTTGGCCTTGAGCTCCTCGACGATGGGAATGACCTTCCAGCGATCGCCGGACTGGGACTGTTCCTCATAGATCGGCACGGCGGGATAGATGTGCTCGTCCATGAAGTCGGAGACCTTGCGCATCAGCTCCCGTTGGCGGGGCGAGTAATCGAAATCCATGGTCCAGATCTCCGGTTTCAAACAGTTGTTCGAGGCATTTGACACGCCCGCCCCAACCCCCGCAAGGCAGGACTCGCGCCAGAGCGCGATGCGTATTCGTGGAATCCGCGAAGACGCTGAATCGCGCTCTGTCCTGACGTCCTTGAGAGCTTTGCGAAGCGCCGGGTTGGCCCCGTCCAGACGCAACGCGTCTCAGGCGCTCGCAGGGACCTTGCGCAGGTCCTCGGGAAAAAAGATTTCGCTGGCATGGGCGGCGATGTCGGAGGCCGTGTAGGGGCCGCTGGGCGTGAATCCCGGCGTCTCCAGCATGCGGATTTCGCGCACGCCCCTCGCCGAAGCGCCCAGAACCAGGCCCGTGCGCTCGCCCGAAAGATCGCTGACCAGATAGAGCACGGCCGGGGCCACCGCGTGCTCGGGCAGGCTCATGGGGTCAGGCTCGCGGTCGCGACGTCCTGGCAGGTCGGAGGTCATCCGGGTGTAGGCGCCGGGCGCGAGACCAAAGACGCGGATTCCGTATTTGCGCCCCTCGATCGCCAGGACCCGCACGAGCCCGTAGATGCCGGCCTTGGCCGCGCCGTAATTGGCCTGGCCGAAATTGCCGTAAAGGCCCGAGGTCGAGGAGGTCTCGACGATCACGCCCTTGACGCCGTTGTCCTTCATCCAGCGCCAGACCGGCAGGGTGACGCAATAGGCGCCCTTGAGGTGCACCTTGACCACCGCGTCCCAGTCCGCCTCGCTGGTGTTGGCGAAGGTCCGGTCACGCAGAATTCCGGCATTGCTGACCAGGATGTCGACCCGGCCAAAGGCGTCGAGCGCGCTCTTCAGAATGGCCTCGCCTCCGGCCACGGTCGAAACGTCATCGCCGTTGGCCACGGCGCGACCACCCCTGGCGAGAATGCCGTCGACCACGGCCTGGGCCGCGCCGCGGTCCGCGCCCGTCCCGTCCCGCGCCCCGCCCAGATCGTTCACCACCACCGCCGCCCCTTCGGCCGCAAAGAGGTCGGCATAGGCTTTGCCAAGGCCGTTCCCCGCTCCGGTGATGATGGCGACCTTGTTGTCCAGAAGTCCCATGGCGCGCTCCCTTAAGGCCTTGTTTTGCCCCATCCTCGGACTCCGCCTTAGGGAGCGCAAGGCGGGGGCCGTCGCGCCTCGCCGCCGCCTTGCCGGGGCGTTCAGCGCCGGGCGCGGAAGAAGGCGCGCAGCAGGGTCGCCGACTCCTCGGCGAGGAGGCCTGAAGCCACCTTGGGACGCCAGTGGCAGGTCGGCTGGTCAAAGACCCGGGCGCCGTGGATCACGCCGCCGCCCTTGGGATCCTCCGCGCCGAAGACCAGACGCCCGATGCGGGCCAGGCTGATGGCTCCGGCGCACATGGCGCAGGGTTCGAGGCTCACCGCGAGACCAAGGCCCGTCAGGCGATAGTTCCCCCGGGCCCGGGCGGCCAGGCGCAGGGCCAGAATCTCGGCATGGGCCGTGGGATCGCAGGTCGTGATCGGGGCGTTGGCGGCCTCGGCGATCACCTCGCCGCTGGCCAGATCATAGACGACGGCGCCGACCGGCGTTTCATCCGCGCGCGCAGCGGCTTGCGCCTGGTCGAGCGCACGGCGCATCATGGCGAGGTCATGGTCACTCATCGGTCCCACCGAAACCAGCCCCGGGGCCGAGGTCAAGTCGCCGCCCCGATGCCGCCGCCATCCGCGCCCCGTTCGGGGGATGCATTGGGGCCAAGCCCCCCGAACGCGGCCGGGGAACGCGTCGCCAAGGTCCTCGCCCGGGCCGGGGTTGCGTCCCGGCGGGATATCGAGCGCCTGATCGCCGAGGGCCGTGTGTCGATGAACGGCGAGGTTCTGACGACGCCCGCCGTCAAGGTCGGGCCGGGCGACCTTCTCGCCATCGATGGCGCGCCGGTCGCGGCGCGAGAGGCCACGCGCCTGTTTCTGTATCATAAGCCGCCGGGCCTCGTGACCACGCACCGCGATCCTGGCGGCCGTCCGACCGTGTTCCAGGCCCTTCCGCCGGGCCTCCCGCGGCTGATCTCCGTGGGGCGGCTCGACCTCAATTCTGAGGGGCTGCTGCTGCTGACCAATGACGGGGAGCTGTCGCGCGCCCTGGAGCTGCCGGCCACCGGTCTGCCGCGCCGGTACCGCGCCCGGGCGCGGGGACGGATCGATCAGGGGCGGCTGGACGCCCTGCGGGCCGGCCTGGAGGTCGAAGGCGTGCGCTATGGCCCGATCACGGCGCACCTGGACAAGGTCAAGGACGCATCCGGCGAGGGACGCGACGCGGCCAATCTCTGGATCTCCGTCAGTCTGACCGAGGGCAAGAACCGCGAGGTCCGGCGGGTGCTTGAGGCCCTGGGCCTGAAGGTCAATCGCCTGATCCGTCTCGCCTATGGTCCCTTCGCCCTGGGAACCCTGGAGCGGGGCGCCGTGCAGGAGGTCGATCCCCGGGTGGTGCGCGAGCTGCTTGGGGCCTTCATCGCTCCCGACAACCTGCCGTCCGGCGATCGGGCGCAGTGGCGACCCAAGCCCCCGGCCGCGCCGCGAGAGGCCGCTGGACCGTCCCGCCGCGCCGATCCGCCGCCGTCGGACCGGTCGCCGAAGCGCAAGAGCGCCTCGGGTAAGACCAAGCCGGGCCCCCACACCTGGCTCGCCAGCGATCCGACCCGCCCCAAGCCCCGCCCCACGCCTGCTGGCGCCCGTCCGGGTTCGGCGAAGACGGGCTCCGCCCGGCCAGGCTCCGGTAAACCCGGCTCCGTCAAACCAGGATCTGGCAAACCAGGATCCGGCAGGCCCGGCGCCCCTCGCAAGGGGCCATCGGGTCCGCGTCCCCGCAAGCCGGGATAGGGATCAGGTCCGCCCGGTCTGGTTGTCCGGCGGGCTCAGCTCATCAAGGCGAACGCCGGCCAGGCGACGCAGGAGCGGGGCGTGAACCACCGCCTCGGTGATGATGAAGTAGCCGACGATCAGGCTGAGATCGGTCATCAGGGAGAGCGGCGAGATCGGCGAGGCCTGGGTCCGCAGGCTTATGGGCTCCAGATAGAGCACGATCAGCATGTTGTGCGCCGCGTGCACACCCGAGGAGAATTCGATGCCGCCCAGACGCAAGGTCATGTAGGCGAAGCCGCACCCCATGATGGCGCGCATCAGGAAGGCGTCGGGGTTGAAATCGAAATGCAGGGCGGAAAAGGCCAGGCCCGTGCCCAGGATCAGGAAGCTGGTCGGAACCTGGAAGGACGCGACGCGACGGAGCACCCAGCCGCGAAACACCAGCTCCTCGGCGGCCGCGGCCGGGATCAGCAGCAGGGCGGCTCCGGCATAGGCGAGGCGCTGGCCAAGGTCGTTGCCCAGGGTGAGGATGGGGATCGGACCGTCGGACGCGAACCGCCGCTCGGCCACGGCCAGGGGCGCCAGGATGATCAGGGCCAGCAGGCCGCCGGTCAGGGCCAGGCGCCAGCGAATCCGAGGCGCCGCGGTGACGCTGCGATGCAACGGCTCGTGGAGCGCGGCCACCGCGAAGGCGGCGAAGACGAGAAGCGCGCCGCCATCGACGGCTGAGGTCACCAACAGACGCGCCACCTGGATCGGGGCCCCCACGACCGCCGGGTCGACCAGCCTTTGCGCCGCCTCGCCCAGGCCCTGCAGGCCCTCTGGCGCGAGGCCGAGGGCCGCGGTGACCCCGGCCATGGTCAGGCACCAGACGGCGACCGCCGCAACCGCCGCGACGACGGCGCCGCCCACCACGGAGCCCAGGAGGCGCCAGACGCCCGCTCGGGCCCCCTGTCCGTCCCGGACGAAGCGGGAGTCCGCCAGACCCGACCAAACACCGACCATGGACACGGCTCCCCGCCGAATCTCCATCCGCCCTCGCGCGGCCCCCCTCTCATCTTCTAAGACGGGACGAAACCCAAGGGCCAAGTGGTGCGCATCATCTCAGGAGATCATCGCGGGCGCGTCATCGCCGCACCCGCCGGACAGGGGACTCGTCCGACGTCGGACCGGACGCGGCAGGCCCTGTTCAATGTGCTGGCCCATGCGAGCTGGGCCCCGGCCCTCGCGGGCGCGCGGGTGCTCGACCTGTTCGCAGGCTCCGGCGCGCTCGGCCTGGAGGCCCTGTCGCGCGGCGCGGCTTTCGCCGCCTTCGTCGACATGGCGCCGGCCGCCATCGCGGCCATAACCGACAATTTGCGCGTTCTGGGCCTCTCCGATCGCGGCCAGGCCCTTAAGCGGCTGGCGCCGCGCCTGGGCGTCTGGGCCGGGACGCCCTTCGATCTGGTCTTCGTGGATCCCCCTTACGGCAAGGGGCTCATCCATCCCGCCCTGGCGGCCTTGATCGAGGGGAGGTGGCTGGCGCCGGGCGCGGTGCTGGCCGTGGAGCGCGCGGCGGACGAGGTTCTGGTGACGCCCGACGGGTTCGCTGACCTTGATGATCGTGTCTGGGGCGCCGCCGCCGTCACCTTCCTGCGTCGGGGCGAGGCCGCCTCCTGAGCCTCATCGCCGCCCGAACAGGCGCTCGATATCCGCCAGCTTGAGCTCCACATAGGTCGGTCGGCCGTGATTGCATTGGCCTGAGAGGGGCGTCGCCTCCATGGTGCGCAGCAGAGCGTCCATCTCGCTCGCCTGCAGACGCCGCCCGGCCCGGACCGAGCCGTGGCAGGCCATGGTCGAGCAGACCTCGGCCAGACGCTCGCCCAGAGCCAGGGGCGCGTCGTTCTCCGTCAGGTCGTCGGCGATGTCGCGCACCAGCCCGGCGATATCGGTCTCGCCGAGCAGGGCCGGGGTTTCACGCACCAGCACCGCGCCGGGTCCGAACGCCTCGAGCACCAGGCCAAGCGCCGCCAGCTCCTCGGCCCGGCCGGACACGCGCTCGGCGTCGGCCGGGTCCAGCTCCACCACCTCGGGCAACAGCAGGGCCTGGCGCGCCACCCCCCCGGCGGCCATCTGCGCCTTCATCGTCTCGTAGACGAGGCGCTCATGCGCGGCGTGCTGGTCGACGATGACCAGGCCGTCGCGGGTCTGGGCCAGGATGTAGGTCTCGTGCAACTGCGCGCGGGCCGCCCCCAGGGGGTGCTCCGCGCCAGCCTGGGTCGGGGGGACCGAGGGGTCTTGTGGGTCAGGGACGCCTGCGTCCGGAGGTCCGATCCACGGCTCGGCGCGGGCCGAGACGCCGCTGAGCCCCGGCAGGGATGGACTGACCGGCGCCGCCGCGCGCGGCGACCAGCCGCCCTCGCGCCAGGCCGAGGCTCCGGCTGCGTGGGCGCCCGGCTCGAAGCCGGGGCGAAAGCGACCCAGGGCCTGCCCGGCCACGCTGCTGGAGGCGCGATGTCCGGCCGCCGCCAGCCCGTGACGCAGGGCGCCGATGATCAGGCCCCGGACGAGGCCCGGGTCGCGGAAGCGGACCTCCGCCTTGGTCGGATGCACGTTCACGTCCACCAGGGCAGGATCGAGATCGAGATAAAGCACGGCGAGCGGGTGGCGATCGCGCGCCAGCACATCGGCATAGGCCGCACGTAGGGCCCCGCCGAGCAGACGGTCGCGCACCGGCCTGCCGTTGACGAACAAATACTGATGCTGCGCGCTACCCCGGTTGTAGGTTGGCAGGGCGGCGTAGCCTGTGAGGCTCAGGCCCTCACGGGTCTGGTCGAGGCCAAAGGCGTTGTCGGCAAAGTCGCCGCCCAACAAGGCGGCGATCCGCGCCCGGCGGCCCTCGGGGCCGACGCGTTCGGCGGGAAGCCGCAAGGCCTTTCTGCCGTCGAGATCAAGGCTGAAGGCGACGCCCTCAGACGCCAGGGCCTGACGACGCAGGGTCTCGGCGATGGCCATGTCCTCGGCGCGGGCAGACTTCATGAATTTAAGCCGCGCCGGCGTGGCGTAGAACAGGTCGCGGACCTCGACCCGCGCGCCATGCGGGCCCGGAAAGGCCGAGGGAAACGGCCCCTCCAGACGCCCGGCGTCGACGGTCAGGCCGAAGGCGTCGGTCGCGCCTCTGGCACGGGAGGTCAGGGTCAGGCGCGCCACAGAGCCGATCGACGGCAGGGCCTCGCCGCGAAAGCCCAGGGTGGCGATGCGCAGCAGGTCATAGCCGCCGTCCGCGTCCGGGTTCAGCTTGGAGGTGGCGTGACGCTCCACCGCGACGGGAAGTTCGGCCGGGCCCATGCCGCCGCCGTCGTCCGCCACCAGGATCCGGGCCAGACCGCCGCCTTCGGTCTGCACCTCGATCCGCCCGGCGCCGGCGTCGAGCGCATTCTCCACCAGTTCCTTGACCACGCTTGCCGGTCGCTCGACGACCTCGCCGGCGGCGATACGGTTGATCAGGTCCGGCGGCAGGCGGCGGATGGGCATGAGGCGCTTCTACAGGGAGTCGCGGGGGGATGAGGCGGCGCTCTAATTGGCCGCCATGGCCGCCGCCTCCAGCGCCTGGACGTAGCGTGCGATCATCGGCAGCACCTTGTCCGCGCTCTGGAAGCCTCGCGTGATCGGCACGAAACTGCCGTCGGGCGAGGGGCCGAGGATCAAGGTCGGAAATCCAGACACCCCGGCGCGCTGGGCGATGGCGTAGTCGCGCCAGGTCTCCTGCACCGCGCGCTCCGACTCCATTTCGGCCATGAAGTCCTCGGCCGCGAGACCGAAGGCGGCGGCGTGACTTGCCAGGACCTCCAGGTCGGTGACGTCTGAGCCCTGGAGGTAGAAAGCCTCCTGCAGCCGGTGCAAGGCTTCGAGCTCGCGGCCGGGCGCGCGGCGGCGCAGAATCACCACGGCCCGCGCCGCGGGGTCGGTGTCATAGACAAATCCCGGCCAGGACAGGGCGTCCTCGCCGAACGGCTGGCCGGACGCGCGCGTGACCTCGACCCAGTGCCCACGCAGCCGCTCGCGCGCCTCGTCGGTCATGGGCGTCGCCTCACCCGGGCGCAGACCGCCCAGGACCAGGCGAATCGGCAGAGCGTCGCCAAAGGCCTCGCGCACCGTCTCGATCACCGGCGCAAAGCCCCAGCACCACGAGCACATGGGATCCGCGAAGTAGATCAGATGCCGTCCGTCCATCCTCGTCCTCCCCGCGCTCTGTCCCGGCCTGCGCGCCTGATCCTGATCGGTCCACAAGGCGCGTCGGACCGCAAGCCCTTTGCGCGGCGCCCGTTTTTTGGGCGGTCCTGATCAAGGCTAAGGCGCCCCTGGGGTCGCGGCGCCGTTTGGCGGGGTCCTCTCGCCCCGAGCCTAGGGTCCGGCGACGCGCAGGGCCATGAGCGGATAGGCCCCGTTTGCGGGCGCCGCGTGACATCGCGCCTTGAGTGTCTGGAGGCCCCCGTGAAGCTGATCATCGCGATCGTAAAGCCGTTCAAGCTGGACGAGGTGCGCGAGGCGATCAGCGCGGCGGGGGTGGAGGGCGTCACCGTCACCGAGGTCATGGGCTATGGCCGTCAGAAGGGCCAGACCGAGATCTATCGCGGCGCCGAGTACCAGGTGAACTTCGTACCCAAGGTGAAGATCGAGGCCGTCGTCAGCGACGAGACCGCGCCGCGCGCCGTGGCCGCCATCCGCGCCGCCGCCGCCACGGGAAAGATCGGCGACGGCAAGATCTTCATCCTCAATGTCGAGGACGCGATTCGGATCCGCACCGGCGAGACCGGCGCGGCCGCGATCTGACGGCGGTTCGTCCCCATCCAAGCCAGGGCTCAAACGAGAGACAAGGACCAGTGAGCATGATGCGTAAACAGGCGGGGGGTCGGGCGCGAGCCTGGCTGGAGCGGTCGGCCTGGCCGGCGGGACTGGCCCTGGCGGCGGCCCCTGCCCTTGGCTGGGCCCAGACGGCGAGCCCGCCCAAGATCGATTCCGGCGACACGGCCTGGATGCTGGTCTCGTCCCTTCTGGTGCTGATGATGACCATACCGGGCCTGGCTCTCTTCTATGCCGGGATGGTACGCCGCAAGAACATCCTGGCGACCCTGGCGCAGAGCTTCGGCGCCACCTGCGTGATCACGCTTCTGTGGATGATCGCCGGCTATTCCCTGGCCTTCACCGGCTCGGGCCCGATGATCGGCGGCCTGAAATACCTGTTCCTCAAGCCGCTCGGTCTCAACGCGGTCAGCTCCCTGGCGCCGACCATCCCCGAGTCCGTCTACATGATGTTCCAGATGACCTTCGCGATCATCACCCCGGCCCTGATCTCGGGGGCCCTGGCGGACCGGATGAAGTTCTCCGCCTTCCTGCTGTTCATGGCGGCGTGGCTGCTCCTGGTTTACTGCCCGGTGGCGCACTGGGTATGGGGCGGCGGCTGGCTGGGAGCGGCCGGCGCGCTGGACTATGCGGGCGGCACCGTGGTGCACCTCAACGCCGGCACGGCCGGACTTGTGGCGGCCCTCATGCTGGGCAAGCGCAAGGGCCTGGGAAGTGAGAGCTTCGCCCCGCACAACCTCGCCTACAGCGTCATCGGCGCCTCATTGTTGTGGGTCGGCTGGTTCGGCTTCAACGCCGGCTCGGCCCTGACCTCGGGCTTCAGCGCCGGCATGGCGATGGTCGCCACCCAGGTGGCCACCGCCGCCGCCGCCCTGGCCTGGATGGTTGCGGAGTGGGCGGTGTCCAAGAAGCCTTCGGTGCTTGGCATGGTCTCCGGCGCCGTGGCGGGACTGGTGGCGATCACCCCGGCCTCAGGCTATGTCGACGCCTCGGGCGCGCTCTTCATCGGGTTGGCGGCAGGCGTGGTCTGCTATCTATCGGCCGTGCATCTCAAGCACCGGTTCGGCTATGACGACGCCCTGGACTGCTGGGGCGTGCACGGGGTTGGCGGAGCCCTGGGAGCCTTGCTCACCGGCGTCTTCGCCCTCAAGGAGATCAATCCCGCCGCCGCGCCCAAGGGCGGGTTGCTGGAGGGCAACGCACATCAGCTGGTTCTGCAGGTCCTCGATGTGGGGGCGACCTTTGTCTACTGCGCCGTGGTCACCGCCCTGATCCTGTTCGTGCTCAAGGTCACCATCGGCATCCGGGTCAGCGAGGACGTGGAGCGCGAGGGTCTCGACATCAACCTGCACGGCGAGGTGGTGCACGCCTGACGCCGTGCGAGAGTCGAGAGCGCCGTCAGACCAGATGGGAACTGTCTGGGCGGATGGATGGCGCGTAAACGCTTGAATCTAGAGCGAATAGCCATGTCCGTCACGACTTGATGAGCTTGAAATTCGCTCTGGAGGCCGCCCAGGCTCGGACGGCCGCGAGGCGATCGCCCGTCGGGACCGCGGCAAGGACGCAGAGGCCGGCCCATAGGGGGACGATCCAGTCCATGCGCATCTGGTAACGGGGGAATACGCCCGAGATCGCGCCACAGAAGACGGCGTTCCCCAAGGTCACGGCGAGCACCGCCAGGGTCGCGACCGCTTCGCGTCCGGCAAGAGGGGCGAGGGGAAGGCGCCGCCCGATCCAGGCCCAGCCGGCGAGAAGGCGCAGGATGAGATAGCCCGCGCCAAGGATCAGTCCGGCCTGCAACGCCCCCTGGGAGGCGAGCTGGAACGGCGTCGGATAGCAGAGGTTTGGTCGCCGCACGCAGACGCGCATGGCGGGAAACGGGGAGGCGAATCCCGGCCCGCGCGCGATCAGGGCATAGTCGCGATAGCCCAGGGTATCGATGACGTTGACGTCGATGAGTTCCTCCCAGGCGTCGCGCGCGAGGTTGCTGAGGGTGCGCCACGGCTCGAGAAAAATGACCCCGCGCACGAAGGCGGGCTCCTGGCGCGTCATGGCCAGGCGCACGCTGTAGGGCGCGGGCTCGTAGACCCCCTCCGTCTTGCTCGGGGACCAGAGGATGGCGTTGGCGTCGGTCATGGGACGCCCCTGATAGGGGCAGAGCGCCAGGGGCTCGCCCTCGGCGCAGGCCTTGGCCAGATAGTCCCGACCCGGGCCGTCGGCGAGCAGGCGGGCGGTGAGGAAGGGCGGCCGCGAGAGGGGACGGTGGGCCAGGGCCTCGACCAGGCGCGGATAGGCCAGAAGCGTCAGAACGGCGGCGCCCGCGGCGAGGAGGCAGATGGCCAGGCCGGGCGCCGCCCTGCCTGCCGGCAGGGCGCGGACCGCGATGGCGAGGGCCGCCACGACGACGATCGCCATCAGGATCGGCGGGTTCGAGGCGTGGAAGCTGAGCGCGAGGGCGAGCCCCAGAGCCAGCATCACCTGCTCAAGCCGGATCAGGCGGTCGAAGTCGACGATCAGGAGGACGGCCGCCAGGGCGGCATAGCCCATGAACACGTCCGGCATCATGAGGATGGCGAACCAGGGCAGGCTGGTGAACAGGGTCATCCCTGCGATCAGGGCGGCGAACGGCCCGATCCGGAAGCGGCCGAGCCTCACGCGCAGGGCCAGGGCGATCAGGGCGCTGCCGATCAGGGACTGCAGCCCGGCCATGGCCCAGGCTGAGCCGGGGTTGGTGATGGCGAAAAGAGCCAGACTGTAGGTCGGCGAGCGGGCCCCGGCCATGGTGAAAAAGAGGCCAAGATCGGCGCGGTGGCGCATCACGGAAAAGCCGCCGCGAGGGTCGAGGCCCATGCGCTCGAAAAGCCACTGGCCGATCAGTTCATAGGCCGAGGTGTCGGGAAAGACGTTGGGATGGCCCACCAGCACGGCGGGCGTCATCAGGGCGAGCGCCCCCAGGGTCACCGCCAGAAGCGCGATCCCGCGCGATCGCCACGCCACCCCTCTCACGGCCGGGATCAGGCGGCGTCGCGCCACTCCGGAGCGTCGTTCGACACGGCCCTGAGGCGCGGACGGGTCGCCGCCGGGGCCAGAAAGCCCGCCTGGTTGCCGCTCAGGATGGCCAGCAGGAAGCCGCCGAGAACCGACTGCGCCCCCAGGGTCAGGAGCATGACGCCAAGCACGGCCGGCAGCACATTGACCGCCCGGACGAAATCCCGCGCCGACCAAGCGTAGACCACGGCGCCGAGATCGATGAGGCCGAGCGCGGTGGCCGCGGCTCCGGCGATGAGCATGGACTCCAGCGTGATCACGCCGGCCAGACGGGTGACCCAGGGCGCCGGGGCGCGGTAGCCGGAGCGGACCTGATGCAGGTGCGTGGCCATCCCCATGATCGCCGCCAGATGTCCGAGCGACACCAGCGATCCGGCGAGGATCACCCAGTAGTCGCCGAAGAAGAAGAGCTGGCGCGGCGCCATGACCGCCGCCGCCCCGGCCAGGGCCAGGATCAGGGCCCCGGCGCCGGCCATGATCATCGCCGGCAGGGTGAAGACCCACCAGGGGCTCAGCATGAAGAGGTACCGCAGGTGGCGCCAGCCATCGCGCCAGGGTCGCAGGTGCGGCGGCCGGTCGCGCAGGTCGGGCGAAAGCGTCACCGGGCGTTCGGCCAGGGTCTCGCCCTTGAGCACGGCCTTGATGACCATCTCGCTGGCGAACTCCATGCCGTCGCCTTCCAGGCGAAGGCGTTCAAAACAGTCCTTGGTGAGGGCGCGCAGACCACAGTGGGCGTCGTCGATCTTCGAGCCGAACAGGACGTTCAGGAGGCCCGTCAGCAGAGGGTTGCCGATATACCGGTTCTTCCAGGGCATGGCGCCGGGGGCGATGCCGCCCTTGAAGCGCGAGCCCATGCAGAGATCGGCGCCGTCGATCAGGGCGCCGATCAGGTCGGGCGCCTCGCGGAAATTGTACGAGCCGTCGGCGTCCCCCATGACGAGGTAGCGGCCGCGCGCGCCCATGAAGCCCCCTCGGAGCGCCGCGCCATAGCCTTTCTCGGCCACGGGGACGACCCGGGCCCCAAGGCGCTCGGCCAGGGCCTGGCTGCCGTCGGTGCTGCCATTGTCGGCCACGACCACCTCGCCGGTGAGGCCAAAGCGCGCGGCGATCATGTCCAGCGCCTCGCGACAGGCCATGATGCAGGGTTCGAGGGACAGAACCTCGTTCAGACAGGGCATGACGAAAGAGACGTCCACCGCGCCAACCTCTTGGCGGAGACCTGAATTGCCGTCCACGCTTCCGCTCCTCGTGATGGACCCGAAGTCTGAGGTCACGGCGCTCTGACGGCGCCCCAGGCCCGGCCCCCCGACCGCGCCCCGCAGTTCACTAATCTGTGAACGGACCAGGGAAATCGCAGATTTCGGCGCACAGGTAAAGGCCGGCGACTCGCGCGGAGTCGCCGGCCTCGGCTGGTGACGGCAATTCAGGCGCCGGCGAGCCGGCGACAGCCCTCAATGCGGGTTGTCGTACCCATAGTTGTCGTGGGGATTGCCGTGGTGGCGTCCCCAGTCGCCGTGACCCCACTGGTCGCGATGCTCACGCCAGTCCTCGCCGCGCCAGCCGTGGTTGCGCCAGTACCACTCGCGATAGGGCACGTAGGTGAACCGTCCTCCGCCCGCGGCCACCCAGGGGTTATAGCCGACCGGCGCATAGAGAGGCCCGCCGGGATAGTAGAAGGCCGGGGCGCCGGGCTGGATGGCGTAGCCGGGGGGGCAACCGTTGTTCTCAGCCTGGTGGACGCCGACCGCGTGTCCGGCGACGCCGCCGATGACGGCCCCGCCCGCTCCGCCCAGCAGCGCCCCGCCGACCCCGCCGTGAGCGACGCCGCCGCCGAGGATGGCGCCCAGGGCGCCGCCGATCACCGCGCCGGCCACGGTGTCATGATTGGTGGGCTCGACGCAGTATTCCGCGGCCCAGGCCTCGTAACGCTGGGCGTAGGCCGCGTCGATCTGCTGGGCCTGAGGCGAATAGGCGTCCGGCGGCGGGCCGTAGTCCCCGGGAGGGGCATAGCCCGGCTGACCTGCATATCCCGGAGGCTGACCGTAGCCGCCGGGGCCTCCGTAACCGGGGTAGCCTTGGGCGCCCGCGGCGCCGGCGGCCAGAAGCGCGGCGACGGCGGTCATCGCCGTCAGAGCCCGCCGCTGGGTCTTGGGAGTGAACATGCTTTGGTCCCTTCTCGAAGTCGTAATGGGCGTTTTGTCGCCCCCACGGTGTGAACCCTGGCTGAACGCACGAACCGCCATTTCAGTCATGTAGCACGATTGCGAAGACCTCAGGGCGCCTCGCGTGCGCCGGATCGCCGGTCGAGGTGGCGGGCGGCGCGACGGGCGAAGCGCGTGGGCTCGACCAGGGCCGCCAGGTCCCGGGGGAGGGGCGAGGGGGCGCCCAGCAGGGTCGCCGCCAGATGTTCGGCCAGGAGCGGAGCAAGAGTGAAGCCGCGCCCGCCAAGGCCGACCAGAACGAACAGGCCCGGCGCCGCTTCTCCGGCCAGGGGAAGATAGTCGGGGCTCGCCGCCCGGGTTGCGGCCCAGGAGGTCAGGGGGGATGTGGCCAGGCGCCGCGCCAGGTCGGGAAACCGCGCCGCCAGGGCGTCAAGGTTCCGCGCCCGGTCCGCGGGTCGCAGGTCGCAGGCCGGATCGTCCCGGTCGTGCGTGGCGCCGAAGGCGATCCCGCCGGGGGCCGGGGTGAGCCAGGCGCCGAAATTGACGGGCAGGGGCGGGGCACAATCGCCAGGCTCGCCCGCCGCCCACTCCGCCTGCCCCCGTACGGCCTGAAGCGGCGTCTTGGCCCAGAGGTCGGGCAGGAGGTCCGACAGGAGATCGCCGGTCTGGGCGCCCGTCGCCAGGATCACGGCGTCCACTCTGGCCAGGGTTTCGCCAGAGGCGTCCTCGACGGACCAGCCCTCGATGGTCCGGGTCAGGCGGGCCGCGCAGCCCGGCCGGATTTCGCCGAGCCAGGCCTTAAGGACGGCCGCCGGGATGAGGCTTCGTGCATCGGCCAGGGTCAGGGCGCGTCCCGCCTGTCCCGGGACAAGGTCGGAGGCCGGCCCATCCCGCGCGGCCCCGGGCGCGAACAGGTCCGAGGCCGCGATGGCGGCGAATCGCCTGGGATCCTTGTCCGAGACGGACAGATGGGCCCCGCCCCGGGCGACGACGGCGCCGGGAGTGGCGTCATAGAGATCGGCGGCGCGGCGCGCGGCCTGGGCAAACAGGGCGGCGATCGGCCCCAGCCCCGCGTCCAGACGGGGCGCGGCCAGCACCACCGGCGCGCCCGAGGCCCCGGCCCCGGCTCCCTGCGCCTCGATCACCCAGGGCTCGACCCCCGCCGCGCGAAGCGCCCGGGCGAGCGACGCGCCGGCGATGCCCGCGCCCAGAATGGCGATCCGGGGCGCCGGGCCTTGCGAGGGCGGCCGCTCACCGGGGGCGGCAACCTCCAGCCTCTGGCTCTTGGCCCCGTGACCCGGCGCCTTGGCGACCGCGAAGCCCGCCGCCGCGAGGCCTCGCCGGACCGCTCCGGCGACTGTGTAGGTGGCGAGGCGCGCGCCAGGCGCCGACCGCTCGGCCAGGAGGGAGAGGACCTCTTCGCGCCAGGACTGCGGATCCTTGGCCGGGGAGAAGCCGTCGAGGAACCAGGCGTCCGCCACCCCGTCCCAGGCGCGAAGGGCGTCCGCCGCCTCCATCAGGGCGATGTCCAGGGTGACGCCCCAATCCTCCAGGTCGAGCCGATGAAAGCCTCGGGCGCGGGGCGGCCAGAGCGCGGCGAGCCGCGCCGCCTCCTCGCCCAGCTCGGGCCAGGGCGCCCGAGCTCGATCTTCAAGGTCTTGAGCACGTGGCGAAGCGCCGGGTCGGTCCGGTCCGAACGCCACGCGCTCTAGGGCGCGGGCGACCTCGGCCGCGGTCAGAAGGTCGTTCTCGATGCTGAAGATGCAGAGGCGCGCGCCCGGCTCCCGGGTCTGGCGCCAGAGAGCCATGAGGGCGGCGAGGTTGCGTCCCGCCCCAAGGCCCAGCTCGCCGACGACGAATCGCCGACGGCCGCGCCAGGCGTCAGGCAGGCCGCAGCCGGCAAGAAAGACGGCGCGCGCCTCGCCCAAGGCGTCATGGGCCGAGAAATAGACATCGCCGTGCCGGCGCGAGCGCGGCGGGCCGTCGTCCGGCCATGACGCAACCGGCTGGGCCTCTGCGTTCCTGATCACGGCGCAAGCAAAAGGGCCGCCCCGTGAGGAGCGGCCCCTGCCAGGAAGGCCCGCGAACGGACCCTCTTATGGCGCAAGTCTTATTGCTTGGCCGGGGCGGCCGGAGCCGCGTCGGTCGCCGCGGTCGAGGTGGCGGCGGCGGCGTCCATGGCCGAGGAGCTGGCCGACATGTCGGTCGCGGCCGGGGCCGAGGTCGAGTCGGAGGTGCTCGCGGCGGGCTTGGAGCAAGCGGCGGCGGACAGGGCGGCGATGGCGGCGCCGGCCACCAGCACGTTGCGGAGGACTTGGGTCATTTTGTCATTCCCTTGGTGTGGAGGACGCCCCTCTGGCCCCCGGAAAACCGGAAACCCCGGACGAACGCAAAGCGGATTATGACGGCTTTGGGTCCCGACGCAAGACCAGACTTCACGGATGTGTGAACAGGCCGGTGATCGCGCCTTTAGCTGGCCGCGGGCGGCGCGATGGCCGCCGCCGCCTTCAGGCGGGCGATGACATCCGGCGAGAGGTAGCCGTCCGCGGGAAGGCCTTGCGCCTTCTGCCAGGCGCGCAGGGCCGAGCGGGCATGGGCGCCGATGATACCGTCGATCTCGCCCGGGTCGTAGCCGAGGCTGCGCAGGGCCGACTGGGCGGCGAGGCGGTCGCTGAGCGACAGGGGCGTCTCCCGCGGCCAGGCGATCTGAGGCGCGGCGCCGGCGAAGAAGCCGTCCGCCAGCAGCCCCACGGCCAGGGCATAGGCCAGGGAATTGTTGTACTTGCGGATCACGAAGTGGTTGGGAAAGGCGAGGAAGGCCGGGCCTTGAGCGCCGCAGGGCAGCAGGAGGCGGGCGCCGACCGCCCCGTCGCCCTCGCTCCACGCCTTGCCGTCGGTGGGCGTGACCCCGCGTTCCGCCCACGAGATCGGCGATTCTTCGGCCTCCTCGGCCAGGCCGAAGTCGAATCCGGCGGGCAAGGTGACCTGCCGCGCCCAGCCCTCGCCGCGCCGCCAGCCGGCCTTGGCCAGGAGATTGGCCGCCGAGGCCAGGGCGTCGGCGGGAGAGCCCCAGATGTCGCAGGTCCCGTCGCCGTCCCCATCCACCCCGTCGGCGAGATAGACGCTGGGCAGAAGCTGGGTCTGGCCCATGGCCCCGGCCCAGGAGCCGATCAGCCGTCCGCCGGGCGCCTTGCCGGACTGCAGAACCTGGAAGGAGGCCAGAAGCTCCGATTCGGCCCAGGGGCGGCGGCGGCCGAGGGCGGCCAGGGTGGCGAGCGAGCGAAACACGTCGAGATCGCCCTGGAGCCGGCCAAACTCCGACTCCATGGCCCAGACGCCAACAAGCACATCGCGCGGCGTTCCAAACCGGTCCTCGATGGCGGCGAGCTGGGCCACACCGTCGCGACGGCCGATCCCCTCGGCGATCCGCGCCGGGGTGACCTGGGCCTCGATATAGCTGCTCACGGGACGGGCGAACTCGGGCTGGGCGGCGTCGTGCGCGGCCACGCGCGGATCGGGCGATACGCCCGAGAGGGCCTGGGCGAACAGGGCCCGGGAGACGCCCGCGGCCATGGCCTTGTCGAAGAAGCCGTTCAGCCAGTCGGTGAAATAGGGCTCGCCCCCGGCCCCCAGAAGCTCCGCCGGGCTTGGCCCGCCCGGCGCGCCCGGCGACGGCGGCGCGGGGACGTCCTGGGCCAGGGCCCCCTGGGCGGCCAGGGTGGCGGCAAGCGCGGCCCTGGAGGTCAGGGCGAGGACATCGCGGCGTCGCATCTTTGAGAGTCTAGTCCGCGTCGCCATCGCTTCCAATGCTTGGCGCGGGCCTTGGCGCTGGCCCTGGCGGCAAGGGGGGCTATAGTCGGGCGGCCGGCGCACAATGTCGGGGCGAGGTGGAGACAAGAGCCTGATGGTGGGCTTGCGCGTCCTGCGACCGGGCCTGCTGGCCGGCGCTCCTGGAGCCATGGCGCTGCTCACCGCGGCCGCCGGGGTGATGCTGCTGGCGTCCGGCGCGACCCCGTCCGATCCGGATCGTTTCATGTGGTTGGCGAGCCATGCGCCGATCGTGCTGATCGAGGTGGCGCACTTCGTCTCCAGCCTCCTTGGGGTCGTGCTCATCCTGCTCGCCTTCGGCCTCTCGCGGCGGCTGGACGCGGCCTGGGGCGCCAGCATCGCCTGTCTGCTGGCGGCGGCGGTCCTGGCCCTGTTCAAGGGCTTCGACTGGGAGGAGTCGGTGATCCTCGTGCTCCTCGCCGCGGGTCTCGTGCCCTGCCGCCGGGCCTTTCCCCGGCGCGCGCGCCTGACGCGGCTGGAGGTGACGCCGGGCTGGCTGCTGTCGGCGGCGGCGGCCGTGGCCGGCACGGGTCTGGCCGGCTGGTGGTCGTTCCAGAACCTCGACTACGCCAATCTCTCGGTGTTCAAGGTGATGAGCGATCAGGACGCCGAGCGGGCCATCCGCGCCTCGGTGGGGGCGGCGCTGTTTTTGCTGGTGGTGGGGGTCTGGCGTCTTCTGGCGACCCCGGCGACCCCGCCGGTGGTGGGCGAGACCGACCCTGAATACGCCCGGGTCAAGACCGTCCTGGCCCAGGCCGATATCCTTGAGCCCTGGGCCAATCTGGCCCTGCGCGGCGACAAGCGCTTCCTGTTCTCGGACAGCGGCCACAGCTTTCTGATGTTCGGGGTCCGGGGCCGCTCCTGGATCGCGCTCGGCCCGCCGGTCGGCAAGCGCGAGGAGCGCCTTGAGCTGATGTGGCGCTTTCGCGAACTGGCCGACGCCCACGCCGCGCGGCCCTGCATCTACGGCGCCGGGCCCGAGGACCTGCCGGATCTGGTGGAGCTGGGCTTCACCCTGCAGAAGGTTGGCGAGACCGCCGCGGTGCCCCTGGACAGCTTTTCGCTCGATGGCCGCCGCAAGGGCAATCTGCGCCGCTCGTGGCGCAAGACCTGCGAGGAGGGGGCCTGCTTCGAGGTGGTGGAGGGCCAGGCGGCCCGGGCCCTGGCGCCGGAGCTTCGCCGCGTCTCCGATGAGTGGCTGTCGCACCATGCCGGGGGCGAAAAGACCTTCTCCATGGGCGGGTTCGAGGCGCCCTATGTGTTCGAGTTCCCCTTCGCCGTGGTGCGGATCGCGGGGCGCATCCGGGCCTTCGCCACCCTCTGGACCACGGCCCAGCGGACGGCCTTCTCCATCGACCTGATGCGCTATTCCGACGACGCGCCCAAGGACGTGATGGACTATCTGTTCGTCGAGCTGCTGCACTGGGGTCGCGAGCAGGGCTATGTCGCCTTCGAGTTCGGCATGGCCCCCCTGGCGGGCCTGGAGGACCGGCCCCTCGCCCCCGTGCTCTCGCGGGTCGGCAATCTGCTCTTCGAGCGCGGCGAGGAGATCTACAATTTCCGCGGCGTACGCCGGTTCAAGGACAAGTACGACCCGGTCTGGTTGCCGCGCTATGTGGCGGCGCCGAGCAAATGGTCGATCCCCATCCTGCTCGCCGATATCGGCCTTCTGACCTCGGGCGGCATGCAGGGCCTGGGCCTTAAGAGCCGCAGCTCCAAGACCGCCAAGCTGGCCAAGCCTTCCCCCGCGCCGCAAACCGCGTAGGACCGTCGGGCTCATCGGCGTGGACTTGGCGCCCAGGCGCGGCGAGACTGGCTCCCTCCTAACGGTTTCGTGGAGGCGCTGGCCATGACGGACGCCTATGCCGAACACCTTGCCGGCCTGCACGCCAGCTTCGCCGCCCCCCGCGAGATGATCGTCGCGGCCGCCCGGGAGGTGACGGCCAGTCCCCTCATGGACACGGAGCGCCTCGTCCATGGTGAGGCCAACGAGGTCTATCGCCTCGCGTTCGAAAACGGCGTGTGCCTGATCCTTCGGATTGCCCGGCGCGGCGAGGGCCGGTTCGAGAAGGAGGCTTTTGCGATCGGTCGGTGCAGGGCCCTGGGCGTCGCCGCGCCGGAGGTTCTGTCCATCCAGACCCGCGAGACGACGGGCGCGGCGCTGGAGCTCTGTTTCATGGAGCGGATCGCCGGCGAGCGCCTGTCCGACAGAAGCGATCTGCCGCGCGAGGTCCTACGCGAGATCGTTCGCGAGGTGGGCGATCAGCTGTCGCGGATACACACGATCGGCGCGGAGGACCTGGGCGAAGGGGCGCGTCTCTTCGCCGACGATACGGACGATTTCCTGGCGCTTCGCGCGGAGTTCGAGTCCCTGGGGGTCGAAGCCGGCCTCGCCCCGCGCGCCCTGGACCGGGCCTTCGCGGCTTATGAAAGGACCCTGGGCGATGCCGCGGCTCCTCCCCGACGCGTCCTGACCCACAACGATCTGCGCGCCTGTCACGTCATGGTGCATGAGGGTCGCCTCTCAGGCCTGATCGATTTCGGAGAGGTGTCCTTGGACTCGCCGATCAACGAGTTCGCCAAGTGGGACTATTGGGAGGCTCCCGACCTGCCGGTGGGCTGGCTTCGCGAGGGCTATCGGCATGAGGGCCTGTTCGACGCCGACTTCGCCCCGCGCTTCGAGGCGCTCCGCATCGCCAACGCGCTCTGGGCCCTGAGATGGTACGCCCTCACGGCGTTCAGGCCGGGCGTCGCGCGCGCCGTCGCGAAGCTCGAAGGCTACCTCGCTGAGGCCGGGATGGCCTGAGAAGGGACTTGCGTCTCACACGAGGCTGCGTCAGCGTCCCAAGGCTCCGCCCTCGCCGGATATTTCAAGCCCGCCTCGCCCCTCAAACCCCCGCCGCACGGATCACGGCCTGAGCGTCGCCGCATAGGCGGCGAGGTCGATCATCTGGACGTTGGTGAGGTTGGCGGCGACCACGCGCATGGGCGCGGCCTCAGGATTGGCGCGCGTTCCTGCCCGGAAGGCCAGAAGCTGGCGCAAGATATAGCTGGGCGAGCGCCCGGCCAGGGGCGGGCCGAGGGCGCCCTTGAGCCCCGCCCCGTGGCAGGCCTGGCAAGGCTGTCCCGCCGGGCCGCCGCTGTCCGCCAGACGCGCGCCGGCCGCCACCGCGCCCTTGGGAACATAGGCGATGAAGCTCGCATGGGGGTCGCGGGCCTCGAAGTCCTCGGTGGAGACCGGGATCTCAATGAGGCGCTCGCCGAGCGGGGCGGACGGGCCTTGCTGAGCCACGTAGATATAGACCTGCGGCTTCACGCTCGGAATGACATCCGTCTCCACCACCTTCACGCGGGAGACGAAGGGCCGACGGCTGAAATAGGCCGCGAGCGCGTCCCATTCGCCTTGCGGCGCGGCCTGAGCCTCCTGGATCATCAGGGCGGCGGCGCCGGAGCTGGCCCCGTCGCGCGTTTGCGGGCTGCGCCGCACGCCGTCGGCGAAGGCGCGAAGCTGGGTGAGGATATAGGCCTTGGGCAGGCCGGCGAGGGCGGCGTTCTCCGGCCGGCCCTGACCGTCGGGCAGATGGCAATAGCCGCAGGCCCAGGCCTTGCCCTCGCCCTTCAGGACGAGGCTCGGCGGCGCCGGATGGGCGGTGGGGAACCAGTCCACCGCCGCGACCATGGAATGCAGGGCCGCCTCAGGTCGCTGCACGCGGGAGCCTGGAACGGTGATCGTCCGGGCTGGTCCCGACGGCGGCTTGACGCCCAGAGGCGGAAAGGCCCAGTCCGGCGCCGAGGGGACAGCCAGGGCCAGGGGCGCGGTCATCATGAGCGCCGCGGCGGCGAGGCCGAGCCTTGCCCCGATGGCGGCGATGCGGCGGGCGCTTCGCCCCGCGCTCACGCCAGCCCCTTTTCGGCCAGCTCCCGGACGTGGGCGGAGAGGCCCTCCACGGCCGCCAGGCGGGCGAGCGCCTCGCGCATCGGCTCGCCCAGGGCGGGGATGACGTTGCGCCAGCCGGTCAGGGGCTCGACCAGGCGGGCGGCGAGGTTGGGGTTGAAGGCGTCGGCGGCCAGGACCTGGTCGGCCAGCCAGCGATAGCCGCCGCCCGAGGCGTCGTGGAAGCGCGCCGGATTGCCCACGGCGAAGGCGAGGACGAGGCTGCGCACGCGGTTGGGATTGCGCGCCTCGAAGGCGGGATGGGCGGTGAGGCCGAGCACGCGCCCGAGCGCCCCCTCGCCCGGGTCCAGGGCCTGGACCTGGAACCACTTGTCGAGCACCAGGGGCTCCGCCTTCCAGGTCTCGTAGAAGCGCGCCAGGGCCGCCTCCGCCTCGGGCCCGCCCAGATGGACGAGGGCGGTGAGGCCGCCCATGGCGTCGGTCATGTTGCCGGCGGAGTCGAAATGGCCCTCGGCGCGGCGGCGGTTGAGGGCGTGGGTGTCGGCCGCCAGCATCATCAGGGCGGCGTTGCGCAGGGCCCGGCGCCCGGCCGCCGCCGCGTCCGCGGAAAACGCGGCGCCCTCCTGCAGCGTCCCGTGCAGATCACGCAGCAGGTCGGCCAGATGCACGGCTATGCGCCGGCGCAGGGCGTCGCGGGCTTCGTGCAGGGCGTGGGGATCGGCCGGGCGCGAGATCAGGGCCAGATCGCTTTCGGAGGGCAGGGCCAGGAGCAGGGCCTTGAAGGCCGGGTCGGACGACTGATCGCGCAGGGCCCGGCCAAGCGCGTCGGCGAAGCGCTCCTCGCCCACTTCGTCGGGGCGCCCGGCGGCGCGGCCGAGGATCAGGTCCCGGGCCAGGCCCTGGCCGGCCTCCCAGCGGTTGAAGAGGTCGGAGTCGGCGGCCAGGCGCAGATAGGCGTCCCTGGCCGGCTCGGCATAGTCGAGCGTCACCGGGGCGGAAAAGCCGCGCAGGGCCGAGACCACGGGGGCCTGGTCGAGATCCGGGATCTCCAGAGACAGGCTCTCGCCCTCCAGAAGGCAAAGCCGCGTCTCGCCGATCTCCTCGCCCTCGGCGTCCATCAGGCCCAGCCTCACGGGGATGGGCAGGGGGCGCTTGTCCGGCTGGCCCGGGGTGGGGGCGGTCGACTGGCGAAAGGTGAGGGTGGCGCGGCGGGCCTCGGCGTCGAAGGCGGTCTCCAGCGAGACGCGCGGCGTGCCGGCCTGTTCGTACCAGACGAAGAAGTCCGAGAG
>DAIDGR010000099.1 GCA_027452265.1 Caulobacteraceae bacterium
TGGGGGCGGGACGCCGGTCCGCGCCCGATACACACCGCCCCGTTCAAACCGCCCCGTTCACACGGCCCTGAGCTTGGGCGGGACGGGCAAGGCCGAGCGCGTACGGGCGGGGTTCAGGCTCTGGCTGGCGACGCGGTTCCGGCCCCGGCTCTTGGCGTGGAACAGGGCCTCATCGGCGGCCGCCACCACCCCCTCGATGGAGGTCAGGTCGCGCCCGTCATAGACGGCCACGCCCGCGCTGACCGTCACGCACGACCGGGGCGCGCCGGGCCCCTGGGGGATGGCCAGGGCCTCCACCGCCTCGCGGGCCATTTCGGCGACGCGCATGGCCGCGGCAAGATCGGTCTCGGGCAGGACAAAGGCGAATTCCTCGCCGCCGTAGCGCGCCGCGAGATCCGTGGCCCGGCGGCAGCAGCTCTGCAGGGCCCGGCCGATCCGCGCCAGACAGATGTCGCCGGCCTGATGGCCGAAGGTGTCGTTATAGCCCTTGAACCCGTCCACATCGAAGATCACCACCGCCAGGGTCCGGCGATAGCGCCGCATGACGGCATATTGCTGCTCGAGATGGGTGTCGAAATAGCGCCGGTTGGGAAGGCCCGTGAGGGCGTCGTGGCGCGACAGGTGCCGCAGCGCCTCGTTGGAGGCCATCAGCGCGCTGTGCATCTCGAAGGCGCGCCTCTGCTGATTGGCGTACTCGACCGCCAGAATGACCACCAGCAGGGCCGAGCAGATCGCGCCGTAGGCCCGGCCGACATACCAGGCGAGGTCGAAATCGGTGCGCGACATGACCCCGCTGATCACGGCGCTGAACAGCCACGCGCCGAGGCTGATGATCACCCAGCCGTCGAGCAAGGTGCGCGGACGCCGGCGCATGCAGCGCACAAGCGCCAGGAGGGCGACGCCGAACACGGCGCTGAAGGCCAGCTTGCCCGCGACCGTGGCCTGACCATTGGCGTAGAGCGGCGGCGCGATCGCAACCAGCGCAACCCCACCCAGCAGCAGGGCCAGGAACAAGGCCAGGACCCCGCCGACGCCGGCCACCGCGTGCCAGGTCTTGAGATCCGCCGGCCCCCCGGAATTGACCCGGACCAGTCCCTGGGCCCCGCGCAGGCTCGAATAGATGAGCGCGGTCAGCGGGAAGCTCGCCATCCACATCAGAAAGAACCAGCCGGCGTCGGCGGCGCCGCTGCTGAAGGCGGATCCGGACAGGGGCGTGCTCAGCATCATGCCCAGCGCCGTCAGGGCGGTGAGGATGCAGCCGCAGCCCAGGACCAGGAGGCCCGGCGACTTGACCACCGAGAACTGCGAGAACAGCAGCGTCGCCATCATCGCCTCGGCAAAGATCGACCAGCCCTCAAAGGCTGGCTGCAACACATCCATCCGACGCAGGGGCAGGGTCGCGAAGGGGGCCAGGATGAGGACGAGGATCAGGCTCAGGCCCAGGGCCCATTGCACGCGCCGGCGATCCTGAAGGCTGGGTGCGAATCGCGCCACCGCGGTCGGCAGACCCCGATCGCCGTCGCGAGCGCCCACGCGGGCGCCCTCACGCTCCAGGCCTTGACCTGAGGTCGGAGGGGACGCGATCAGGGGCGAGGCGGCTCCTGTATCCGACCGGGTATCAGAGACGGAACGCGAAATCGGGATGGCCTCATCTGGAGAACCGAGAAACGCTCAACTCAAGTCAATCTCGGCAAATTTGAATGAAATCCGCCATGTAAACGCGTCATAACGGGGTTTCGTTGCAAGCCCAGGTTGAATACCCGTGGCCGGACGCGTGGCTCAAGTTAAAGAACGTCAAAAATGTTTACGCCGAACGCCTATTTGTAAAATTTTATTTATCTTTTAGATTTGTTTTTAGTCTAAGATTTCTCGGATTCGGGTGACGTCTCGGCCTTATTTGGCGAGCCAGACCGCCCGTGCAGGGCCAAAGGGAGCGGGATGGGGGAGAACCAGGGCGAGCGCCGCGCGGAGCTGGGATGGGGGGTCGTGCTCCTCCTCGCCCTGGCGGTGTTCTGCAACTATGTGGACCGCGGCAATCTCGCCACCGCGGCGCCGGTGATGAAGCAGGAGCTGCACCTGGGCGCGGCCGCGCTTGGCCTCCTCCTCTCCGCCTTTTTCTGGACCTATACCCCCTGCCAGATCCTGGTCGGCCTTCTGATCGAGCGGATCAATCCCTATCGCACCCTGGGCCTGGGCCTGGGATTGTGGGCCCTGGCGACCTTCGCCACCGGACTGGCGAGCGGATTTTCGGTGCTGATCGGCCTTCGCCTCGTGATGGGCCTGGGCGAGAGCGCCGCCTTCCCGTCCGTCTCCACCATTCTGGCGCGACGTCTCGACCCCAGACGCCTGGGCCGCGCCAACGCTCTCACCAGTCTCGGCGTCTCGCTGGGCCCGGCCTTTGGCACCTTCGCCGGCGGGCTGGTCCTGGCCCATTGGGGCTGGCGGGTGAGCTTTCTCGCCTTCGGCGTGATCTCGGCCCTTTGGCTCGCGCCCTGGGTCCTGGCCACCCGGCGCGAGGCGCGCGCCGCCCCCGCCTCGTCCTTCGCCCCCGGCCCGCCCTTTCTGGAGATCCTGCGCCGGCGCGCCGCCTGGGGTGTGGGCCTGGGGCACTTCTCGGCCAATTACGGCGCCTATTTCGTGCTGTCCTGGCTGCCCCTGTACCTCGTCAAGGTGCGCGGCTTCAGCCTCAGCGCCATGGCCCGGGAAGGCGGGCTGATCTATCTCGCCTACGGAGCCAGCACCTGGGCGTTCGGCTGGCTGACCGACCGGCTGATCGCGGCGGGTCTGGACGAGAGCGCCGTGCACAAGGCCAACGCCGTGGCCAGTCACATCCTGGTCGCGACCGGTCTGATGAGCTGCGCCCTGTTCCCCACCCACGGCGCCCTGCCCGGACTGTGGCTGGCGGGCGTGGGCATGGGGGTCAATGCCGGAGGCAAGTTCGCGGTTGGCCAGATCCTCGCCGGCGCCCGGGCGGCCCCGCGCTGGATCAGCCTGCAGAACCTCGCCGGCAATGTGGCGGGGATGGTCGGCCCGGCCTTTACGGGCTTTCTCATCCAGTCCCTGGGCGGGTTCACCGCCGCCTTCGTCACCGCCAGCCTGGTTTCGCTCCTGGGTGCGGTGGGCTGGGCGGCGATCACGCCCAAGGTCGAGCCCCTGGCCTGGAGCGAGGCGCCCGCTTAAGACAGGAGCCATGCCCGCCGCCTGTCGCCTCTATCTGATCACGCCCCCGGCCCTGCCCGACCTCGACGCCTTCGCCGCGGCCCTGGAGGCCGCCCTCGGCGCGGGCGATGTGGGCGCGGTGCAGATCCGGCTGAAGGCGGCGTCGGACGCGACGGTGGCCGAAGCGGTCGCGCGGCTGCGACCCGCGATCCGGGCCGCCGGCGCCGCCCTGATCCTCAATGACCGGCCGGACCTCGCCGCCGCGCTCGACTGCGACGGCGTGCATGTGGGCCAGGGCGACGCACCCCTGGCCGAGGCCCGGCGCCGGGTCGGGCCGGACCGGATCGTCGGCGTCACCTGTCATGACAGCCGCGACTTCGCCATGACCGCCGCCGAGGGCGGGGCCGACTATGTGGCCTTCGGCGCCTTCTTCCCCTCCCGCACCAAGGACGCGGTCCACCGCGCCCGCCTGGAGACCCTGGAGATCTGGCAGGAGACCATGCTCACCCCGTGCGTCGCCATCGGCGGGATCACGCCGGACGCCTGTCGCCCGCTGGTGAGCGCCGGCGCGGACTTTCTCGCGGTCTCGGCCGGGGTCTGGGCCCATCCGGAGGGCCCCGCCGCCGCCGTGGCGGCCTTCCAGCGCGAGATCGCCGCGGGCCTCGCGGCGCGCCGACCCGAGGCCTGATCGTGGCCCCATCGCACGGGACGGACCCGCCCCGCCGGCCCGGCGGAATGCCCCCCGATGGAGAGGACAAGGATCCGACGATGCACATCCACCGTCCCAAGCCCGTCCACAGCCTGGCCGAGTTCGCCTCGGAGATCGCCGTCATCGCTGTCGGCATCCTCATCGCCCTGGCCGGCGAGCAGCTCCTGGAGGCGCTGCATTGGCGCCATGTGGTGGAGGTCAGCCGCGCCGCCATCCGGATCGAGACGCAAGCCAATCTCGAAATGGCCGCGGACCGGGTCATGACGGCGCCGTGCCTGAAAGCGCGCATCAGCGCGCTCGACGCCAAGCTCCGGCGACCTGGACCGTGGATCGCCGACCCCCTGCCGGATGCCGGCGATGCGCGCTTTGCCGCCCTTCCGTCCGCCTATGTCCCGACCTACGCCTTCTATGTGGACGGCCATTGGAAGACCGCCGTGTCCAATGGCGCCCTGACCCATATGAGCGAGGCCGAGCGCAACAGCGATGTCTACAACGATCAGGCCGTGCAGGGCCTGATCGCTTACGCGGCCGAGGAAGAGACCCAGGCCGCCGGCCTCCAGCCCCTGGCGCAGGATCAGAGCTTGAGCCCCGCGGACCGCCTGGCCTTTGAGCGGGTCCTCGCCCGTCTCGACGCCCTCAATGTCAACCAGGTCGTCTATGCGCGGAAATATCTCGAAGGAAATCGCCGGGCCGGCCTCAGCCCGGACCCCAGGCGCCTGGCGTCGGCCTATGCGGGCCTGCGCGCGAAGCTGGGCGCCTGCGTGACCCCTCTGGGATCGACGGAGGACGCCCTGCCAAAGGGGCTCAGCGCCGTGGAGATGGCGCGGTAGGTCCGCGACGGCGCGCGAGGACTTCGGGCCTCAGGGTCCCGACCTTGAGTCGCAAGCCTCCCCTGGGCTAAGGGCCCCAGGCTGTTCATTGTTGATGCGCCACGCGGGGCCGACCGCGTTCCCGGAGACCTGCCTTGCCCGCAACCCTTGTCCGCCTCAGGAGCGCCCGCGCGTGACCGCCGCCGCCAGCGCCGTGATGCGGGTCATGATCGACGCCGCGCGCAAGGCCGGCCGGGGGCTGGCGCGGGATTTCGGCGAGGTCGGCGAGCTGCAGGTCTCGCGCAAGGGCGCGGCGGATTTCGTCAGCGCCGCTGATCTCAAGGCCGAGCAGACCCTGATGGAGGAGCTGCTCAAGGCCCGCCCGGGCTATGGCTTCCTCGGCGAGGAGCGCGGGCTCGTGGAGGGGACGGACAAGACCCACGTCTGGATCGTCGATCCGCTCGACGGCACCACCAATTTTCTTCACGCCATGCCGCATTTCGCGATCAATATCGCCCTCCAGCGCGAGGGCCAGATCGTGGCGGGCCTGACCTTCAACCCGGCCAATGGGGACCTCTTCTGGAGCGAGCGCGGCAAGGGCGCGTTTCTCAACGACCGGCGCCTGCGCGTGGCGGCCCGCACCCGGCTGGACGAGGCGGTGTTCGCCACCGGAATTCCGTTTCTCGGCCACGGCCAGCACGCCCGGTTCCTCAAGGAGTTGCACCAGATCTCGCAACGGGTCGCCGGCGTGCGCCGGTTCGGCGCGGCCGCGCTGGACCTCGCCTGGGTCGCGGCCGGACGCTTCGACGGCTTCTGGGAGCGGGATCTCAAGCCCTGGGACATGGCCGCGGGCCTTCTGATGGTGCGCGAGGCGGGCGGGGTGGCGACCGACGCCGAGGGCGGCGATACGGCCCTGGAGACCGGCTCGATCTGCGCCGCCAATTCGACCCTCCACCCCCTGCTGCTCGAACGCCTGGCCGCCGCGGCTTGAGAGCGGCGCGGTCTTGGCTAAGCTGGCCGCTTCTTCCCGTCCCCCGAAAGGCGCGCCGCGCCGCTAAAGGGATCTCCGCATGAGCCTCTCGCGTCGCCGTTTCGCTGCACAGGCGCTCGCCCTCCCCTTCAGCCTGTGGGCCGCCCGGGCGCTTGGCCAGGCGCGTCCCTCACCCGTGATCCTCGCCTCCGGCGGCGCGCGGCCCAATGCCCCGGCGCTCAGCGCCCCCGCCTTTGCCAAGGCGGCCGACGAGGGGGCCGACTTCCTGGCCGGCGGCCTTGTCCCGACCAAGGACGGGCTCCTGGTGGTGCGCGAGGACAATGAGCTGTCGGCCGCCACCGATGTGGCCAACCGTCCCGAATATGGCGAGCGCCGCGCGACCCGGGTGATCGACGGCCAGACCCGCGAGGGCTGGTTCACCGAAGACTTCACGGTCGCCGAGCTGAAGAGCCTGAACCTGGTCGGCGCCGGCCGCCCCGGCCGCAACCCCGCCGGGCGTCCGACGATCCTCACCCTCGACGATCTGATCGGCGTCGCCCGCGCCGCCTGCGTCCGCCAGGCCCGCGTGGTCGGCGTCGTCGCCGTGCTCAAGCACCCGGCCTATTTCGCCAATCTCGACCTCGAGATGGAGTCCAAGCTGGCCCAGGCGATCAGCCGCCAGGGCTATGATTCGCCCGCCGCCGCCCTGTTCGCCGCCAGCGAGGATCCGCGCAGCCTGACGCGCCTGGCCGGCCTGACCCGCGCCCGGCGGATGCAGATCGCCGGAACGACCCTCACCGGCGAGGACACCCTCGCCCCGCAGGACCTGCAATCCCCTCAGGCCCTCGCCGCCCTGGCCGGGCGCGTGACGGCGCTCGCCGCCCCGGCGGACCGCCTCCTCAATGTCGCCAACCCCAAGGCCCCGGCCCTGTCCGACCTCGGGAGCGCGGCCCAGTCCGCCCACCTGCCCCTGATCGCCTGGACCGAAGTCCCGGGCCTCGCCTTCCCGCCGCCGCCGCTGCGGGCCAATGACACGCGCCGGCTGATGGCCTCGCTGTTCGCCATGGGCATGATGGGCGTGTGGACCGATCAGGTCTCGCTCGCCGTCCGCGCCCGCAACGACGCCGAATCCGGGCGTAAATAGGCCGGGCCCAAACAGGCTGGGCGCAAATCGACGACCCCGGTCCTACGCGGCCCGCGCGCCCGCACGACCACGTCCGAAAACCGCGAGACAGGGGCCCGCGCGAAGGCGATGATCCGCCCATGCCGAGCCCCGCGCCGTCCCCTCAGGCCAGCCCCGTCCATGACGACGACGCCCGCTATCGCGCCCTTTTGGCCCGGGACGCGCGGTTCGACGGCCGCCTGTTCGTGGGGGTGCGCACCACCGGGATCTATTGCCGCCCGGTCTGCCCGGTGCGCACGCCCCGGCGCGAGAATGTCCGCTTCTTCGTCAGCGCCGCCGCGGCTCAGGAGGCCGGCTTTCGCCCCTGCCTGAGGTGCCGGCCGGAGTCGGCGCCGGACCTGGGCGCCTGGCGCGGCGCGTCCAACACCGTCTCGCGCGCCCTGGCCCTGATCGAGGCGGGGGCGCTGGATGCGGCGGATCTGGAGGGCCTGGCCGACCGCCTCGGCGTCGGGGGCCGGCACCTGCGGCGCCTGTTCCGCGTCCATCTGGGCGCCTCGCCGGTGGCCGTGGCCCAGACCCGGCGCGTCCTTCTGGCCAAGCAGCTCCTGCATGAGACGACCCTGCCCATGACCGAGGTGGCCCTGGCCGCCGGCTTCTCCAGCCTCAGACGCTTCAACGAGACCTTCCAGGCGCTCTATCGCCGCCCGCCCGGCGCCCTGAGGCGTGAAGGAGCGCGGCGCCCCAGCGCCGGCGAGGCGTCGTTGCCGCTGCGTCTGGCCTATCGCGCTCCCTTCGACTGGGACGCCCTGGAGGCGCATCTGGCCGCCCGGGCCGTGGCCGGCGTCGAGCATGTGTCGCCTGGCCGCTACAGCCGCATCGTCGTGGTCGGCGGGGAGATCGGCTGGCTCAGCGTCGCGCCCGGCGCCGGCCCCTGGCTGGAGGCGCGCTTTGGCCTGCCACGCCTCTCGGCCCTGCCTGAGCTGATCGCGCGCACCCGGCGGCTGTTCGATCTGGGGGCCGATCCCGGCGCCATCGCCTCGGCCCTGGAGGGCGATCCTGACCTTGGCCCCCGCGTGGCCGCCCGGCCGGGGCTGCGGGCGCCCGGCGCCTGGGACGGATTCGAGTTGGCGGTGCGCGCCATACTGGGCCAGCAGGTGAGCGTCGCGGCCGCGATCCGCCTGGCCGGCCTCCTCGCCCAGCGCCATGGCGCGCCGGCTCCAGCCGGGTTCAAGGCCCCGGCGCCTGGCCTCGACCGCGCCTTTCCCACCGCCGAAGCCCTGGCCCAGGCCGATCTCTCCGACCTTCCCATGCCCCGGGCCCGCGGCCGCGCCCTGAACGCCCTGGCCAAGGCGGCAGTCGCCGATCCCGCTCTCCTGGCGCCCGGCGGCGAGCCGGCGAAGGTCGAGGCGGCCCTCCGCGCCCTGCCCGGGATCGGTCCCTGGACGGCCAGCTACATCGCCCTGCGCGCCCTGCGCGACCCGGACGCCTTTCCCGCCCAGGACGTCGCCCTGCAACGGGCCCTGGCGGACGCCGACGGCGCACGCCCCTCCGCCGCCGCCCTTGAGGCGCGCTCCCAGGCCTGGCGTCCCTGGCGCGCCTATGCCGCCCAGCATCTGTGGACGACGCCCCGCGCGCCCGTTCCCCCCTCCGGAGCCTGAACATGACCGCTCACCCCCCGGCGAACCTGACCCTCAGCGAGATGACGACGCCGCTCGGCCGCGCCTTCCTGGTCACCGACGCGAGCGGGGTCCTGCGCGCCTTCGACTGGAGCGACGACGAAGGCCGGCTGGGCGCCCTGATGCGCCGCTTCTACGGGCCGCGCGTGGCGATGAAGACCGGCGCCGCGCCCCGGGCGATCCCCGAGGCCATCGCCGCCTATTTCGACGGCGCGCTGGAGGCGATCAACGCCATTCCCCGGGAGACCGCCGGGGCTCCGTTCCAGAAGCTCGCGTGGCGGGTGCTGTGCGAGATTCCTGCCGGCCAGACCCTCACCTATGGCGAGCAGGCCGGGCGCATGGGCAAGCCCGCCGCCGTCCGCGCCGTGGGGCAGGCCAACGGCGCCAATCCCATCGGCCTGGTGGTGCCCTGCCATCGCGTCATCGGAGCGAACGGAACCCTGACCGGCTATGGCGCGGGGGTCGAGCGCAAGGCCTGGCTGCTGCGCCACGAGGGCGTGGAGCTGGAGACCCCGCGACGGCTCTGACGCATCGGGCCCTCGCGGGACTCAGGCCGCCTCCATGCCGAACTGCAACTCGGCCAGGCGCGCATAGAGGCCGCCCCGCGCCACCAGTTCGGCGTGGGCGCCCATCTCCACCACCTTGCCGTCCTCCATGACGACAATGCGGTCGGCCGCCAGGACCGTGGCCAGACGGTGGGCGATGATCAGGCTGGTGCGGCCGGCCATGGCGTCGGCCAGAGCCGCCTGGATCAGGCGTTCGTTCTCGGCGTCGAGCGCGCTGGTGGCCTCGTCCAGCAGCAGGATCGGGGCGTCGCGCACCAGGGCCCGGGCGATGGCCAGCCTCTGCCTTTGGCCGCCGGAGAGGGTCTTGGCCCGCTCGCCCAGCGGCGCCTCCATGCCGCCGTCGAGGGCGGCGATGAACCCATCGGCCTGGGCGGCGCGGGCGGCGGCGCGCACGGCGCGCTCATCGGCCTGCTCGCGGCCAAAGCGCAGATTTTCCGCCGCCGAGCCGGAGAACAGCGGCGCGTCCTGGGCCACCAGGGCCATGCGCGCGCGCACCTCCGCCGGGTCCGCCTCCTTCAGATCGACGCCATCGAGCCGGATCGCGCCGCCTTGCGGATCGTAGAAGCGCAGGAGCAGGCGCAGGACGGTGCTCTTGCCCGCGCCGGAGGGGCCCACCAGGGCCACCCGTTCACCCGGCCGGATGGCGAGGTCAAAGCCGTCCAGGGCCGGCGCCTCGGCCCGGCCCGGATAGGCGAAACGGACGCGGTCGAACACGATCTCGCCCCGGGTGGGGCTCGGCAGGGGCCGAGGCTGCGCCGGCGCGCGGATTTGCGGCGTGGCGTCGAGGATTTCGCCGATTCGCTCCATCGCTCCGGAGGTCTTCTGCACATCGCCCCAGGCCTCGCCGAGCGAGCCCACCCCGCCGGCGGCCAGGACCGCCAGGAGGACGAACTGCAGCAGCACGCCGGTGGTCATGGTGTGATCGACGAACACATCCAGCGAGGCGCGCCAGAGGACGAGTCCCACCCCGCCGGCGACCAGGGCCATGACCAGCACGGTCATGGCCGCGCGCGCGCCGATCCGCGCCACCGACACGCGGAAGGCGGTCTCCACGGCGTCGGCGAAACGCGCGGTCACCGAGGCCTCGCGCCCGAAGGCCTGCACGGTCTCCAGGGCATCCAGGGTCTCGCCCGCATAACCCACCGCCTCGGCGAATCGGGCCTGGGCCGCAGCCGAGAGCCGACGCACGCGACGGCCGACGACAAACAGGGGCGCCAGGATCAGGACCACGATCAGGGCCACGAAGCCGGTCAGGCGCGGGCTCACCGCAATCATCACCGCCAGGGCGCCGAACACGGTGAGCGCGTTGCGGATGGCCACGGCGACGGTCGCCCCCACCAGGGACTCCACCAGGGTCAGGTCGGTGGTCAGGCGCGAGAGCACCTCGCCCGTCCGGATCTTCAGGAAATAGGCCTGATCCAGGGTCACCACCCGGCCATAGAGGGCCTCGCGCAGATCCGCGACGACCCGCTCTCCCAGGCGATGGATGAAGAAGAACCGCCCGCCGGTGGCGATGGCGAGGACGGCCGCCACTTCGGCCAGGCCCAGAAAGGCGCGGTCGATTTCCGCCGCCGAGTGCGAGGCAAGACCCTGGTCGGCCATCATGCGCACGGCGAAGGTCAGGCCGAGCGTCGCCGCCGTCGAGACGGTCAGAAAGGCGCCCGCCAAAATCGCGTCGCCGCGATGGGCGCGGACGAACGGGCCCAGCCGGCGCAGCGGCGAGAGTCCCCGGGCGCGTCGCGACGCCGGCGCGGCGGGAAAGGATTGCGTGTTTTCACTCATGGTCCGACTTCAGGCCCCGGCCTTGCCCCCGACGCCACCCATCCTGTATAGGCGCGCGCTCATCCGCTCGCCGCCCCGGCGGGCCCCTTCCCCCGCAACGTCCCTTGAGGGACGCGCCGGGCGCCGCGCCGGTTCGGACACGCCATGAAGCAAGACACCCATCCCGACTATCACTTCATCACCGTCAAGATGACGGATGGCACGACCTACCAGACCCGTTCGACCTGGGGCAAGGAAGGCGCGACCCTGACGCTGGATATCGACCCCAAGACCCATCCGGCGTGGACGGGCGGCAACCAGCAGCTGCTGGACCGCGGCGGCCGCGTGTCGCGCTTCAACGCGAAGTTTGCCGGGTTTGTGAAGTCCTGAGCGATCGCGTGTGGCGCTAGGCTGTCCCGCCTCGCGCCGGGCGTCCTGAACGTCTAGTCTGTGAGATCGGCGGCGATCGTCCCGCCGCGAACCCCCGCGCGCGATGTCCCGAGCCCCGCAGACCGCCGCCTCCCACCGCTTCGACCTCGCGCCGCTCGACGCGAGCACCGCGGCCATGGCCGCGCGCGTCGCCCGCCGCTATCTCGCGCCCCGTTGGCGCGCCCTCGCCGCCGCCCTCGTCCTGGCGGCGGTCTTCGCCGGCCTGTCCGGCGTCCTCCTCAATCTGCTTCAACCGGCGGTGAACCGGGTCAGCGGCGCGGCCGCCGGTCACCTGGCCGCGCGCGAGCTCTTCCGCCTGCCCCTGGCGATCATCGCCCTGGCGGTGGGCCGGGGACTGGCCGGCGCGGCTCAGGCGGTGCTGGTCAACCGCATCGGCGCGGGGATTGTCGGCGACATCCAAGTGGAGCTGTTCGGCAAGCTGGTCCGGGCTGATCTCGCCCGGCTCAAGGCCTCGCACAGCGGCGGCTTCGTCGCCTCGGTGCTGTACGATTCGGGTCTGATCCGCGAGGCGGCCACCACCGGCGCGGTCAATCTGGTGCAGAACGCCCTGACCCTCGCCGCCGCCGTCGCGGTCATGGTGATGCAGGACTGGCGTCTCTCGCTTCTGGCCCTGGCGGCCGCGCCGGCGGCGGCCCTGATCCTGAACCGTTTCATGCGCCAGGCGATCCGCGCCGCGCGCGGGGCGATGGACGCGACCGGCGCCCTCTCCACCGCCATTCTCGAAGGACTCGACGGGGTGCGCGTGGTCAAGATCGAGACCCGGGAGGCCCATGAGGAGGCCAAGGTCGCGGCCAAGGTGGCCGAGCGGCAACGCCATGTGCTTCTGGGCGACAACGCCCGCGCCGTGGCCGCGCCGGCGACCGATACCCTGGCCATGATCCTGGTGGCCGCGGTCCTGGCTTATGAGGGGTGGCGCGCCCGGCACGGCGCGGCGGATATCGGGGCCTTCATCGCCTTTTTCGCCGCCCTCCTGATGGCCGGCCAGGCGCTGCGTCAGGTCTCCAACCTCTCGACCCTGATCGCCCAGGGTCTGGCCGCCGCCCGGCGGCTGTTCGCCGCCCTCGACGTCGAGCCGGAGGTGCGCGACCGTCCCGGCGCCCCGGACCTCGTGGTCAGCCAGGGGCATCTGAAGCTGGAGGGGGTCGGCTTCGCCTATGGCGAAACCCAGGTGCTGGACGGGGTCGATCTGGAGGCGCGACGCGGCGAGGTGATCGCCCTGGTGGGCCCCTCCGGCGCGGGCAAGTCCTCGCTGATCAATCTGATCCCCCGCTTTTATGACGCCGGCGCCGGACGGATCACCCTGGACGGCCAGGATGTGCGCGAGGTCGCCCTCGCCTCCCTGCGCCGGGCCATCGCCCTGGTGACGCAGGAGCCGTTCCTGTTCGACGACACCATCGCCGCCAACATCGCCTATGCCCGTCCCGAGGCGAGCCCGGCCGAGATCGAGGCGGCGGCGCGCGCGGCGGCGGCGCACGACTTCATCGCCGCCCTGCCGCAGGGCTACGCCACCGTCGTGGGCGAGGCGGGCGCGCGGCTGTCGGGCGGCCAGAGGCAACGGATCGCCATCGCCCGGGCCTTTCTCAAGGACGCCCCGCTGCTGCTCCTGGACGAGCCGACCAGCGCCCTCGATACCGAGAGCGAGGCCCAGGTCCAGGCGGCCCTGACCCGCCTGATGGCCGGACGCACCACCCTGATCATCGCCCACCGCCTGGCCACGGTGCGCGGCGCCGACCGGATCTATGTGCTCGACCAGGGCCGGGTGGCCGAGGTGGGGGCGCATGCGGCCCTGATGTCGCGCGGCGGCCTCTATGCCCGACTGGCCCAGGGCCAGGCCCTCCTGGACCGGTCCGACGCGGCGTGAAGCTGGCGCGCTCGGCCACTGCCCAGGCCCTGCTCACGGGCCTGATCGTCGGATATGTCCGGCTGATCACCGCGACCCTGCGCTGGCGCCGGATCCAATTCGCCGCCGCTGAGGCGGCCCTGGAGAGCGAGGCGGGGATCGTCGGCCTGTTCTGGCACGGCCGGATCGCCCAGGCCCTGGCCAGCCGCCCCTTTCTGCGCGGCCGTCACGCCCGGGTGCTGATCTCACAGTCGCGCGACGGCGCCTTCATCGCCAGGGCCGCGACGGCCCTGGGCGTGCCGCCGATCCGGGGCTCCACGGGCCGCGAGGGCGAGGCCCTGGCCAAGGGCGGGGCCGGCGCCTTTCGTGAAGCGGTGCGTCACCTCGCCGAGGGCGGGATCATGCTGATCACCCCGGACGGCCCGCGCGGCCCGGCCCAGACCCTGCAGATGGGTCCGTTGCAGTTGGCCCGGGCGGCAAGATGCGAGACCTTCGCCCTGGGCCTCGCCGCGCGTCCGTCGCTGGGCCTTGGCAGCTGGGACCGCGCCCGTCTGCCCCTGCCCTTCGCCCGCGCGGTCCTCGTCGTCTCCGGCCCCCTCCCGGCGCCCGACGCCCTGGCCGAGGGACAGGGCGAGGCGCGGCGCGCCGCCTGGCAGTCCGCCCTCGACGCCGCCCAGGCCCGGGCGGACGGCGCCCTGACCCCGCGCTCTCTGGGTCTCGCCCTTTACGCCCTGGCCACGGCCCTGGTCGCGCCTGCCCTGACCCCCTGGCTGGCCCTGCGCCGGGCCCAGGGCAAGGAGGACCCCAGCCGCTGGCGCGAGAAGCTCGGGATCGCCTCGCGCGCCCGGCCGCCCGGACCGCTCATCTGGCTGCACGGGGTCAGCGCCGGGGAGGGCCTCTCCCTCATCGCCCTGGCGCAGCGCCTAAGCGCCGCGCGACACGGCTTGAATATCCTGGTCACCACCGCCACCACCTCTTCCGCCGCCCTGCTCGCCCCCCGCCTGCCGCCCGGCGCGATCCACCAGTTCGCCCCGCTGGACAGCCCCGCCGCCGTGGCGCGCTTTCTCGACCACTGGCGCCCCGACGCTGGCGTCCTGGCCGAGAGCGAGCTGTGGCCGAACCTGATCTGGGAGAGCCGGGCCCGGGGGGTGCGCCTGGGCCTGATCTCGGCCCGGCTGTCGGCGGCCAGCGCCGCGCGCTGGGCCAGGGCGCCGCGGGCGGCCCGGGCCCTGATCACCGCCTTCGACCTGATCCTGGCGCGGGACGCGACCGCGGCGCACGCCCTTGAGCGCCTGGGCGCCAGGGTCCACGGCGTCGCCGACCTGAAGTTCGGGGCCCCGCCCCTGCCGGCCGATCCCGCCGCCCTGGCGGCTCTGCGGTCCGCCCTGGACGGTCGCCCCGTTCTGCTCGGCGCCAGCACCCATCCCGGCGAGGACGGGCTCCTGATCGGCGCCTTCAAAGCCCTGGCCGCCCGCCCGGACGCCCCCCTGCTGATCCTCGCCCCGCGCCATGTCGAACGGGGCGCGGCGATCGCCGAGATGGTCGCCGCCGAGGGCCTGCGCGTGGGCCGCCGCGCGGAGGGGGCGGATCCGGGACGGGTTCAGGTCTATGTCGCCGACACGGTGGGGGAGCTGGGTCTTTTCTATCGGCTGGCGCGCCTGTCCGTGGTGGGGGGCAGCCTGATCGAAGGCGGGCCCGGCGGGCACAACCCCCTGGAGCCGGCGCGGCTCAACGCGCCCTTCGTCACCGGCCCCCACGTCACGGCCTGGCCGCTCTATGCCGAGCTGGAGGCGGCCGGGGCCACGCGCCTGATCCCGGCCGAGGGGATGGACGCCATCTTCGCCGCCGCCCTCGCCGCCCCACAGCCCGATCCGGACCTCGCCGCCATGGCCCGGCGGGCCGCCGCCTTCACCGCCGCGCGCGACGCCGCCGCCGCCGCCGCCACGGCGCCGGTGCTGGAGCTCCTGGCGTGAGGCTCGCCACGCCCCGGGCCTGGTACAGCCGCGACGGGATCGGCTTTCGCGCCCTGCGCCTGATCCTTGTCCCGCTTTCGTGGATCTGGGCCGCCGCCACGGCCCGGCGTCTGGCGCGGGGGCCGCGCCTCGATCCTGGCGTTCCGGTGATCTGCGTGGGCAATCTCACCCTGGGCGGCAGCGGCAAGACGCCGATCGCCCGGGCCCTGGCCCGGCGCCTGCGCGCCGCGGGGACCGATGCGCACATCCTGATGCGCGGACACGGCGGCGCCGAACGCGGCCCGCACCGCGTCGACCCGGCCCTCGACGACGTCGCGCGGGTGGGCGACGAGGCCCTGATGCTGAGCGCCGACGCCCCGGTCTGGGTCGCGCGCGATCGCGCCGCCGGCGCGCGGGCCGCCGTCGCGGCGGGGGCGCGGGCCTTGATCCTCGATGACGGCCATCAGAACGCGGCCCTGAGGCCCAGCCTCTCCCTCCTGGTGGTCGATGGCGAGACGCGCGAGGGCGAGTGGCCGTTCGGCGATGGCGCGGTGGTCCCCGCCGGCCCCCTGCGCGAGCCGATCGCCACGGGCCTGGCGCGGGCCGACGCGGTGATCCTCATGCTTCCCGCCGATCTGGAGGCGCCCGATCCGCGCCTGACGGCGGCCCTGGCCGGCCCGCCCCTGCTCATCGCCCGCCTGGCCCCTGAGGCGCCGCCCCCCGCCGGGCCGCTCCTGGCCTTCGCCGGCATCGGCAAGCCCTGGCGGTTCGAGCGGGCCCTGCGCGCCGCCGGCGCCGACCTCGTCGACTTCGCCCCCCTCGCCGATCACGCGCCGCTCTCGCCCGGCCTGATCAAGGGCCTTTCCGCCCGCGCCCAGGCGCTCGGCGCGACCCTGGTGACGACGGAAAAGGACGCCGCCCGACTTCCGCCCCCTTGGCGCGGCAGAATCGCGGTGTGGCGGGTCACCGCGCGCTTCGCGGACGAGGCGGCCCTGGACCGCCTCCTCGCGCTCAAGACCTGACCGCCCCTCGCCGCTCAAGGAGATTTCCCCCCGTGACCGCTCGCATGACCCCCGCCTCCAGAGCCGCGTCCGGCGTCGCCCGCCTCGCGCTTTGCGTCCTGGCCCTTTGCGCCGTCGCCGCGACGGCGAGCGCCCACAGCTACCGGATCGGCGCCCTGAAGATCGACCATCCCTGGGCCCGTCCGACCCCGCCCGGCGCGCCCACGGGCGCCGGCTATTTCAGCGTGACCAATACCGGCGCGACGCCGGACCGCCTCCTCGCCATCGCCTCGCCCGCCGCCCAGGCGGTGCAGATCCACCAGATGTCCATGACCGGCGGGATCATGCGCATGCGCGAGGTCGCCGGAGGCCTCGACATCGCCCCGGGCCAGACCCTGGCCCTGACGCCGGGCGGCTATCACCTGATGTTCGTCGGCCTGAAGACGCCCTTCACCCTGGGCGCCCACATCCCCGCGACCCTGACCTTCGCTCACGCCGGCAAGGTGGCCGTGGAGTTCTACGTCCAGCAACCGCCCGAGGACGGGACCATGGCGGGGATGAAGATGAAGTAGGGGGGCGAGGGTTCCTGGGACGGCAGCGGCGTAGGAGACCCGCTCCTCGAGGACCTGCCTCGTCTTCACCGCCTGCTTCTTCCTCACGGTCGTCACGTTGCCGGAAAGCTCACCTTCTGACGTGGGAAGAAAGGCGGGGGGACGTCAAACCGAAATCACCCGAATTGTACCCCCTCATCCATCTCGGCAAGTGGCTCATCATCGTGCCATTCTTCGCAAACCGCTTCCTTCATGTTTTCAATGAATTCAGCGCGGCGATTAGGTGAGAGAGATTGAAGATAACGAACGGCCGCGGAATAGGTGCTGAGCGTGAGTTCGCAAACAGTGATGGACCCGTCGGTGTACTCATACAGCTCCTTGATCAAGGTCCTTTCAGCCGAGCTTAGCTTTACTCGCTCGGCTGGCTCGTCTTCCCCGACGTCGTCGACCGGATGCAGGCCGCCGTGATCTTTGGCCCCAGGCCGGCGCTCAGTGGGCCACGTGTTACACCATAAGCACGCCCACGCAAGATTATCGAAGTTATTGTCGCCGCCCGCAATTCGACTTCTGTTATGCTCTAGACTTCCAATGCGTCGGCCTACCTGAGCCCAAGGAAGTGGCGCGCCTGTTACAGGGTGAGATGGCCGATTTTCCACGGCGAGCGAGCCGCAATACGTACACCGCCCTTTGGATGCTTCGATAACATCCCAAACGTCGCAGCCACTGAGCCGGGTTAAAGGTGCCGCAGAAAGCAAACGCTTTCGGTTGGCCTTCTTGGCGGCGGCGTAGCACCGCCTCATCCGCTCGCTCGGCGTTGTCCGCGCGAGGTAGTCGGCCCAGGAGATAAACGTCGGGGGTAGCGGCTCCGGAACTGGCGCGCCGGGCATTTGCCACCGCGTGGGAGCGGTCGATATGGGTGCAAGAACCAAGCGCTTCACAATGAAGCTCCCCTCAGGCGTCAGGCTCGGCCATTCAACCGAAGTATGGGGGTTATAGCCAGAGGTTGGAGCGCCCCTGAAACTCGCTTGGGCGTATGCGCGGTCGTAAAGGCGGGCAGACGTCAATCGGCGACATCGTACACTCACTAGCGCCACCCGTGGTGCCCAAACCGCGGCTCATTCGGCCGGTGGCTTTATCCCCTTGCACCCGCCCCGCCAGAACATCTTGCGAACATCGGCAACTCGTGTTTATGGTTTGTTCCAGTTCGGCGATGTGACGCCGGGGCGGTCAGCGGCGTCAGCGCGGATGCCGGAATCATGGGATAGGAAGGGCCTGGGACAATGGCGGGACA
>DAIDGR010000100.1 GCA_027452265.1 Caulobacteraceae bacterium
GCCGTGTCCTTGGCCTCTTGGAAGCCTTTCAGCGGAACCTCCTGATTTGACTCCGACACCGACCGCGCCCGGACGCCTTGTCCGCAAGGGTGATTTTGCGACTCTCGCGGAGGCGCTGGATTATGCCGCGCAGCAGGAAACCGGGATCAATGTCCATAGCCTGAAGGGCGAGTTGGTCGAGGTCCTGCCCTATTCACGTCTGCGCGAGCAGAGCCTCGCCCTGGCGGGTCGGCTTTTGGCCAGCGGCCTTGAGCCCGGGGATCGGGTGATGCTCGCGGCCGAGAGCGATGGCGACTTCCTGCGCGCCTTTTTCGCCTGCCAATATGCCGGCCTGGTTCCGGCGCCTACGCCTCTGCCCGCGCCGTTCGGCGGCAAGAACGCCTATGTGGAGCATGTCCGGCGGATGCTGATCGCCGCCGGGGCGCGCGCCGTGTTCGCCCCCGACGCGCTGAGCGAATGGCTGCGGGAGGCGGCCGAGGGGCTGGATCTCGCGGTCGCCGGACGCCTCGCCGACCTGCCGGAGGCGGGAGCTACCCCCTTGCCCGCGCCTGACCCGGACGGGCTCTGCTATCTGCAATTCTCGTCGGGAAGCACGCGCTTTCCCATGGGGGTGGCCGTCACCCAGTCGGCTCTGATGGCCAATGTGCGCGCCATTGGCGGGCCTGGCCTCGGTGTCCACGCCGGCGACCGGACGGTCACGTGGCTGCCTCTCTATCACGACATGGGACTGGTCGGCATGTTGCTCTGCAGCGTCGGCTTCCAGGTCTCGGTGGATCTCCTGCCCACGGGGGCCTTCGTGCGCCGGCCCCTCTTGTGGCTGGACCTGATTTCGAGCCGGCGGGGCACCATCTCCTACGCTCCGACCTTTGGCTTTGATCTTGCGGTGCGCCGGGTCGGCGCGGCCAACCTGGCGCAGATGGATCTTTCGTCCTGGCGCGTGGCGGGCCTCGGCGGCGACATGATCCGCCCCGAACCCCTGCGCGCCTTCGCCCAGGCCTATGCCGAGGCGGGATTCGACCCCCGCGCCTTCACCGCCAGCTATGGGATGGCCGAGGCGACCCTGGCCCTGTCCCTCACGCCGGTCGGCCAGGGGCTGCGCACAGATATCGCCGATATGGACCGGCTCGAGGCCGAGGCTCTCGCCGCGCCGCCGGCCGCGACCGCCACGCGCCGCCGCGAATTCGCCCTCTGCGGCCGGCCCCTGGAAGGCCACGAACTGGAGGTCCGGGACGCCGCGGGATGCGTGCGGGTCGAGCGCGAGGTGGGTCGGGTGTTCGCCCGGGGCCCCAGCCTGATGAAGTCCTATTTCGGCGCGCCGGATGAGACCGCCAAGGTGCTCTCGCCCGACGGTTGGCTGGATACCGGCGATCTGGGCTACGTGCTGGACGGCGAGATCGTCATTACCGGGCGGGCCAAGGACCTGATTATCGTCAATGGCCGCAATGTCTGGCCCCAGGACCTCGAATGGACCGCTGAGCGCGAGGTCGAAGGCCTGCGTTCGGGCGACGTGGCTGTCTTTTCCCTGACCGAGACAGACCACGAAGAGCGCGTCGTGGCCCTGGTGCAGTGTCGCACCCGCGACGCCGACGCCCGGGCGAGCCTGGAGACCGAAATTTCGGGCCTTCTGCGCGCCCGCCATGGCCTGGAGGTGAAGGTCGTGCTGACCCCGCCGCACAGCCTGCCCCAGACCTCGTCGGGCAAGCTCAGCCGCTCGCGCGCCAAGGCCCTCTACGCCAGCGGCGCCTTTACCGGCGAGGTCGAGGCGATCCGCGCCTGAGGCGCAGCGCCCCTTCAGGCGCCACGCCGGGGGGGAGAGCAAAGGGGGCGGAGATGACAGGTCTCGTGGCCCTGACCGGGGCGACCGGATTTCTCGGACAACGCCTGACGCCGGTTCTGCTGGCGCGGGGTTGGCGCGTTCGCGCCTTGGCCCGTCGGGTCCCGCAAGGCCCGCCGCCGCCGGGCCTCGACTGGATTCAGGGCGATCTGGCTGACGCCGGCGCGCTCGCGGAGCTGGCCCGGGGGGCGGAGGCCTTCGTGCACCTGGCGGGGCTGATCATGGCCCGGGACCTGGGCGCCTTCCTGGCCGCCAATGCCCAAGGCGCCGCCGCCGCGGCCGCCGCCGCGAGAGGCGCCGGCGCGCGTCTGGTGCACATATCCAGCCTGGCGGCCCGCGAACCCCATCTGTCGCCCTACGCGGCCAGCAAGCGCGCGGGCGAGGATGCGGCCAGGGCGGCCTTCGGCGCGGGCGCCGTGATCCTGCGACCTCCGGCGGTCTATGGGCCAGGGGACCGCGCGACGCTTGGCCTGTTCCAGCTCGCGGCGCGAAGCCCGATCCTGCCCTGCCCCGCGGACCCTGACGCCCGCCTGGCGCTGATCCACGCCGACGACGCGGCCGCCGAGATCGCCGAGGCCGTGACGGCCGGGGGTGCGTTGGCGCTGGATGGCGGCGTCTTCGCCCTCGGCGGCGCCCGGCCGGAGGGTTACGGCTGGAGCGAGATCTGGAGCGCGGCCCTGAACGCCTTCTCCCGGCGGGCCCTTGTTCCGCCGCTTCCCCTCAGTCTGATCCACGCCGCCGGAGCCCTCGCCGACCTCGGCGTCGCCTTCACCGGCCGCCCGAGCCTCTTTGGTCGCGGCAAGGCGCGCGAACTGGCGCATCGCGACTGGTCCGTGGCGCCCGAGGAAATGGCGCCTTGGCAGGGACGGGGGCAAGGGCAAGGGCCGGGGCGGAATCGGGTCGCTGCGCGGCCGCTGGACCAGGGATTCGCCGAGACGGCGCGCTGGTATGCGGAGCAGGGCTGGCTCTGAAAATCGGCGTCACGACGCGGACAAGGACAGGAAAAATCCCGCCCGTGGGCCAAACATGGCTTGCTTTGTCAGGCGTCGAACCGCAAAAGCCGGTTTCTGGCGTTGCGGGATAGGGCTCGCGAGACGCCTTCAACGATTGCGTGGGCGGCGGCCGGCCACACGCGGTTGAAGCCTTCCGGCCGATCCTGTTACCTTGAGCGCTGGAGTTCGCATGTTTCCCGTACCGTTGAGGGGAGCCTGATAGCGGATGCGACAGAACACTCAACTCGCGGTGGTCGGTGGCACCGACGCGGAGGCGAGCGCATCGATGAGAAACGAAATCTCCACGATCTTCGAGGAGGTTCTCGGGCGTCCCGTATCTATCCGCGACGATACCGATATCGTTGAGGATCTGGGCATGGACTCATTGGGGGTGATGAACTTCGTCATGGCCATCGAGGACTTTTACGACATCTCCATCCCGTTGGACCGGATCGCTCAGATCCAGACGGTGGCCGATCTGATGGCCGCTGTTGAGAGCCTCCGCGCCGGGCACGCCGCATGACGCTCCTGGCCAAGCATTCCGCCTACAAGCAGGCCTATGACCAGCTCCGCGCGAGCGGGGTTGATCCTCTCAATGTCCGGTTCGACGCGGTCACTTCGCCCACTGAGGGCGTGATCGGCGGCAAGCCGATGATTCTTCTGGGCACCAACAACTATCTCGGCCTCACCTTCGATCCCGATTGCGTCGATCAGGCGGTCGAGGCGACGCGGGGGCAGGGCACCGGCACCACGGGGTCGCGGGTGGCCAACGGCACCTATGGCGGTCACCGCCAGCTCGAACAGGCCCTCGCCAAATTCTATGGCCGCCAGCATGGCATGGTGTTCTCCACCGGCTATCAGGCCAATCTCGGGGTGCTCTCGACTCTGGTGGGACGCGGCGACCACCTGATGCTCGACGCCGACAGCCACGCCAGCATTTATGACGGCTCGCGCCTGGGTCACGCAGAAGTGATCCGGTTCCGGCACAACAATCCCGACGATCTGTACAAGCGCCTGCGCCGGCTCGAAGGCGTGCCGGGCGACCGCCTGATCGTGGTCGAAGGCATTTATTCCATGCTGGGCGACACCGCGCCCCTGAAAGAGATCGCGGCGGTCAAGCGCGAGACCGGCGCCTATCTTCTGGTGGACGAAGCCCACTCCATGGGTGTGCTCGGCGAAACCGGCCGGGGGCTGTCCGAGGCCGCGGGCGTCGAGGCCGACGTGGATTTTATCGTCGGCACCTTCTCCAAGAGTCTGGGCAGCGTCGGGGGCTTCTGCGTCTCCGATAGTCCGGATTTTGACATCATGCGGATCGTCTGCCGGCCGTACATGTTCACGGCCTCGTTGCCGCCGGGGATCATCGCCTCAACCCTGACCGCGCTGGACAAGCTTCAGGCCGAGCCCGGCCTGCGCCACGCCCTGATGCGCAATGCCCATCGGTTGTATGACGGCCTCAAGGCCATGGGGTTCGAGGTCGGGCCCGAAGCCAATCCCATCGTCGCGGTGGCCATGCCGGACCAGGAAGTCGCGGTGATGTTCTGGAAGATGCTGCTTGAGGGCGGCGTCTATCTCAACCTCGCCCTGCCCCCCGCCACGCCGACCAATGTGCGCCTGCTGCGCAGCAGCGTCAGCGCCGCCCACAGCCTGGCTCAGATCGATACGGCCCTGGCCGTGTTCGGTGAGGTGGGGCGGACCCTCGGATTCCTGCCCTCGGGCCGGCGTCGCATCGCAGGGGCGATCTAGATCACGTGACCTTGATGGCGCTCAGCGCCACGGCGGCGCCTCGGCCTCCCTGGCGTCCCTCGATTCTCGACGGTTATATCCTGAGGATGCTCGCCCTCCCGGCGCTCGCCGTGCTGGGCGTCACCTTGGTGGCGTTCCTGCTTGAGCAGACTCTTCGCCTGATCGACCAGCTTGCCGCCAACGGCGCCCATATGGGCTATCTGGTGGGCCTGGTGGGGAACATGATCCCCTACCAGCTCGGCCTGGCCCTGCCGGCGGCGTTCTTCGTCGCCATGTTCATGGTCATCGGACGGCTCGGCGAGGAGAGCCAGATCGACGCCTTCCTCGCGGGCGGCGTGTCCTTCGACCGTCTCCTGGCGCCCCTGGTGTTCGCCGGACTGCTGCTCGGCGTCTTGAACCTGCTGCTGATGGGTTACCTCCAGCCCTACAGCCGGTTCGGCTATCGCGCCGTGCTCAACGCCGCCACGGAGGCGGGCTGGACCGCGCGGCTCGATCCGCAGGTCTTCATCAATGCCGGTCCGCAATTCACCATCTCGGCCGACGAGGCGGATCCGACGGGGCGCGAACTCACGGGCGTCTTCATCAGCCGCAAGTCCGATGGCGGCGAGCAGGTCGTGACCGCGACCCGGGGCGTCCTGGGCCTGGCGCGGGACCAGAAGACCACCGAGCTTCGGCTTGAGGGCGGGTTGATCCTCTCCCAGGCCGGTGAGACGCCCCGGCTTCTGCGCTTTGGCAGGCTCACGGACCGCGAGTTGATCAAGGGCGGCGCGGCCCTGAGACCGCGGGGCGGCAACGAGCAAGAGTTGACCTTTCCCGAACTGGTCAGCGAGGCGCAGCGTCCTGACGCCCTGATCCCCCGGCGCGTCCTTGAGGCCGAGCTTCTCGCCCGCCTCGCGCGGTCCCTGGCCATCCCGCTCCTGCCCTTCATCGCCTTGCCCCTGGCCATGGCCTCCAAGCGCGGCAGCCGGACCGCGGGGATGATCGTGGGCGCGGTGATCCTGGTCGCCTATCACCACAGTGTGACCCTGGCGAAAAGCTTCTCCGACGAGGGGGTCATCAGCCCCTTCCTGTCCATCGGTGCGGTATTCCTGGCGATCACCGTCTTTTCGCTTTGGCTGTTCTTTTCCAGCCGCACGCGCCCGGGCGATACGCCGCTGTCCTCTCTGTTGCGGGCCATTGATGCGCTGATCGAGCGCCGTCCCAAGACGGCGGCCAAGGCCAGCGCCAAGGTCGCGGCCAAGGGCCCCTTGAGCCTGTCGGCCTATCTCACCCGGATGATGGCGGTCCGGACCCTCGGCGCGGGGGTCGCCCTGATCGCCCTCCTGCAGCTGATCGATCTGCTCGGCGAAACAAGCCAGATTCTGGAGCATGGCGGGGTGCTCGATATCGGCCGCTACATGCTGTTGCGGGCGCCCTCCATGGTGCAGGAAGTGGCGCCCTTCGCGGTCCTCGCCGGGGCGGTGTTCACCTTCAGCCAGCTGGCGCGCAACAGCGAGCTGGTGGTCATGCGCATCTGCGGCATGTCCCTGTTCGAGATTCTCCGGCGCACGCTGCCCGTGGCCCTGGCCGTGGCGGTGGTGGACATGGCGGTGACCGATCAGGTCGCGCCCCGGGCGGAAGAGGCCCTGGCCACCTGGTGGAAGGCGACCACGCCCGGCGCTCATGCCGACCCGGGCGCGCCGCGCTGGTTTCGCATCGAGGACAATATCGTCAAGGTCGCCTCGGCCAGCGCTGATGGCCGGCGAATTGACGGCCTCACCGTCTATGAGCGGGACGCCCAGCACAGCCTGGTTCGCCGTTTACAGGCGCACGAGGCGGATTGGACGCCGGGACAGGGCTGGGTGCTGCGGGACGCGGAGATCACCGATGTCGGACCGGTGAGGGCGACCGGCATGACGGTGGCGGCGGCCGACTGGCGCACCAGCCTGCGCCCGGGGGACGTGGCGCGGGTGTTCAACGCCGCCAATCCCTTCTCCTCCGGATATGAGATCACCTCCTGGACGGCGCTCCGCTCGCTGTTCGGCAAGGGCGCCATCGACAAGCCCCCCAGCGAGTTCGAGACCAAGCTCTATCGCACCCTGGCCGAGGGCATGGCGCCGCTGATCATGCTGCTGCTCGCCTTGCCCACTGCGCTTGGCCATGCCCGCAGCAACCGGACCGGTCCGATCATCTTTGGTCTGGGCTGCGGCCTGCTGTATCTCGTGGTCGACGGAATCCTCACCTCCATGGGCTCCACGGGCGTGATCCCGCCGGGCATCGCCGCCTGGGGCGCGCCCATCGCCTTTGCCGCCGGGGCCGTCAGCCTCCTCCTCTACGCTGAAGGGTAATCCAGCATGGCCGTCGATATCATTCCGGTCTCCACCAAGGCTGAGCTTGAGCGGTTCATCCGCGTACCCATGCGCCTGATGGCGAACGACCCGGCCTATGTGGCGCCCCTGATGTTCGAGCGGCGTGAGGCGCTCTCGCCCAAGGTCAATCCCTTTTTCCAGCACGCGGACTACCAGTTCTGGCTGGCGCGCAAGGATGGTCGGGATGTCGGCCGCATCAGCGCCCAGATCGACCATTTGGCCAAGACCGATCCCGATGCAGGCTATTTCGGGATGATCGCGGCGGAGGACGACCCGGAAGTGTTCGCCGCCCTGTTCGCTGTGGCCGAGGACTGGTTGAGGCAGCGCGGCTACCAAAAGGCCCTGGGGCCGTTCAATCTCGCCACCAGCGAGGAGGTCGGCCTGCTGGTCGACGGCTTTGACACCCCGCCCATGCTGATGATGGGTCACGACCCCAGATGGACGGCCGCGCGCATCGAGGCGCTGGGCTACGCCAAGGCGAAGGATGTCTACGCCTATATCAATTCCGAGGGCTTCCGCTTCAGCGACCGTGTCGAGCGGCGGCTCGCCCGGGGCCTTGGCAAGGGCGTGGTGCTGCGCCAGGTGCGGATGAACCGCTTCGACGAGGAGGTGAAGATCCTCGCCGACATCGTCAACGACGCTTGGTCCGAGAACTGGGGCGGTCTTTCGCTCACCGAGGCCGAAACCAAGCATCTGGGCGAGTCGCTGAAGCTGATCCTGATTCCGGAATGGATCTGGTTTTATGAGATCGACGGCGAGCCGGCGGCCTTCATCGTCCTGTTGCCGGACATCAACGAGGCGATCTTCGACCTCAAGGGCAAGCTTCTGCCCTTTGGCTGGGCCAAGATGCTCTGGCGGCTCAAGGTCAAGGGCGTGACCCGCGCCCGCGTGCCGCTGATGGGGGTGCGCAAGAAGTTCGGCCGTGACCCCCGCGGCATGATGGCGCCCTTCTTCCTCAGCGACGCCCTCCGGCGCGAGGCCTATAAGCGCGGGGTCAAACAGGCCGAATATTCCTGGGTGCTGGAGGACAACGCCCCCATGCGCCACATGGCCGAGGGCTTGAACGCCCGCATCTACAAGACCTATCGGCTGTACAGCAAAACCCTCTGAAGGACCCTGTATGGCCTCGCCCGACTCCCTCGCCGTCTCCACCGGCCTCCCGGACGAGGCGCCAGGCTCCAGAACCTCCGCCGTCAGCGACCCTGGCGCCAGCGTCGAGAGCCTGATCGAGGGACTGGGCGGGATCGGCTATATCGCCTCGCGGAGGATCGCCACGGCCCTGTATCTGGGCCTGCACCTGGGCAAGCCGATCCTGGTGGAGGGCCCGGCGGGCGTCGGCAAGACCGAGCTGGCGATCGCCGCCTCGCAGTTGCTCGGCCTGCCTCTGATCCGCATGCAGTGCTATGAGGGCCTCGATGAGTCCAAGGCCCTGTACGAGTGGAAGTACGGCAAGCAGCTCCTCTACACCCAGATCCTCAAGGACCATCTGGGCCGCAGCCTGGCCGAGGCCCCCAGCCTCGCCGCCGCTCTCGAGGGGCTTCACCAGGATGGCGACCTGTTTTTCTCCGAGCCGTTCCTCGAGCCCCGGCCGCTTCTGACCGCCCTGCGTCAGCCCGGAGGGGCGGTCCTGCTGATCGACGAGATCGATAAGAGCGACGAGGCCTTCGAGGCCTTCCTTCTGGAGACCCTGTCGGCGTTCCAGGTCTCGATCCCCGAGCTGGGCGTGATCCGCGCCGCCACGCCGCCGGTGGTGTTCCTGACCTCGAACAATGTCCGGGACCTGGGCGATGCGCTCAAGCGGCGATGCCTGCACCTGCATATCCCTCTGCCTGACCAAGCCCTGGAGGAGCGGATCGTCGCCAGCCGCGTGCCCGGCGTCGAGGCGGCCCTGCGCCGGCAGCTTGTCGCCTTCGTCCAGGCCCTGCGCGCCCGCGATCTGCGCAAGTTGCCGTCCATCTCCGAGACGGTGGACTGGGCTCGCGCCCTCGTCCTGTTGCACGTCGAGGCCCTCGATCCGGCGGTGGTGCGCGAGACTTTGAACGTTCTCTTGAAATTCGAGGCCGACATCGCCGCCATGGACGCCCAGATCGGCGATCTCCTGGCCGGGGTCGGCTGATCCGCGGTGGCGCCCGACGCCGCATCCGCGCGCGCCATGCAGGCGGGGCTTGAGGGCTTTCTCAAGGCGCTGAGGGCCCACGAGGTCGCCGTCTCGCCGGTGGAGGCGATCGACGCGCACCGCGCCGCCGTCCAGGTTGGATTCGCCGACAAAAAGCTGTTGCGCGACGCCCTGTGCGTCACCCTGGCCAAGTCCGCCGATGAGGTCGCGAGGTTCGAGACCTGCTTCGATCTCTATTTTGCGCGCGATCGGCTGTCGCGGGCCTTGGACGAGGGCCAGGCGGCGGAGACGGCGGCCCGCCGCGAGGCGATTGAGGCGCCCCGCCAGGCGCCGGCTGGGCCCTTCGATCTGGAGGCGGCCCTGGAGGGTGGGGACGAGGCCGGACTGGCGGCGGCCATGGAGCAGGCCGCGGCGCAGGTCGGCGCCCGCGAGATCCGCCTGCAGGGTCAGCGCAGCCTGATGACGCGGCGCCTGCTGGACGAGATGGGTCTGCGGGGGCTGGAGGCCCGGATCGCCGCCGCCCGGGAGTCGGGTGACGCCGCGGAGCGGGCGCTGGCCGAACGCCTGGCGCGGGCGCGTGAACGCCTGTTCGCCCAGGCCGGCGCCTTCGTCGAGCGCCAGGCGGGGCTCTACGCCGCCCACTCCGCACGGCGGATGCGTGAACAGGTTCTCGCCCGCAAGGCCCTTACCGCCGTGGAGCCGGAGGAGGTCTGGGCCATGGAGGCCCTGACGCGGCGGATGGCGCGCAAGCTGGCCGTGAAATATGCCCGCAAACGCCGTCGCGCGCGCCGGGGACGGCTGGACGTCCGCCACACCCTGCGACGCAGCCTGGCCCATGGCGGCGTGCCCTTCGAGATCGTCTGGCGCACCCAGAAGGTCGACAAGCCCAAGATCGCGGTGATGTGCGACGTGTCCCGCTCCGTGGCCCAGGCGGCGCAGTTCCTGCTGTTGTTTCTGTACTGCCTTCACGAGGTGGTGGAGCGGCTCGACGCCTTTGCCTTTTCCGATCACGCGGTGGCCGTGACCGACACGCTGCGTGAGGAGACCGTCGACGACGCCATCAGCCTCATCCTCGAACGGGTCGGGTTCCGCTCCACCGACTATGGCCGCGCCCTGGCCGACGTCTTTGAGATGCACGGCGCCAAGATCGACCGGCGCACCACTCTGATCATCCTGGGCGATGGTCGGACCAACTATGCCGAGCCGCGCCTGGAGGTGATGCGCGCCATGGCCGAGCGCGCCCGGGCGGTGATCTGGCTCAATCCCGAGCCGGAGACCTATTGGGGGCAGGGCGACTCGAAGATGGACGCCTATGCCCGCTTCTGCACCGTGGCGCGCACCTGCAACTCTCTGGAGTCGCTCGAACGCCTCATCGAAGACGTATTGAGAAAATATCTCCCGCGATAGACATGGGCGCTGGCTTGAACGCCCTCGCGCGCCTGCTATAGGCGCCAGGCCGGTTGTGGCCTGGGGCGTGGCTTGCCCGGAGAGAGACGATGGCGGCGCTGCGCGAAGACCTGATCCACCTGATCGCCGATGAGGCCCTGATCGATCCGGCCAAGCTCACGCCCAAGGCGACCCTGGCCGATGTGGGGCTGGACTCGGTCGGCGTGATCTCGGTCGTCTTCGCCGTCGAGGAGAAATACGGCGTCGAAGTCCCCGAAGACGCGCTGCGCGACGTCACCGATCTGGACGGCTTCCTCACCATTATCGAGGGCCTTATCGAGGCGCGCGCGGCGGCCTGAAGGCGCGAGCCGCCTCCGCCTGAGGCGCTGTAGCCACCTCGTCGGGGCATTGCTATTCAGCGCCAGGCGGCTCCCCCGCCGCATCGGAAGAGGGTTATGGCGCTGGCGGGTCGTCGCATTGTCGTTACCGGGCTGGGCGCGGTGTCGCCGCTCGGGCTTGACGTCGCCGCCAATGTCGCCGCCGCCCGCGAGGGGTGCGGCGCGATCCGGGTCCAGAGTTTCGACTTGCGGCCCGACGGACCCGACGTCTGCGACTTCCCCGCCGCTCTGGTCGAGGGCGATGTGCTCGGCCCCCTGGAGACGGCCCTGGGACGGCGCATCGGCGCCTCGCTCGACCCCTTCGCGCTGTTCGCCGTCGCGGCGACGCGGGAGGCCCTGGCTCAGGCGCAGCTGATCGGTCACCCCGCGCTTGAAACCCGCGCGGCCCTCATCCTCGGACACGGCTTCGCGGGCATCCACACGCTTGAGGCCAACTATGCCCGCCTGTTTGCCCGCAAGCTGCCCAAGACCCACCCCTTGACCATACCCAAGGCGATGGTCAGCGCGCCGGTGAGCGCGGCGGCCATGATGTTTGGCCTGCACGGGCCGGTGTTCGCCGTCTCCAGCGCCTGCGCCTCGTCCGGTCACGCCATCGCCCAGGGCGCCGCCATGGTCCAGGCCGGACTCGTGGAGATCGCCCTGGTCGGAGGCAGCGAAGCGATCGCCACCCCTGGCAGTCTCAGGGCCTGGGACGGTCTTCAGGCCATGAGCCCGACGGCCTGTCGCCCCTTTTCCGCTGGCCGCGACGGCATGGCCATCGGCGAAGGCGGCGCGGTGCTGGTCCTGGAGTCGCTCGACCACGCCCTCGCGCGTGGCGCGACGATCCTGGCCGAATATGGCGGGGCGGGGCTTACCTCCGACGCCTTTCACTGGACCCAGCCGAGCCTCGAGGGGCCCAGTTCGGCCATGCGCGCGGCGCTTGACGCCGCCGATCTCGACCCCGAGGCGCCTCTGCTGATCTCCGCGCACGGCACCGGCACGCCGCTCAACGACAAGAACGAGGCCGCCGCCATCCGAACGGTCCTGGGCGACGCCGTGGCGCGGACCCCGGTGATCGCCACCAAGAGCGCGCACGGACATCTGATCGGGGCGGCGGCGGCGCTGCAGACGGTCATCGCCCTGGACGCTCTGGGCGCCGGTCTGGCGCCGCCGATCCTGGGCTATCTTGCCCCCGACCCGGAGTGTGACCTTGACCTGGTGCTGGGTGAAGCTCGCCCGGTGGCGGCCCGCGCCCTGCTGGTCAACGCCTTCGCCTTTGGCGGACTGAACGCCTGCCTGGTCTTCAAACGCTGGGAATGACGGCCTCGACAGTCGGCGGGCGCGGCAGGGTTTCGGACATGGCGAAGGACGCGATCAGGCCGACAAAGGTCGCCGCCATGGTGTACCAGGCGACCGAGAGCGGATCGCCGGTGAAGTGCACCAGGGCGGCGAGGATCGGCTGGGTCGTGCCGCCGAAGATCGCCACCGCCAGGGCATAGACCGCACCCATCCCCACCACCCGGACCTCCTTGCGCAGGGACTCGGCCAGGCCGACGAAGACGGCGGAGGTCGAAAGCGCGGACGAGAAGGTCAGGATGGCCGTGCCGATCAGAAGGCTCACCGCGTCGTGTCGGGCCACGATCAGCCAGAATACCGGCCAGGTCGCCAGCAGAAACACCAGGCGGGGCCAGATCATCAAGGCGCGGCGGCCAATGCGGTCGGCCAGGACGCCGCCGATCAGCCCGCCCGCCAGACCACAGGCGCCGCTCACGGCCGTCGCCCCCAGGGCCGCGCCGGTCGGCATATGCAGGGTCTTGATGGCGTAGGTGGTCAGATAGGCGAACACATAGGTGGAAATGGTCGAGGAGGCGATCAGGGCCAGGCCCTTGAACAGGACGGGCGCGCCGGCCGCCAGGGTCGCCGACCTGGCCTGGTGGGGGCTTGGCTCTTCCTTGCGATGCAGCGTCTCGGGAAGGGCTCGCCGCAGGATGAGACCGAAGGGCAGGGCCAGGGCGCCCAGAAGGAACGCGGTGCGCCAGCCCCAGCTCTCCAGGGCCGCCGCGCCGGCGAAGCTGGTGAAGGCGAGACCGACGCCGGCCCCCACCAGATTGGCGATATTCTGGCTTCCTCCCTGCCAGGCCGCGTACAGGCCGCGCGCCTCCACAGGCGCCGCCTCCACCAGAAAGGCGGTGGTCGAGCCGACCTCGCCGCCAAGGCCGAAGCCCTGGCCCAGACGCCAGATGAGCACCAGCACGGGCGCCGCCGGTCCGATCTGGGCGTAGCTCGGCGTCAGGGCGAGGCCGAGAATGGACAACCCCATGATGGTGAAGCTGAGCAGCATGGCGCCGCGTCGCCCCCGCCGGTCGGCGAAGCGGCCGATCACCACCGCGCCCAAGGGCCGCAGCAGGAATCCGACGCCGAATGTCGCCAGGGTCAGGATCAGACTGACAAACGCCGTCTTCGCCGGAAAGAACGCCGCGCCGATCTGGCTGGCGAAGGTGGCGTAGACGGTGAAGTCGTAGAACTCCAGCGCGTTCCCGGCGACGGCGGCGGCCACCTGTCGTGGCGTGATGCGGCCCGCAGGGGGCGCGTGCGTTGCGGTGAGATTCACGCGGAGGTCGATCCCGCGTCCGGCGTGGCCGTGGCGAGGCGCCCATAGATGACGGCGGCGGGGGTAAACGTGACGGGCCAGATCAGGGCGCTAATCAGGGCGGAGACCAGGAGGTCGGCAATCCCGGCAGGCGAGGCCAGCTGGGTCAGGGGATGCAGGGCCGCGAAGGTCGAGGCGCTGGCGGGCGCCTCTCCGCCCAGGGCCGCTTCGACTCCGGCCTCGACCACCAGGCCCAGGACCGCGACCACCAGGGCCAGGGCGATCGCCAGGGCGTAAGCGCCGAAGATCGACCAGAACCTGGCCTTGGTCATCCGCCAGGCGCGGGGCAGATGCACACGGCCGCTGTCAAAGGCGAGAGGGCCGAGCAGGGAGAGCCGCACGGCCACGGCCATGACCACGCAGACCGCGGCCGCGAGGGCGGCCGAGTTCACCCAGACGCCGGCGGCTGGCGCGAAGGTGTTGGCGGCGGCCCCGATCAGGCCGGCGGCCAGCACGACGGCGAACTCCACACCAAACACGATCACGGCATAGATCAGGGTCGCCGCCAGAACCCGCAGCTCGTCCGCCCCCAGGCGAAGATAGCCGAACGCCGCCTGATCGGGCTTGAGCACCGCGCGATACATGGCCGAAGCGATGAGGGATTGGCCGACCAGCCCCACGCCCAGCACCAGCAAAAACACGGGCGCGGCGCGCACGGCATAGCTGACAAAGGTCTGCGGATCGGCCTGGACCATGTCCGGGGACGGCATGTCGTTGGGCAGCCCCTGAAGCGCGGCCATCAGGGCCAGACTGAGGACGATGTTGGCGGCGACCCAGAAGGGCAAGGCGCGCCAGCGCTCGCGGGCGATCCGGAAGCCGGTGAAGGCGGCGTCGCTGGCCGAAAACGCAGTCATAAGGTCAATAGGCCCCCTCGAACCCCTCGGGGACGGCCCCGGCGGCGCACGCGTCGCCGACGTCGTCGCCCGCCGAATTCGGACCTTAGACGATCCCGACGCGCCCGGCCAAGGCCGGCGCCCCGCGATCAAAGGGCGTCAAGCACCGCCGCGCCCATCTCCGCCGTCGTCAGGTCGCCGCCGAGGTCGCGGGTGCGGGCGCCGCCGTCCAGAGCCCGGCCGACCGCCGTCTCGATCCGGTCCGCCAGGTCCGGCCGGCCCAGGGACCAGCGGAAGGCCATGGCCAGGGAGAGGATGGCGCCCAGGGGATTGGCGAGGCCGAGGCCGGCGATATCCGGCGCCGAGCCGTGGATCGGTTCGTAAAGGCCGGGCGTCCCCGGGGCGCCCAGAGCGGCCGAGGGCAGCATGCCGAGCGAGCCGGTAAGCTGGGCCGCCTCGTCAGAGAGGAGGTCGCCGAACAGGTTGTCCGTCAAAAGGACATCGAACTGCCGCGGCGCCTTCACCAGCTGCATGGCGGCATTGTCGGCCAGGATATGCTCCAGGGCGACGTCGGCATAGTCGCGCGCATGCAGGGCTGTGACGGTCTCGCGCCAGAGGAGGCCGGTCTCCATGACGTTGGACTTCTCCGCCGAGGTGACCTTGTTGCGCCGCCCGCGCGCCAGCTCGAAGGCCACGCGGGCCACGCGTTCGATTTCGTCGGTCGTATAGACCTGGGTGTCGACGCCGCGACGGCGGCCGTCGGGCAGGGTTTCGACGCCACGCGGCTGGCCGAAATAGACCCCGCCGGTGAGCTCGCGCACGATCATCAGGTCGAGCCCCTCCACCACTTCGGGCTTAAGGGTCGAGGCCCGCGCCAGGGCCGGGAAGCAGAGAGCCGGCCGCAGATTGGCGAACACGCCCATGCCCGCCCGCAGGGCCAGAAGGCCTGCTTCGGGCCGCAGATGACGCGGCGCGGCGGCAAATTGCGGTCCGCCCACGGCCCCCATCAGCACCGCCTTGGCCGCCTTGGCCACCGCCAGGGTCTCGTCCGCCAGGGGGGCGCCCTCAGCCTCGTAGGCGGCGCCGCCAAAGAGGCGGGTCTCGATCGCGAGGTCCGGGGCGATACGCTCGGCGACGCGGCGCGCCTCGGCGGTCACCTCCGGGCCAATGCCGTCGCCAGGCAGGAGAAGAAGGGTCATGCGGGGGTCATCCAGGGCTGGCTTTGCGATTGGGCGGCTTCAAAGGCGTCGATGGCGTCGGCCTTGGTCAGGGTCTCGCCAATGGCGTCGAGGCCGGCCAGAAGCTTTTGCTTGGCCGGCGCATCGATCTCGAAGGTGAACGCCGCACCCGAGGGCGAGGTCACCACCTGTCGTTCCAGGTCCACCGTGAAGAGGTGATTTCCGCCCAGCGCTTCGGCCATCAGGGCCTCGCAGGTCTTGCGCGGCAGGACCACGGGCAAGAGGCCGTTCTGCAGGGCGTTGTTGCGGAAGATGTCGGCGAAGCTGGGGGCGATGACGCAGCGGATCCCGAAGTCCTGGAGCGCCCAGGGCGCGTGCTCGCGGCTGGAGCCGCAACCGAAATTGTCTCCGGCGATCAGGACGCCAGCCTTGGCGTAGCACGGGTCATCCAGCACGAACCCGGGTTTGGCCCGGCCCTCGGCGTCAAACCGCAGGTCATAGAACAGGCCCTTGGCGAGGCCTGCCCGTTCGGTGGTCTTAAGGAACTGCTTGGGGATGATCTGGTCGGTGTCGACATTGTCCATGTCGAGCGGCGCGGCCCGGGCGGTGAGGGTGGTGAAGGGCGTCATGCCGCCTCCTCGAGGGTCTTTGAATGGATCACCAGGGACGGCCCGCCGGGCAGGCTGCGGCGCAGGGTGAAGACCCGGCTCCCCGGCTTGCGGCCGTCGCGCACCTCCGAGACGTCCAGCCCCGCCTCCGCCAGCCGCGTATGGGCGGCGTCCGGGTCGCGGGTGCGCCAGGCCAGGCCGCCAAAGGCGTCGCGCGCGTCGGAGACCGGCGCGGAGGGATCGGCCGCGACCTCGATCACGGCGTCGCCGCAGCGGAAAAACAGCAGGCGCGAGCGCCAGGCGGGGTTGATGCGGTCAAGCCGCAGGTCGAGGCCGAGGCAGGCGCCGAACAGAGCGGCCGCGCGATCGGGATTGGGTGTGCGCACGACGATATGGTCGAGAGCTTCGAGCCGGTCCTTGGCGATGCCTGGCGGCGGCCCGGTCCTGGCGTCCTCGACGAGCAGGATCGGCAGATCTCCCCGGGCGCGGGTGTCCAGCCGCAGGGCGGCGCAACCCTCCAGTTCGGCCATGGCCACGGGAATCCCGCGCCGTTCCAGAACCCGGCCGGCCTCCGCCAGGGCCGCGACCTGAAGGACGAGGGCGCCGAGCCCCTCCGTCTCGCCCGCCTCAACGACCAGATCGAGATTGGCCAGGGCGAAGCGCCGGGCCGACCCCAGGGCCTCGCCCGCTTGCCCGAACAGGATGCGGGCCGCGGCGATTGCGCCTTCCGTATCCTGGGCGGCGAGGCGGATCTGGTGGAAGCCGGTGATCACAGCAGGTCGCGCACGTCGGTCAGGCGCCCGGTGACGGCGGCGGCGGCGGCCATGGCGGGGCTGAGGAGGTGGGTGCGACCGCCCCGGCCCTGGCGGCCTTCAAAGTTGCGGTTGGATGTGGAGGCGCAGCGCTCGCCCGGCGCCAGGCGGTCGGGGTTCATGCCCAGGCACATGGAGCAGCCGGGCTCCCGCCAGTCGAAGCCGGCGTCGCGGAAAATCACGTCGAGCCCCTCGGCCTCCGCCTGCTCGCGCACCAGGCCCGAACCCGGCACGACCATGGCCCGCACGCCGTCGGCCACATGACGGCCACGGACGATGGCGGCGGCGGCGCGCAGATCTTCGATCCGGCTGTTGGTGCAGGAGCCGATGAACACGCGGTCGATGGCGATCCCGGCCAGGGGCTGGCCGGGCTTGAGCCCCATATAGTCCAGGGCGCGGCGTATGGCGGCGGCCCGGGGGGCATTGTTCACGCCATCGGTCAAAGCCTCGGGATCGGGCGTGGCGCCGGTGATCGGCGCGGCGTCCTGCGGGCTCGTCCCCCAGGTGACCATCGGGGCGAGAGTCGAGACGTCGATCTCGATCTCACGGTCGAAACGGGCGTCCGGGTCCGAGACCAGGGTCCGCCAGTGGGCGAGCGCCAGCTCCCAGGCGCCGGCCTTGGGCGCGCCGGGGCGGCCCTTGAGATAGGCAAACGTCGTCTCGTCCGGGGCCACCAGACCGGTCCGGGCGCCGGCCTCGATGCTCATGTTGCAGAGGGTCATGCGCCCTTCCATGGTCAGGGCCCGCACCGCCTCTCCCGCATATTCGATGGCGTAGCCGGCGCCGCCTGAAGTCCCGATCTGAGCGATCAGGGCAAGGGCGTAGTCTTTGGCCCCCACGCCGGGCGGCGGCGCCCCCGTGAAGTTCACCCGCAGGGTGCGAGAGCGGGTCTGGCGCAGGGTCTGGGTCGCCAGGACGTGCTCCACCTCAGAGGTGCCGATGCCATGGGCCAAGGCGCCGAAGGCTCCGTGGGTCGAGGTGTGGGAGTCGCCGCAGACAATGGTCATGCCCGGCTGGGTGCGCCCCTGCTCGGGGCCGACCACATGGACGATGCCGTTGCGCGGATCGCCCAGCGCGAACAGCGGCACGCCATATTTCGCCACGTTGCGCTCCAGGGCCTCGACCTGGGCGCGGGAGTCCGGATCGGTGATGCCCGCGAGGCCCAGCGCCTGGCCTTCGGTGGGGACATTGTGGTCGAGCACGGCCAGAGTGCGATCGGGCCTGCGCACCTTGCGTCCCGCCGCCGCCAGTCCCGCAAAGGCCTGGGGCGTCGTCACCTCGTGGATCAGGTGAAGGTCGATATAGAGGATCGCCTCGCCCGTCCCGTCGCCACGCCCGTCGCTGGCGACCAGGTGCGCGTCGAAGATCTTGTCATAGAGCGTCTTGCCGGCCATGCGGGCATCTAAGGAGCGCGGGCGGCGGCGTCCACCCTTTCGGCCTCGCCTTCGCGTCCGGCCCCAGAGGCGCTCGCCCCAGAAGCGCTCACCCCAGACGCGCTGATCCTCGAAGCGCGGGCCCTAGAAGCGGTGGGTCTTGAGCAGCAGGCTGGTCTCGGTGGCCTGCACGCCCTGGATCAGGCGGATGGCGTCGAGGGTCTGGCTGAAGACCTCCAGGGAGTCGGCGCGGATCTCGGCGACCATGTCCCAACGGCCATTGGTGGTGTGCACCGCTTCGATCTGGGGCAGGCCGCGCAGGGCCTGGAGCACCGCCTCGCTGGCCCTGCCCTCCACCGCGATGCTCATGACCGCGCGTACGCCCGAGCCCGGCGTCCCATCGCGGACCTTGACCGTAAACCCGCTGATATCGCCGCGCGCCAGCAGGCGCTCGAGACGGTTCTGCACCGCCCCGCGCGATAGCTTCACCGCCCGGGCCAGGGCCGTGGCCGGCGTGCGCGCATCGGCCCGCAGCAGGGCCACCAGCCTGTGATCAATCTCGTCCATGACCTCGCGTTCTCGCATATGAACTAAGCGATATGCTTAGATTACTAGCGAATATGATCACTCTGTCATCTATTCGCTGACCGCGTGGCGCGGCACGCTCCTCAACGCGTTCCTCTCACCTCGAGTGGGCGCCGCGGAGACGCCGTCCATGAGTCCCAGCCTGCTGATGACCGATCCGGCGGCCTATCAGGTCGCCTATGCGATCAATCCCTGGATGGACCCGTCCCTATGGGCGAGCGCGGACCCGGAGAACCGGCGCGCGGCGCGGCGGGCCTGGGCGGGTCTGCGCGCGGCTCTCGAAGCCGCCGGGGCCAAGATCTTGGTCATGCCCGGCGCCGAGGGCGCCCCCGACCTGGTGTTTCCCGCCAATGCCGCGGTGGTGCTGAACGGCCTCGCCATCCTCGCCCAGTTTCGCGCGCCGGAGCGGCAGGTGGAGGAGCCGCATTTCGCCGCCGCCTTCGCGCGTCTCAGGGCCAAGCGCGTGATCGCGGACATCGCAACCCTGCCGCCGGGCCTCGTCCAGGAGGGGGCGGGCGACGCCATCTGGGATCCCGTCCGGCAGCTCATCTGGGCGGCTTCAGGCCCCCGTTCGAGCCTTGAGGCGCCCGCCGAGATCGGCCGCCTGACCGGCGAGGCGGTGGTCCACATGCCCCTGGCCACCGCGCGCTACTATCATCTCGACACCTGCTTCTGTCCCTTGAGCGGGGGCGAGATTCTCTACTACCCGCCCGCCTTGTCCCGCGAGGCGATGGCGCAGCTTGTGGCCCACACCACCGCCGATCAGCGCCTGGAGGCGAGCGACGCGGACGCCAAGGCCTTCTGCGTCAACGCCGTGTGCCTGGGCCGGACGATCATCATGGCGCGGCCTCCGGCGCGGCTCGCGGCGCGTCTGGCGGAGCGCGGCTATCAGGTCGTGGGCGTCGACCTCGACCCGTTCATCCTCTCAGGCGGCGGCGCCTTCTGCATGACCCTGCGCCTCGATCACCGCTCCGCCGCCGCGTCGGCGCGCACGCGTCCCGCGGCCTGATCGCAACCCGCCTCAAAGCTCCTCAGGAGACCCCGCCATGAGCCTCGACATCGCCCCCGCCGTCCCCGCCGCCGCCGCGCGTCGCACGGATTTCGCCGCGCTCGAGGCGGAATATGGCGCGCGCAACTACAAGCCGTTCGAGGTGGTGCTGACGCGCGGCGAGGGCGTGTTCGTCTGGGATGTGGACGGCGTGCGCTATCTGGACTGCCTGTCCGCCTATTCGGCGGTGAACCAGGGCCACTGTCATCCCCGCATCATCGAGGCCCTGACCGCCCAGGCGCAACGCCTGACCCTGACCTCCCGCGCCTTCCGCAATGACCAGCTCGGCCTGTTCTACGAGGAGATCTGCCAGCTCACCGGCTCGCATGCGGTCCTGCCGATGAATACCGGCGCCGAGGCGGTGGAAAGCGCGCTGAAGGTGGCGCGCAAATGGGGTTACGAGGTCAAGGGCGTGCCCTCTGGTCTGGCCGAGATCGTCGTCTGCGACGGCAACTTCCACGGTCGCACGGTCTCGGTGGTCAGTTTCTCCACCGACCCGACGGCGCGGTCCGGCTTTGGCCCGTTCACCCCCGGCTTCCGCGTCGTGCCTTTTGGCGATGCGGCGGCCCTTGAGGCCGCCATCGGGCCGAACACCGTGGCCGTGCTGATCGAGCCGATCCAGGGCGAGGCCGGCGTCATCGTCCCGCCCCGCGGCTACCTTGCGCGGGTGCGCGAGGCCTGCACGCGCCAGGACGTGATCCTGATCCTCGACGAGATCCAGACCGGCCTTGGCCGCACCGGCGCGCTCCTGGCCGAGGCGCATGAGGGCGTCGAGGCGGACCTGACTCTCGTGGGCAAGGCCCTGTCCGGCGGGGTCCATCCGGTCTCGGCCGTGCTCTCGAACCGGGAAGTGCTGGGCGTCCTCAATCCCGGCGAACACGGCAGCACCTTCGGCGGCAACCCCCTGGCCTGCGCCGTGGCGCGCATGGCGCTCAAGGTGCTGGTGGACGAGGGCATGATCGAAAACGCCGCGCGTCAGGGCCGGCGGTTGATGGAGGGGCTGCGCCAGATCGCCAGCGATCATGTGCGCGAGGTTCGGGGGCGCGGCCTGATGATCGGGCTGGAGCTTCATCCAGAGGCGGGCGGCGCGCGCCGCTTTGGCGAGGCGCTCAAGGCGCGGGGGCTCCTCTGCAAGGAGACGCACGACCATACCTTGCGCATCGCGCCGCCCCTGGTGATCACCTCCGACCAGGTGGACTGGGCCCTCGAGCAGTTCGCCGCCGTGCTCGCCTGAGGCGCTTACGCCGCCGCCGCCCCCGGGCTTGTGCTTGTGGAACGGCCGGTCCCGGGGCTATCCACCGGACATGCAACAGGTCTGGGAAAGGGTCTGGCCATGAACCGGTCCGCCGTCGCGGGGCGCGCCAGGGTGCGCTGGGCGGCGAGTCTGGCGGGGTTTGCCCTGCTGATCGGCGGCGGCGCCTTGGCCGACGTCATCGGCCACCCCTCGAACGAGAAGACGGCGGCGGCCTTCATGCGCGCGGCGGAGACAGCCGGCGCCCAGGGCGACCTCAACTCGGCCATCGGCTTCTATCGCCGCGCCGCCCAGCTCCTGCCCAAGGACCCCACCCCCATGGCCGAGCTCGGCGCGCTCCTGGCGCGCAACAACGCCCTGCCGGGCGCCGTGGAGGCCTATCGCGACGCCCTGGCGCGGGCGCCTTCCGATTGGCGATACGCCATGGAGCTGGGTCGCCTGGCCCTGCGCATGAACGCCCCGCAGGAAGCCGAGGCGCGGTTCGACGAGGCCCGCCGCCTTCACCCGGATGTGGCGACCTGGAACGGCCTTGGCGTCTCGCTCGACCTGCTGGGCGCCCATGCCCGGGCCGAGGCCGCTTACGCCGAGGGGCTGAAGCTGGCGCCGGACGACGCGACGCTGCGCAACAATCTGGGGCTCTCGGAGGCCCTTGCCGGCGACTATCCCGCCGCCATCGCCACCCTCAAGGCCCTGGCCGCGTCGCCGGCCTCCACGGCCCGCTATCGGCTCAACCTTGCCCTGGTCTATGGCCTGGCCGGCGATGAGGACAAGGCCGCCGCGGCGGCGCGCCAGGACCTGGGCGAGAGCGAGATCGCCAGCAACCGGCTCTATGTCCAGACCCTGCGCGGTCTCGACGACAAGGCGCGCACGGCCGCGATCCTCGGTCTGGGGCCCGCGCCGCCGGCCCGCTAGATGTGAGGCGCGATGCGCCCGTCCCGGGAGGCCGCTCGTCGAAACGCGCTCGAGCTTGGACGCACAGGGCGTCCGGAGGCCCTCCAGGTCTCTGGCTCAGCCGGGCCGGCGTCGCCGCCAGGCCTCGCGGCTCTGGCCATAGACCCCGCAGATGACGTGGGCATAGGGCGGGGGCAGGGGTTCGCGCCGAAGGAGGGACGAGCCCAGCCGCTCGGCGAGCCGGATCGAGGGCGTGTTGAGCGGGTCGATGCAATGCACGACCTCCTCCCAGCCCAGGGCCTCGAAGGCCCAGTCGATCGCCGCGCGGGCGGCCTCCTCGGCATAGCCCTGACCCTGGTAGGCGACCCGCAGGGCCCAGCCCACCTCGCGTCCCGGCCAGGCCTCGGGGAGCCAGGGGCCCGCACGGCCGATGCACGCTCCGGTGGATTTCAGGATCAGGGCGAAGTTGCCGCATCCGCGCAGGGTCCAGTGTCCGGCCATCAGGCCCAGGGACCGCCAGGCCTCGGGCCGGCTCATCGGACCGCCAATAAATCGCGCGCTGCGCTCATCGCCCATCAGGTCGACCCAGGCCTCGAAATCCTCGAGCGCGGGCCGCCGCAGGATCAGTCGCGACGTCTCCAGTTGAACCTCGCCGGCCCCCGACATGTCGCCTCTACCCCCGCTGCTGCGATAAGGCGCGCAGTTGCACACCCGTCCGCTCCCCGATATAGCCTCCCCTCCCTCCGCGCGAGGGTCCCGCGTGGACGCGTAGCTCAGCGGGAGAGCACTACGTTGACATCGTAGGGGTCGCTGGTTCGATCCCAGCCGCGTCCACCATTTTTTTCAATGAGTTAGCCGCCGCCGTCGCCGAGGCCGAAAAGCCCGCGCTACCAAATCGCTACCCGACTGGAGTGCTTCCGGGTTGCGCGGGGGGTTATATTTCGCGGTAGCCGCCCTAATTTGGCTTCTCGTCGCCGACGTATTGGAAAAAGAGCGTCTCCGCCCGCCCGGTTTTATCGTCGGTGGCGGGAAAGGATTTGACCTTCTTGGGGTTGCCAAACCCGGCCTCCAACACCTGCGCCTCTGTCATCGCGAGATGCGCCATCAGATGCGGGATAGTGCGCCGGCCATGCTCGAAAACGCTGACGCCTTTCGCGTCGTTCGCCCTGACCGACTTGAGGTAGTTTTCCAGCCTGCTCCTCCGGTCCCACCGACCGTGAACATAGGAGAGACCCAGGATGCCTGCGACAATGCCGGTGACCACCTGTGCGATGTTGGCGCAGGTCGATAGCAATAGTGACCAGTTAGCTGCGCCAGTCATGCTGATGTCCGATCTGCCAGTTCTCCGAGCGATCACATTTACGGCGCAGATCGAGGCGGAGCACCAGGGGCGCGAATGAACACGCTGAAGATATTTCCCGGCCCGTCACCGGAAGCCGTCAGAGACGCCTACAGAGCGTGGTGGACGAGTCAGCCGGACCTAGCGGTCATCGGAACGCCAAGGATTGAGCCAGAGGGCAAGGGCTGGAAGCTTACGGTCATGTACCGGCCGACTGATAGGCGCAGCTCGATATCGACCTAACCTTGCGCTTGGGGCCGGACATCGACGTCAAATTCGTAATCCCCCCGTGTCACTTTTTTCTGGGCCTTTCGGAAGCACCATTCCGGCGACGGCGGCGCCGCAGATCGTACGGCATCCATCCGATCCATAAGAGCCTCGAACTCTGCCTTGAACTCATCAAAAGGCGCCTGGGAGCTGACGTTGGCAGCCTGCCGAAAGCGGTCCCTTAAGTTAGTGAATTCCGCTGCAGATCGGCCGATGCCTTCGAGGTGCATATCGAGGTTCAACGCCTTGAAGATGGCGGGAAAGAAGCCCGCCACAACGCTGCAGAAAGCGCCAAGGATTTTGCCGGCCCCTCCCGCGAATTGAAGTAGAATTTGGGACCCGGCAAAGCCGCCTAGGATAATCGGTATTATCAGGAAGAAAGCTCGCCAGAATCTAGCATGTTTCTGCCAGATATATAATGCAGCGGCGCTGTAGAGACAGTTGTCGTACTGCCGCCGGCATTCCTTGACCAAGCTATCTGCTTTGCTGTCCATCAGGGATATTTGGGGATATCCGTACCGAATATCTTCTGCCACTCGTCGCCCGCGTTGCCCCAGGCTTGGTTGGCTTCATATTCGCAGGCTTTCTTGGCGCGCGCGAGTGCGGTCTCGGCCCTGGATTTCCAGGCGCTCCCGAGGCCCATCAGCTCATTCGTCCCTGGCGCAAAGACATCGTTGTCGGCTTGGCTAATTAAATAAGTGAGATAGTCGCGAACCATCCAGTCGTAATAAGTTTTGCTTTTCCCTTTATATTCCCAGCCGGACAAAAATCCGGTAGAGGTCAATTCTATATGAAATGATTTCATTGGAACGGAACAATATGCCTGCCAGCACTTCATCATGCGTATAAGGTCGCGAGTATTGCCATTTGACGCAGTATTTGAAGCGGAAATTGCGCCTGCTTCGGCCTGGTAGTCCGCCTTCTTGTAGTGACCTCCGCCGCTGGTCATCGCAATCCAGTGCCCCCCTCCCTGAAGGGCAAAGGCTGGGATCAGTTCCACGTTGTATGCCGAGAAGGGCACGAGCACGACCGGGCCGTCACCGCGTATGCTGGTGTTTGGAAACTGCGCAGCCAGAACCCCTTTGACCTCCTGAAGCAGTTGTGACTGCTTATTGCCCGTCCTCTGTTGGAAGCGATCATAGGTGGTGCTCGGAAGGCTGAAGAGCACATCTACGTCGCGGGGCGGCCGTATACGAGTCAGCTTCCCCCACGAGCCTACGTAGGTGGAATTGGCCGTATCGCTGCTCGACCCCCAATAGTGGCTGTTCAGCGCCTTTACGACCGCCTGTCGGCGTTCGGCGCCTTTCGACTTCTGGTCGTCGGTGATTTGGATATTCGTCAGGAACTTTGTGAACCGGTCGGAGACGCTCATGTCAGATTGGCCGTTGGATGGTTGCGCCCGGTGTCGCCTGAGTTCTTGGAGGGCGAACACCGTTGGGTTTGAGGGAGTGGCCGGCGCGGCCCAAGCCGCGCCGGTTATGGTTTCAGCGCGGACGCGGCATCGGCGGCGTGTACGGCCGCTCCGGCAGCATCGGCGGTGACGGCCGCGTCGGCAGCTCGGGCACGAAGGGGCGTTGAGGATATTCGACCATCTCGCCCCCCTACCGTTTGCTGTCGGGCGTGCGATGGGTCGGCTTCCACGTGGCCCCCGGCGAACTCGTCGGCGGCAGCCGCGTGTTGTCGGGAACTGTCGTGTAGTTCGGCCTCATCCCGCTGCGGGGGCCTTGTTCTTGGAAAATGCCGCCATTGCGGCTGGTGTTCGATCCTGGCGTCTTGCCCATCGGATCAGCTCCAATCATCAGGTGGTGGTTACACAAGAGATTGTGGGAGCTGTGGACGAAATTTGGATAACTGGTATTGCTTTGACAGTAACCGGTAACTAGTGATTCGCCGCACAACGCCGCACGTTCGGTGTTGGGGAGGGGAGCGGTCGGTCCTCGGCGTCGAAAACTAAGGCCCGCCACTCCTCTCCTGCTTCCTCCTGAGCCATCCGCATCTCGCCGGGGCCGGAGAAGCTCTCCTCAAAGCGTTTCTGGTTCGTTCCGAGCCCCTCCTCTGGGCGGCTGTTCAGGCTGCCGAGACCGTGACCACATGCCTGCCCCTAGGTCTAGTTTGAAAAACGCCATTATCGGCTTTTATCCACAATATGTTGGGTCAAGTGGTATTTCTAGAAATCGCGAACGGTGCGACACAGGAAAGTGTCCGGAGATTCCCGCCGTTCGTGGAGTCTGCAGCGGCGAAGCTGCGGTGGAGCTGGAGCATGGTACAGTGGCGAGCTAGCGCTGCAGCCTAGCGTCGTTTCGCAAAGCGGTGGGGTTGGCAATGGTTGAACTTGTGCCGGCGCGGACTGTGATCTTGGACGGGGCGCCTGTTAATTTGTACGACGATCACCTGCGGCTGCATACCAGTTTGGCGGAGCCCACATGGAAGGTGTCGGCGCTTAGCCCCAAGGCCCTGGAAGATCGACAAGACCGCGAC
>DAIDGR010000101.1 GCA_027452265.1 Caulobacteraceae bacterium
CGCCGGCGCCTGCTTGGACGGCCGTGTCGTCCATGAGGCGCGCCAGAACCGCGATCGAGTCGTTGGCGCGTTCGAGGAGCATCTCGTCACGCAGGGCGCGCTGGCCCTCTTCCGGCGACAATGGGCCGGGCCCCGGCAGAATGGCCTGCATGTCGATCAGCGTATTCCGCTCTTCGCCATTGAGGCGGTCGATCGCGGCCGCGAACAGGAACGGCTGGCTCCAGGCGTTGAACCGCTCCGCTGAAAGGCGCCCGGTCACGCCGGCGGCTAGGGCGGCCTGATAGCTCCTTTGGTCCCAGGTGCGGTAGGGCGGCGAATAGGCGGCGGCGAGGGCGGCGATCTGGTTGCGCGGGGCCCGGGCGATGATCGCCTGGCGGAGGGTCGTCAGCTGCTGCTTGAAGCAGCCCCGAAGATCTTCACGAACCACGGCCTGCGGTCCGTCGTCGTTCTGCAACTCCCGCCGCATGGCCGCCTCCGCGACGTGGATCTTCTCATGCCAGCTCACCGCCTCCAGGGCCTGCTCGCCGCCTAAGGCGATGACGATGCCGATCACGACCACCGCGATCTCGCTGAGAAATTCGCGCAGGTTGTGCGCCGGCTTTGGCTTGTGGATCTCCAAGGCGCGCCCCCATCCCGATCTTGTTCGAAAAGCCCTGACCCTGCGTTACCACGGGATGGGTTGGCCATCCCAGGCGAAGACCCGCCCCGTGTCCGACGGTGTGAGGCCGTCCATCACGCGCTCCAGAGCCTCTGCGGCCGCGTCGGGGCTGAACAGGCGCTCGGCCGCCACGCCCTTCTGAAACGGCGCGCTCAGCGGGGTGTCCACCGTGCCGGGATGCAGCGCCACGCAGACCCCGTGCGGTCGGGTCCGGGCGTGTTCGATGGCCAGGGTGCGGACGATCATGTTCAAGGCGGCCTTCGAGGCGCGATAGGCGTACCAGCCGCCCAGGCGATTGTCCGCCAGGCTGCCCACCCGGGCCGAGAGGGCCGCGAACAGGCTCGGTCGCTCGCGCGGGGTCAGGGGCAGGAGATGCTTGGCCGCCAGGGCCGGCCCGGCGGCGTTGATGGCGAAGAGGCGGGCGAAGGCGTCCGGCGACAGCGACCTGTAGGTCCGCTCTGGCGCGAGATCCGGCGCGTGCAGGAGGCCCGCCGCGACCACCGCGCGCACGACCTCGCCCCGCTCGCCAAGGGCCTGAGCGGCTTGCGCCAGACTGTCCTCACGCGTGAGATCCACCGAAAGCCAGAGCCGGCGTGCGCTTCCGGAGCCCTCTGTATCCCAGTCGCGCGGCGGGCGGCGCGAGAGGGCCGCCACCGCCTCGAAGCGGGAGTCGGCCTCCATCCGCGCCAGCAGGGCGCGGCCCAGACCGCCGCTCGCCCCGACGACGACGCCCAGCCGGGGCCGCTCAGCCATGGGCGAGGCCGGCCCCCGCCAGAAGACCCAGACACGCCACCGCCGTCAGGCCGGCCCGCAGGCGCGGATACCAGGACGGACCGGCTCCGCCGCGCGCGTCCCACAGGCCGTGAAGCGCTAGGGCCAGGGCGAGGCCGCCCAGCCGCCACGGCCCCAGGCGCTCGGGGGCGAGCAACAGGCCCAGAGCCGCCAGGGTGGGCAGCATGGACAGACTCACCGTGCGCAGGGGCGGCGGGTCGCGAAGAACGGCAAAGCCCCATCGGGCGCCGCCCAGGAAGGACAGGATCAGGGCCGCATAGATCGCCTGGGCCTGCAACAGGACCGGGGCCAGGCCGGGGCGCGCCAGCGCCAGGACCGGCGGCGCGACAAACGGGGTCAGGCCGAGCAGGCCATAGATGAGCGGCCCGGCGGGGATCGGCGTCGGGGAGCGCGGCATCTCAGTCTCCGAAAGGCGCGGGGGACGGGGTGGACCGCGGACGCGGCGACCACGCCTTGCTTATGAAGGCGCGCCGCGCGCGGATTCAAGCGGGCCCTGTCGAAGCCCGCCTGGCGTCGCTACATTCGTGACGTTTGGATCGCTCATCGGGAAATGACCATGCCCCGCGCCGCCATCCTTGTCGCGCCCAGCGGCGGCCCGCTCGTCCCTCTGCTCGCGCTCGTTGCGCTTCCGGTCCTGGTCGTGGTCAGCGTGCTGATCGCCTTCCGGATCGCATTCCTAGCCCTGGCGATGATCTTTCACCTCGTTCGCTTTGGCCTGTGGGCGGCGACCGTCCTTCTGACCCTGATGACCCTCCCGTTTGATCGGCGCTTTTGGCGCCGGGTCTGACGCGCCAAGCGGTAGGCGCCCCGCCAGAGACCATGGCCTTTGGCGCGGATTGGGACTAGAGAGCCGCCCCTTCCGCCCTCGCTTCCACGGCCCGTCGCGCCCCAGTCCCGGCTCATGACCGCTCCCGTCTTCGAAATCACCAAGGCCGCCAGCTTCGACGCGGCCCATCGCCTGCCCGAGGGCGGGCCCGAGGGCTCGCCCTATACGCGGCTGCACGGGCATTCCTTTCGGGTGGAGGCGACTCTGCGCGGCGCCGCGGCCGGGCCGGTGGGCTGGGTCAGCGACCTGGGCGCTCTGGATGCCGCCCTCAAGGCCGCCTGCGCGGCGCTCGACCATTCGCTGCTCAACGACCATCCGGGCCTGGAGAGCCCCACCCTGGAGGCCTTGTGCGCCCATTTCGCCGCCGCCCTGGCGCCGGCCTTTCCGCAGCTTCACCAGATCGCCGTCTCGCGGCCCACGGTGGGAGAGCGTTGCGTCCTGACGCTCTGAGGGGCGCCACCCGGCCTCGAGGAGCTATCGGCTGTCCACGAGGACGACCTCGGTCTCGGTGAGGGCGGTCAGGCGGATCTTCGCCTCATCGCGAATGGCCGCCCCGTCCCGGGGGCCCAGCTTCAGGCCATTCACCTCGGCCTCGCCCCTGGCCAGGACAAGATAGGCGTGCCGCCCCGGCTCCAGCGCATAGGCCGTCGTCCCCCCCGGCGGGAGGGCCGCGCCCAGGACCCGCGCGTCGGCGCGGATGGGCAGGGCTTCGTCGAAATGGTCGCCCGGGCGGCCGCTGGCCAGCACCTGGAACCCCTCTGACCGCTCCGCCTTGGGGAAGGTCCGGGCGCCCCAGGCCGGCGCGCCGCCGCGCTGATCCGGCTCGATCCAGATCTGGAACAGGGTGGTGGTCTCATCCTCGACATTCACCTCGGCGTGGGTGATGCCCGAGCCCGCGCTCATCACCTGCACGTCGCCCGCCGCGGTCCGGCCGCGATGGCCAAGACTGTCCTGGTGGCTGATGGCGCCGCGCCGGACATAGGTGATGATCTCCATGTCGGCGTGAGGGTGCGGACCAAAGCCGCTCTTGGGTGCGATCTCGTCATCGTTCCACACCCGCAGGGCGCCCCACCCCATGCGCGAGGGGTCGTACCAGTTGGCGAAGGAGAAGTGATAGCGGGCGTTCAGCCAACCATTCTGGAAGCGGCCGAGGCGATCGGCCGGGCGGCGCTCAATCATGCGGCATCCCCAAAATTCAGCAGAGACCAGAGTTCAGCGAGGCCCCTCAGATGGGGAGAATGAGAGGCGTTTGCAATTGCTGATCGCCATAACGCCAGCGGCGCCGGTCGAGGCTCGACGGGCGCCGCTGGCGACAGGTTTTCTAAAGAGACTTAAAGGCCGGGTTTAGCCGGCCTTGGGCGCGAACATGGTGCACCAGCCATTCGGTGCGATCGGGCCCGCCACCACCTTGCACTGGCCGACGGCGGTCGGCTTGGCGCCCGGCAGGAAGTAGTTGCACTTGCTGCACTGCTTCCCGGCGTTGGGGTGGTCCTGATAGTGAGCATTGGCCTTGGGCAGGGTGCCCGCGGCCTGGGCCGCACCGGCGGCGGCCAGCAGGGGCAGCCCGCCCAGGGCGACGGCCCCGATCAGGACGGTGCGCCGGCTGGCGGACTTCGGCTCTTGAGACATTCTCGACAACTCCTCGACAGTCTTCGCTGAACTTCAGTTCGGCCCAAAAGGGCTTTGGCGCTGTTAGGGGTCGCCTGACATCGCGCCCTCGTGTCAGACCGCCTTGACATGGCGCCTCGACCCGGTGGCGACAAGCCCTTGTCGCCAAACACGATCTCACATTTTTTGGCGCGACCTTAGAGGCCGCCGGACGGCGTCCCGACCTGACCGCGGTGACGCAGATACGCGTCGGCCAGCACACAGGCGGTCATGGCCTCCACCACGGGCGCCGCCCGGATGCCGACGCACGGGTCGTGCCGGCCGCGCGTGCGCAACTCGATCTCCTCGCCCGCCTCGTTGATCGACCGCCGGGGGGTGAGGATCGAGGAGGTCGGCTTGAACGCCACCCGGGCGACCACGCTCTGTCCGGTGGAGATCCCGCCGAGGATGCCGCCAGCCTGGTTCGACAGGAAGACCGGCCCGCCCGGCTCGCCCGCCGCGGGGTCGGGGGCGCGCATCTCGTCCGCGTTCTCCTCACCGCTGAGGGCGGCGGAGGCGAAGCCGGCGCCGATCTCGACCCCCTTGGCCGCGTTGATCGACATCAGGGCGGCGGCCAGCTCGGCGTCGAGCTTGCCATAGATCGGCGCGCCCCAGCCGGCGGGGACGCCGACCGCCTCGACCTCGACCACCGCGCCCGTGGAGGAGCCGGCCTTGCGTACGGCCTCCAGATGATCCTCCCACAGCGGCACGGTCTGGGCGTCAGGACAGAACAGGGCGTTGTTCCCGGTCTCCGCCCAGTCCCAACGGGTCCGGTCCACCTGATGGGGACCGATCTGGACCAGGGCGGCGCGGATCGTCACCCCGGCGAGGACCTTGCGGGCGATGGCGCCGGCGGCGACCCGCGCGGCCGTCTCCCGGGCCGAGGCCCGCCCGCCGCCGCGATAGTCGCGCACGCCGTATTTGGCGAAGTAGGTCCAATCCGCATGCCAGGGGCGAAAGGCCTCGGCGATCTCCGAATAGTCGCGCGAGCGGGCGTCCACATTGTCGATCATCAGGGCGATCGGCGTGCCGGTCGTGACCGGTCCGCCGAACCGGGCGCGGACGCGCGCGTCCTCGAAGACGCCCGAGAGGATGCGCACCTGGTCCGGCTCCTGGCGCTGGGTGACGAACCGGCCCTGGCCGGGCCGACGGCGGTCGAGCCAGACCTGGATGTCGGCCGCGTCCAGGCGCAGGCCCGGCGGACAGCCATCGACCACGCAGCCCAGGGCCGGGCCGTGGCTCTCGCCCCAGGTGGTGACTCTGAACAGGTGACCAAAGCTGTTGTGCGACACGCCGGAGAGCTCGAACTGAAGGCCAGGCGCCGCCCAGGAGACCGATATCGGCCCTGGGTCGCGGCGCGTGAAACGAATGCGGCGCGAGCATCGCCGAGGCGCTGGCCCCCGCCAAGGCCTAATCGCCGCCGCCCCAAGCTGGAGCGTGGGCTTGCCTTCGGCGACCGCTCGACCTTAAAGCACTCCCGTTTCCTCGCCGAAATGTCCCTGCCTCATTGCTCGGTCATGTGGCGCGGCGCATCAGGCGATCAGGAGCGACCTTCGGGCGAACTCCGACGTCGCTTCGGGGAGTCGAACCCAAAAGGGCCGCCCCCGAACGAGCGATCCTAGGGTTAAGTCCGGCGTGCCTTCGCGGGCGGGCGCGAGAGGAAGGTTTTTGCGGCATGTCGGACAAGAGGCGAGCGGCCTTCGTCTTTGGCGGACTGGGATGTCTGGCCCTCGTCCTGGTCCTCGTCGCGGTCTTCAAGTCCTCGCCCAAACCCGAGCGCGCGAGCCCGGAGGTTCCGGTGGACGTGGCCCAGGTCTCCGTCTCGGACGTGCCCGAGCAGATCCAGGCTCTGGGCGCGGCCCAGGCCTGGCGCAGCGACGTCATCGTCGCCCAGGTCAGCGGCGTGATCGAGAAGGTCGACTTCACCGAGGGCGCCCCGGTCAAGGCTGGCCAGGTGCTGGCGGAAATCGACCCGGCCCCCTATCGCGCCGCCCTCCTGCAGGCCCAGGGCGTGCTGAAACGCGATCAGGCGGCCCTGGACACGGCCAAAAGGGACCTCGCGCGATACAAGAGCCTGGCGGCCACGGACTCGATCGCGCGGCAGACCTATGAGGATCAGATGGGCCTCGTCCAACAGGATGAGGGCATCGTCATGGCCGACCAGGGCGCCGTCGCGGCGGCCAGGGTCAATCTCGACCGTTGCCATATCACCTCGCCCATTTCCGGGCGGGCGGGCGTGCGCCTGATCGATCCGGGCAATGTGGTGGGCGGCGGCGGCGTCAGCGCCAGCACCAACGGCGCCTCGGCGACCGGCAGTCCGGTCTCGGCGGGCGCGGCCGGCGGGGCCAATCCCGGAGCGGGCGCCATGGGCAGCGTCACCGGCGGCGTCACCGGCTCCAGCGGCATCGTCGTCATCAACCAGATCACCCCGATCGCGGTGACCTTCACCGTGCCGCAGTCGGACTTCGCCCACCTCGCCCAGGTCACCGACGGCCTGAGGCGCGCGCTCAAGGTCGCGGCCTTCACCCAGGAGACCAATCAGCCGCTCGGCGAGGGCCTTGTGTCGATCGCCGACAACAAGGTCGATCCGGCCACCGGCACGGTGCAGCTCAAGGCCAAGTTCGACAATGCCGACGAAAAGCTCTGGCCCGGTCAGTACGTCAATGTGGTCCTGACCCTGGACACGCTGCGCCACGCGACCACCATACCCGTGACCGCCGTCAACAAGGGGCCCAAGGGCGCCTTCGTCTATGTGGTGGCGGGCGCGACCGCCCAGTATCGTCCCGTGACGATCCGCAGCACCCAGGGCCCCTTGGCGATCATCGGCGATGGCCTCAAGGCGGGCGAGACGGTGGTCGTCGACGGTCAGATGATCCTGAAGCCCGGCTCCAAGGTGCGCATCAAGGCCAATGGCGGTGTGACAGCCCCCACGGGCCGGGCCTGAGGGGCCGCCGGTGAGTCTCTCGACGCCCTTCATCCGACGTCCCGTCGCGACCTCGCTGATCGCCATCGGATTTCTGCTGCTTGGGGTGGTGGGCTTTCTGAACCTGCCCGTCTCCTCCCTGCCTCAGGTCGACTTTCCCACGATCGAGGTGAATGTCGGCCTGCCCGGCGCCAGCCCCGAGACCATGGCCTCGAACGTCGCCACGCCCCTTGAGCGGCAGTTCTCGGAAATTCAGGACCTGACCCAGCTGACCTCGGTGAGCTCGCTCGGCAGCACCTCGGTGACCTTGCAGTTCGACCTGTCGCGCAACATCGACGCCGCCGCCCAGGACGTCCAGGCGGCGATCAACGCGGCGGCCGCGCAGCTGCCCACCAACCTGCCCTCGCCCCCCTATGTACGGAAGATCAACCCCGCCGATCCGGCGATCATGATCATCTCCATGACCTCCAGCACCATTCCGCTGGCCCAGGTGAGCGACTATGGCGACAGTATCCTCGCCCAAAGGATCGCCGAGCTTCCGGGGGTGGGTCAGGTGTTCGTGGCCGGCGAGCGCAAACCCGCCGTGCGCATTCAGATCGACCCGCGGAAGGTCGCGGCGCTGGGCCTGTCCGTGCCCAATATCGCCACGGCCATCTCCAACCAGACGGTCAACGCGCCCAAGGGCGCCGTCAACGGTCCGCAGCGAAGCCTGACCGTCTATGACAACGACCAGATCCTCGACGCCGCGCCGTGGAACAACCTCGTGGTCGGCTATAACCGGGTCAATGGCGGCGCGGTGCGCGTGCGCGACATCGGCCGCGCCATCGCCGATGTGGAGAACAACCAGACCGGCGCCTGGTTCTTTCCCGGGGCCGGCGCGACCGGGCCCCAGACCTTCAAAGGCGGTCCGGCCGCCCTTCTGATCATTCGCAAGCTTCCGGGCGCCAATGTCATCAAGACCGTGGACGCCATTCGCGCCGCCCTGCCGAAGATCCGGGCCAGCATGCCCCCCGGGATCGATATCGAGGTTGCGGCCGACCGGACCCAGACCATCCGGGCGGCGGTGCGGGACGTGGCGATCACCCTCCTGATCACCATCGTCCTCGTGGTCGGGGTCATCTTCCTGTTCCTGCGCGATATCCGCGCCACCCTGATCCCCAGCGTGGTCATCCCTCTGGCCTTGCTCGCCACGGGGGCGGTCATGCTGCCCCTGAAGTTCAGCCTGGATAACCTCTCCCTGATGGCCCTCAGCATCGCCGTGGGCTTCGTCGTGGACGACGCGATCGTCATGGAGGAGGTGATCTGGCACAAGATCGAGCAGGGCATGGCCCCGTTCGAGGCGGCCATGGTCGGCGCCGGGGAAATCAGCTTCACCATCCTGACCATCTCCATCTCGCTGGTGGCGGTGTTCACGCCCCTGATGTTCATGGGCGGCGTGGTGGGACGGCTGATGAGCGAGTTCGCCTTCACGCTCAGCGCGGCGGTGGTTCTGTCGATCTTCCTCTCCCTGACCGTGACGCCCATGCTGTGCAGCCTGTTCCTGCGCCCCCCCTCGCCTCCCCGGACGGCCTTCACCCGAGGCCTGGAGCGGGGCTTCAAGGCGCTGGAGGCGGCCTATGCCCGGGCCCTGGACGTGGTTCTGCAGCACATGCGCGTGACCCTGGCGATCTTCGCCGCGACCATGGGACTGGCGGTGTTTCTCTATGCGACGGTGCCGACCGGGTTCTTCCCGCAGCAGGATACGGGCTTCCTCAGCGGCGTGGTCCTGACCTCCCAGGACGCGTCCTTCGCCAAGCTTCAGGACAAGGTCTATCAGGCCGCCCGGATCCTCACCCGGGACAAGGACGTGGCCAATGTCGCCTTCTATGCCGGCAATGGCGGGTACAATCAGGCCAATATCAGCCTGACCCTCAAGCCTCGCGACGCCGGACGCGCCACCTCGGCGACCGACATCATCAACCGCCTGCGACCGCAGTTGAACGAGGTCCCGGGCGTGCAGACCCTGTTGCAGGCCAACCAGGACATCAATATCGGCGGCCGCTTCGGACAGGCGCAGTATCAGTACACCCTCTCCGACGACAATCTGGACGAGCTGGACGCCTGGGCGCCGCGTCTGCTCGCGGCCCTCAAGCAGATGCCGCAGCTCAAGGATGTCAGCTCAGACCAGGAGTCCGACGGCGCGGCCATCCGCGTGGACATCAATCGCGCGGCGGCCCAACGGTTCGGGATCACCACCGCCGACATCGACAACGCGGTCTATGATCTGGTCGGCCAGCGGCAGGTGGCGCAGTACTTCACCCAGCTCAACGCCTATCACGTGGTGCTGGAGGCCCTGCCGGAGCTGCAGGCCTCTCCGGACCTGTTCAAGTCCGTGTTTCTGCTGTCGCCGGTGACGGGTCAGGAAGTGCCCCTCTCGCTTCTGGCGCGCATCGACCCCGACGGGACCAGCAGCCTGACGGTGAGCCACCAGGGTCAGTTCCCCGCGGCGACCCTGTCCTTCAACCTCGCCCCGAACGTGCCGCTGGGCCAGGCCGTGAAGCTGGTGCAGCAGGCGCGCGACAAGCTCGGGGCGCCGGCGACCCTGGCCGGAAGCTTCCAGGGCAACGCCCAGGCCTTCCAGCAGTCCCTCGCCTCCGAGCCCTTGCTGATCGGCGCCGCCCTGATCGCGGTCTATGTCATCCTGGGCATTCTCTATGAGAGCTACATCCACCCTCTGACCATTCTCTCCACCCTGCCCTCGGCGGGGGTCGGCGCGCTGCTCGCCCTGCTGCTGGCCGGACAGAACCTCAATGTGATCGGCATCATCGCGATCATTCTCCTGATCGGCATCGTCAAGAAGAACGGGATCATGATCGTCGACGTGGCCCTGCATCTGGAGCGGGAGAAGGGTCTCGACGCGGTAGAGGCGGCGCGGCAGGCCTCGCATCAGAGGCTGCGGCCGATCCTGATGACGACGGCGGCGGCCATGCTGGGCGGGGTTCCCATGATCCTCTTCACCGGCACGGGCTCGGAATTCCGCCAGCCGCTCGGCTATGCGATCGTCGGCGGGTTGCTGGTCTCGCAGGCCCTGACC
>DAIDGR010000102.1 GCA_027452265.1 Caulobacteraceae bacterium
GGCGAAGCCACGCGCCTCACCCAGCATCACCTGGACCGATGTCTGACCTGCCGGGCCTGCGAGACCGCCTGCCCCTCTGGCGTCGCCTATCATCGCCTCGTGGAGGTGGGCCGGGAGGCCCTGGCCCCCCGGCGGGGGCTCGTGTCCCGATTTCTGCGTTTCGCCCTGCGCAAGGTGATGCTCTCGCCGCCCCGGCTCGATATCCTGCTGGCCCTGGGTCGCCTCGCCAGGCCCCTGCTCCCCGCATCTCTCCGCGCCAAGATCCCGCCGCCGCCGCCGAGAGCGACGCCCGCCCCTCTGGGGCCGCCGCCTCCCGGGCTTGGCCGGCGCATGACCCTGCTGCGCGGCTGCGTGCAGGCCAGCGCGACGCCGCAGACCAACGCCGCCGCGCAAAAGGTCTTCGCCGCCGCCGGGATCGCCCTTGGCGAAACGCCGGGCCTGGGCTGCTGCGGCGCCCTGTCGGCGCATCTGGGGGCCACGGAGGAGGCGCGAGCCCTCGCCCGGCGCAACCTCGCCGCCTGGACGGCGGAGCTGGATGCGGGGGCTGAGGCTCTGGTGGTCACAGCCAGCGGCTGCGCCGCCTTCATTCGCGACTATCCCGACCTCCTGGACGGCGAGGCGGAGGCCGCCGAGCGCCTGGCGCGCGTCCTGCCCCGGCTGAAGGATCCTGTGGAGGTGCTGGAGGCGACCCCGCTGCCGCCGCTGCGGGCGCCGGCCGACCCGCGCGTCGCCGTCCATATTCCCTGCACCCTGCGCAATGGTCCGGGCCTTGGCGCGGCGCCGGCCCGGCTCTTGTCACGTCTGGGCTTTTCACCTCAGCCGGTGGCCGACGCCCATCTCTGCTGTGGCTCGGCCGGCGCCTACGCCCTGCTGCAGCCCAAGCTCGCCACGGCCTTGCGCGAGAGGAAGCTGGCCGCCCTGCAGGCGTCCGCGCCCGATCAGATCTGCACCGCCAATGTCGGGTGTCAGCTGCATCTGGGCGCCGCCACGACGACGCCGGTCCGCCACTGGCTCGAAGCGGTGGCCGACCTTCTGGGCTAGGGGAGCTTAGGGCTTGACGATCCGCCCCCCGGACAGGGGGCGCGGCGCCCCCGTGGTTCCGGGAAACGAGATGGGCAGTCGCCGCACCGTCCGCGCCGCGAGGAAGGCGAAGGCCTCCGCCTCGATCGAGTCGCCGCGCCAGCCCACGGCCTCGGCCGTCCGGACCGGAACCGCCAGCCGCTCGGCGATGGCGGCCATGAGCGCGGGATTGCGCCGCCCGCCGCCGCAAACGATCACCTCCCGCGGGGTCTGGGTGAGGGCCGCCAGACCGATCCGCACGGCCTCGGCCGCGAAGGCGGTGAGGGTCGCCGCCCCGTCCTCCAGACGAAGATGCGTCACGCCGTCGAGCGAAAAGTCATAGCGATCCAGGGACCGCGGCCCACGTCCGGCGAAATAGGGGTGGTCGAGATAGGCGCGAAGGGCGGCGGCGTCGACCTGTCCAGCGCGGGCCAGGGCCCCGTCCTCATCACACCGCTCGCCGGTGCGAGCCTGAACCCAAAGATCGATCATGCCGTTGGCCGGGCCCGTGTCATGGGCCTCCAGCTCGCCGTCGTCCCGGATCAGGGTGACATTGCCCACCCCGCCGAGATTGAGCACGGCCACGGGCCCCGCCCGGCCCGCATGACTGGCCAGGGCGGCGTGATAGATCGGCGCGAGGGGCGCGCCCTGGCCGCCGGCGGCGACGTCGGCGGTGCGAAAATCGAACGCCACCGGAAGGCCAAGGCCCTGCGCCAGGGCCTGGGCGTCGAGAAGCTGCACGGTTCGACCGTGGCGCCGTGCGGGCCCGGGCGGCTGGTGCAGAACGGTCTGACCGTGCGCGCCCACGAGGTCGAGGCGCCCTGCGTTCTCGCCCAGCTCCGCCAGGAATTCGCGCGCCGATCGCAGATGGGCGGCGGCGACGGCGGCCGCCGCCGCGGCGAACTCAGGCGGACGATCCGCCCCCCAGGGCCAGCGAAGCGCCGCGCGCGTGGCCGCCTCGACCAGGTCCCGCACCGCGGGATCGAGCTTGCGCTCCCCGGCCGGGCCGAAGGCGGTGATCGTCTCGCCGTCGGTCTCGAGGATCGCCATGTCGACGGCGTCCAGCGAGGTGCCGGTCATGAAGCCCAGAACGCGCATGGCCGCCTTGACTGCCACGCCCGCCTCTTTGTAGCTAGCGGGCATGTCGCGCCGCACCCCTCGCCCTGGTGGCTATTACCGCTCGCCCACCTAGCGCGCGGCCGGTTCGACACATCCGCCCGCGTCCCGCCGGCGGATGGTCCCCTTTAAGTTCAAGGACACGCCTCCCCGGTCCGCCTTCACGAGGTCCTCAAGGAGCCGCCATGTCCGCCAACCCCTTCCCGCCGGGCTTCACCCCGAAGTCGGACTTCCTCCGCGTCCTGGGCGAGCGCGGCTATATCCACCAGTGCTCGGACTTCGAAGGCCTGGACGCCGCCGCCTGCGCCGGGACCCTGACCGCCTATATCGGCTTCGACGCGACCGCCTCGAGCTACCATGTAGGCAACCTGCTGGTGATGATGATGCTGCGTCGCCTGCAGCAGGCCGGCGGCAAGCCGATCGTGGTCATGGGCGGGGGCACCACCAAGGTCGGCGACCCCTCGGGCAAGGATGAGACGCGGCGCCTGCTCACCGACGCCGACATCGCCGCCAATATCGAGAGCCTCAGCCACGTCTTCGCCAAGCTCCTGACCTTCGGCGAGGGGCCAAGCGACGCGCGGATGATCGACAACGACGCCTGGCTGTCGCGGTTCGGCTATGTCGAGTTCCTGCGGAAATTCGGGCCGCACTTCACCATCAACCGCATGCTGAGCTTCGACTCGGTCAAGCTGCGTCTCGACCGCGAGCAGCCGCTCAGCTTCCTCGAATTCAACTACATGCTGATGCAGGCGGTGGACTTCCTGGAGCTCAACCGCCGCTTCGGCTGCTCCCTGCAGATGGGCGGATCGGACCAGTGGGGCAACATCATCAACGGCGTGGAGCTGATCCGGCGCATCGACCAGAAGAGCGCCTTCGCCCTGACCGCGCCGCTGATCGCCACGGCCTCGGGCGCCAAGATGGGCAAGACCGCCGCCGGGGCCGTGTGGCTCAACGCCGATCTGCTCAAGCCCTATGATTACTGGCAGTTCTGGCGCAACACCGAGGATGCCGATGTCGGCCGGTTCCTGAAGCTCTATACCGACCTGCCGCTCGACGAGATCGCCCGGCTCGAGGCCCTGGCGGGCGCCGAGATCAACGAGGCCAAGAAGGTTCTGGCGACGGAGGCCACGGCCCTGATCCACGGCCGCGAGGCCGCTGAGACCGCGGCCGGCGCCGCCCGGGCGGCCTTCGAGCAGGGCCAGCTTTCCAGCGACCTGCCGACCGTGGAGATCGCCCGCGAGTCCCTGGCCGGGATGTCGAATACGGCGCTGATGGTGGCGGCGGGGTTCGCCGTCTCCAACGGCGATGCGCGGCGTCAGATCGCGGGAGGGGCCTTCCGCATTGACGGCGTCAAGGTCACCGACGCCAATGCCGCGGTGGCGGTGAGCGGGTCGCAGGCCGAGCTTCGCAAAGGCAACAGCCGCAAACGCCTGGTCATTGTCTGACAGATCCCAAGGAGACGAAGCCCATGACGCTCCAGATTGGCGACGCCGCCCCCGACTTCACCCTGCCCGGCGATGACGGCGAGATCGCGCTCTCCGCCCTCAAGGGCCGCCCGGTGGTGCTCTATTTCTACCCCAAGGACGACACCAGCGGCTGCACCAAGGAGGCGCAGGACTTCACCGCCCTGGCGGCTGAATTCGCCGCCGCGGGGGCGACCGTGGTCGGGGTCTCCAAGGACTCGGCCGCCAGCCACGCCAAGTTCCGCGCCAAGTATGGCCTCGCGCCCCGGCTCGGTTCGGACAAGGACAGTGACGTGATCGAGCGCTACGGCGCCTGGGTGCAGAAGAGCATGTATGGCCGCACCTATATGGGCGTGGACCGCTCCACCTTCCTGATCGACGCCCAGGGCAAGCTCGCCCAGATCTGGCGCAAGGTGAAGGTTCCGGGCCACGCGGCGGCGGTGCTGGCGGCCCTCAAGAGCCTCTGAGGCGTCAGCGCGGCCGGGGCGAAGCGGGCGCCTGGGTCGCTGGAGTCTGAGTCGCTGGAGTCTGAGTCGCGGGCGCCTGCGCGGCCGGCGGGTTCGCCGATGACGCCCCCATCGCCGGGGCCGTTCCCGCCTCGGCGACGACGCTGGCGGGGAGCGGCGGCGGCGGGCCCTCGGGGATCGGACCCGTGGGGAAGCGGCGCATGCCTGCCGCCATGACCTCGCGCCAGAGGCTCGCCGGGGCCGAGCCGCCGACCACCTTGACCATCGGACGGTCGTCATCGCGCCCGATCCACACCACGGTGGTCAGGCCGCCGGTGAAGCCGCAGAACCAGGCGTCCTTGTAGTCGGAGGTGGTGCCGGTCTTGCCCGCAAGGTCGTGGCCGGGGATGGCGGCGGCGGTTCCCGTGCCCTCGGTCAATACGGTGCGCATCATGCCCACCAGTTCCGACAGATAGGGATTGTCCACCACCTGGGGCGTCACCGGCGCGGGGTGGCGCCAGATGACCGGTCCGCCCACCTCCTGCACCTCCTCCACGCCATAGGCGACGACGCGACGCCCGCCATTGCCCAGGGCGTCATAGGCCTCCGCCATCTCCAGGGGCGCCACCGCCGTCGTGCCGAGCGCCATGGCCGGGTCGAGATTGATCGGTGAGACGATGCCCAGGCTCCGGGCCGTGGCCGCCACCTTGTCCCGGCCCACCTGGTCGGCGACGGAGGCCGCCACGGTATTGATGGACTTGGCCAGCGCCACCTGAAGGGTGATGGGGCCCAGGAACTCGGGCTCGTAGTCGGAGGGGCTCCAGCCATCGATGGTCACCGGCTGATCGATCTCCGGCGTGTCCGGCGTCAGTCCCGCCTCCAGGGCGGTGAGATAGACGAACGGCTTCCAGGAGGAGCCCGGCTGACGATGCGCCAGGACGGCGCGGTCATAGGGGGCGGTGGCGTAGTCGGTCCCGCCGATCAGGGCCCGCACCCGCCCGTCCGGATCGAGCGAGATGACCGCCGCCTGCTGCACGCCGCGCCCGCGATAATCGGCGACAATCCTTTGCGCCGCCTCGCCGGTCTCCGCCTCCAGCGGCAGGTCCAGCGTGGTCCGCACGATGATGTCGCGGGTGATCCTGGGGAACAGCCGGTTGACCTGGCCGTCGGCCCAGTCGACGAAGTACTGGGCGTCGTCCTGCCGGGCCACATGATAGACGTGCGGCGTTTCGGCGAGAGCCCGCGCGCTCTGGGCCGGGGTGATGGCCCCGGTGGCCGTCATGGCGGCGAGCACCAGGGCCGTGCGCTCACTGGACCGGTCAGGATGCTCGATCGGGTCGTATTCGGTAGGCGACTTCATCAGGGCCGCGAGCATGGCCGCCTGGCGGACGGTAAGACGCCGCGCCGGGCGGGCGAAATACCGTTCCGAGGCCGCCTCCAGGCCGTAGGCGCCTTCGCCGAAATAGACCCGGCTGAGATAGAGCCCCAGGATCTGCTTCTTGCTGTAGGCCTTCTCCAGCTCAAGGGCGTAGACGATCTCGGTGGCCTTGCGACTGACCGTGCGCTGGTCGTTGAGGAACAGGTTGCGCGCGAGCTGCTGGGTGATGGTGGAGGCGCCCTCCTTGGCCTTGCCGCTGGCGATGTCGGCCAACAGCGCCCGGGCCATGCCCACCGGATCGACCGCGCCGTGGTCCCAGAAACGCCGGTCCTCGATCGCCACGAAGGCGGCCGGCACGTAGGCGGGCAGGCGGTCGATATCCACCGGAGGGCCATAGCGCCCGCCCCGGGTTCCGATCTCCTCGCCATTGCGGTCGACGAACACCACCTGAGGCTGGCGCGTGATCGGCGGCAGGCGCGGCAGAGCGGGCGCGGAGAGGCCCTGGGCGGCCATCAGCTGGGCGGCGACGAGGAGCGCGGGTAAGGCCATGGCGGGGTCCAGCGGGTCGACATCGGCTTAAGCCCGACCGCGCCCGCGATCCAAGTGAACAGACGTTAATGTTGCGTATCCGACACGCGCCCTTGCCGCCACGGCGCCGTGGCGCGAGGGGAAATCCCGCCTTAAGGTCAGGGTCAGGCCCGCATCAGACGGGCCGGCGAGGAGCGGCAGACGAAGGGCGCGCCATGTACGAATGGAATTTCGGCGACATTCTCGATGCGGTGGGCGAGGTCCTGCCCCCGGACCATCCCGCCCTGATCCATGGCGAGCGGGTGATCCGCCAGGGTGACCTGCAGAGGCGCAGCAACAACCTCGCCGCAGCCCTGATCGCGCGCGGCGCGCGGCCCGGCGACAAGGTCGCCTTCTATATGCACAACCGGCCGGAATATACCGAGCTCCTGGCGGCCTGCTTCAAGGCGAGGCTGGTGCATGTGAACGTCAACTATCGCTACACCCCCGAGGAGGTGCACTACATCTTCGACAATTCCGACGCCCAGGCGGTGGTCTATGGCGCGGAGTTCCGGGAGAACATCGAGGCCATCCGGGGCCGGCTGGACAAGGCGGCGACCTTCATCGAGGTGGGCGAAGGCGGCGGCTTCGCCGAGGCCTATGAGGCGCTGGCCGAAGGTGGAACGGGCGAGCGGCTCGACATCAAGCGCCAGGGCGATGATCTCTTTTTTCTCTATACCGGCGGCACCACCGGCATGCCCAAGGGCGTGATGTGGACGCAGAACGATCTGCGCCAGGTGACGCTCGCCTCCGCCCGCCTGCTGGGCCCGGTGCCCGAGACCCTCGACGAACTGGTCGCCGCCACGCGCCTGATCGGTCCCGGCGCGGCCAGCGTCATCGCTCCGCCCCTGATGCACGGAACGGGTCTCTTCACCGCCATGGCGGGCCTCCTGGCCGGAGGTCCGGTCATCACCCTGACCCATCTCCATTTCGACCCCCAGGAGATGGCTGAAGCGATCGCCCGGTGGCGCGCGGCCAATCTGACCATTGTCGGCGACCCCTTCGCCCGCCCCCTGGCCGAGGCCCTGGATCGCGACCCCGGCCGGTTCGACGTCACCTGCGTCGAGCGCGTCACCTCGTCCGGCGTGATGTGGAGTCGCGAGATCAAGCAGGCCCTGCTGCGGCACATGCCCAAGGCGGTGATGATCGACGCCTTCTCCTCGTCCGAGGCCCTGGGCCTTGGCGCGTCCATGATGACCGCGGGCGGCGAGGTCTCCACCGCCAAGTTCGCCTTGGGCGAGCGGGCGCGGGTGTTCGACGAGGACGACCAGCCCGTGGCGCCCGGCTCGGGCAAGCGCGGCCTCGTCGCCGTGGGGCCGCCGGGGCCGGTGGGCTATTACAAGGATCCGGAGAAGACCGCCCGCACCTTCCGCGTGATCGACGGCGTGCGCTACTCGGTTCCGGGCGACTGGTGCATCGTCGAGGCGGACGGGACCCTGACCCTGCTGGGACGCGGCAATGCCTGCATCAATACGGCGGGCGAGAAGGTCTTTCCCGAAGAGGTCGAGGAGGTGCTCAAGCGCCACGCGGACGTGGAGGACGCCCTGGTGGTCGGCCTGCCCGACCCGAAGTGGGGCCAGTCGGTCACCGGCGTGGTGCGCCTGCGCGAGGGGGCGGCCCTGGACGAGGGGGCGCTGATCGCCCACGTCCGCCAGTCCCTGGCGGCCTACAAGGCGCCCAAGCGGATCGTCACCGGCGAGGTGAGTCTGCGCGCGCCCAACGGGAAGGCCGACTACAAGAGCGCGCTCGCCTTCGCCGACCGGGCATTGGGCCGGTGAGTCTTGGGGCGCCTCATTTTGGCGCACTGTTGGCAATCGCCTCCTGGGCCGCATGGGGGGGCGCCGCGGTGCTGGCGGACCCCGCTCCTACCGCCGCCCTCCTGCCCGCGCACTTCGAGGGCGACACGGTCTATGTCCAACTCAGAACACCAGAGGGCGCCCCTCTTCAGCTGTATACGGATACAGGCGGCGGCGGCCTGATCCTATCGGCGGAGGCGGCGCGGCGGCTCGGCTTGCACGTGGCCCTCGCCACCGATCCTGAGGTCACATCCCACCTTGGGCCCGAGACGCGGACGGCGACTCCCCCTCGGACCAAGGAGCCTTCGCCGCCCTTGCCGGCGCCGGCCGTGATCGTCAACCGCGTGGCGGAAATCCCGGCGTGGCCCGGTCAGGGAGATGGCATCGTCGGCGCGCCGTGGTTCGCCGGTCATGTCTGGACCTGGAATTATCCAAAGCAGACTCTAGGCCTTGAACCCGCTTCGTGGCGACCTCCCCGGAGCGCCCATGTCCTACCCCTTGGGTTCCAGACCGACGCCAAGGGCCGTGAGACGACGCACTTCCCCCGGCTCGAGGCGCGGATCGACGGCCGCAAAATGTCGTTCCTGCTCGACACCGGGGCCGAGACTTACCTGACGCCCGCCGCCGTCCAGGCCTTGGGAAGCGGGCAGGCACGCATGCGCGCGACCAGCATGATCTCAAGCTCGATCTTTGAGTCCTGGCGCGCCGCGCACCCGGACTGGCCGGTGATCCAGGCGGCTCAGGTCGCCACCGGCGCCGACATGATCAGGGTCGCGCATATTCTCATCGCCGGCATCGACGTCGGTCCGGTCTGGTTCACCCGCCGTCCTGACGCGGCCTATGAGACGTTCATGTCGTCAATGACCGATCAGCCCGTCGTGGGCTCCCTCGGCGGGAACGCGTTCAGGTCGCTGATCATGACCGTGGATTACCCAAACCGGCGCGTGAGTTTTCTCAGTCCCTGAGACGCCGCTCGCTCCCGCCTTACCGAGCCGCCGCCGCGCATCGACCCAAAGGGTTGTGGGCCCGAAAGAGGCCACCGCGCCTCAAGGCGCCGCGATATGCCTATTGGTTCTAGACTCAAGCGCTTAAGCGCCGCCTAAGCGCCCAGACCATTCCCGTCTGATCAGACGGCGCCGTAACGCCCCCTAAGCGACGGTCTTCAGCACCCCGGCCAGGCGCTCGACGATCTCGGTCAGATGCGCCGGCTCGGCGATCAGGGGCGGCGAGAGGGCGATGATGTCGCCGGTGACGCGCAACAGCAGGCCGGTGTCGTAGGCCTTCTGGAAGGCCTCCATGGCCCGCGCGCCGGGCGCACCGGGACGCGGCTCCAGCTCGATCCCGGCCACCATGCCCAGATTGCGGATGTCGATCACGTGCGGCAGGCCCTTGAGGCCGTGCACCAGGTCCTCGAACGGCTTGGCGTGGGCCTTGGCCCGGGCGAACAGGCCCTCGGACTCGTAGACGTCCAGGGTCGCCAGACCCGCCGCCGCCGCCAGGGGATGGCCGCTATAGGTGTAGCCGTGGAACAGGTCGATGCCGGGCGGGCTGGCCGCGAGGATGGCGTCATAGACCTCGCCCTTCACCCCGACCCCGCCCATGGGCACGGCGGCGTTGGTCAGGCCCTTGGCGCAGGTCATCAGGTCGGGCGTGACGCCGAAATAGTCCGACGCCGTGGCCGCGCCGAGGCGGCCAAATCCGGTGATCACCTCGTCAAAGATCAGAAGGATGCCGTGCTTGGTGGCGATCTGACGCAGACGCTCAAGATAGCCCTTGGGCGGCACGAGAACGCCGGTGGACCCGGCCATGGGCTCGACGATCACCGCGGCGATGGTGTCGCCGTGAAGGCCCACCAGGCGCTCCAGATCGTCGGCCAGCTCCGCCCCGGTCTCGCGCTGGCCACGCACGAAGGTCCCGCTGGCCGGATCGTGGGTGTGGCGCAGATGGTCGACGCCGGGCAGGAGCGGGCCCCAGTGACGGCGATTGGCGACCATGCCGCCCACCGAGACGCCGCCGAAGCCGACCCCGTGATAGCCGCGCTCGCGGCCGATCAGGCGGGTGCGCTGGGCCTGGCCGATGGCCCGCTGATAGGCGAGCGCAATCTTCAGGGCGCTGTCCACCGCCTCCGAACCGGAATTGCAGAAGAACACCTGGTCGATGCCTTCGGGAAACAGGTCGGCGACGCGGCGCGCCAGTTCGAAGGCCTTGGGGTGGCCGAGGTGGAAGGCGGGGCCGAAATCCATCTCCGCCGCCTGGCGCTGGATCGCTTCGACGATGGGGGCGCGACAGTGGCCGGCGTTGACGCACCACAGGCCCGAGGTCCCGTCGATCACCTGGCGTCCATCCGGGGTGAAATAGTGCATGTCCTTGGCCCCGACGAAGAGGCGCGGATGCTCCTTGAAGGCCCGATTGTTGGAGAACGGCATCCAGAAGGCGTCGAGCGAATTGACGCGACCGTGCATGTGCGGGTCCTTCAGGGCTGAGACGGGAAAGAGAGACGAACCTGCCCCCTCCTTAAACCCAGGCGGAGGCGAAATCAGCCCCCGGAGCGAGGGGCGCCCGCGAGCCGCTCGCCGCCCAGGGCCTGGCCGAACAGCTCAAATAGGCGCCGGGAGTCGGGGTGCAGGTCGGGCCGCCATTCCGGGTGCCACTGCACAGCCAGGATCTGGGCCCCATTGGGGGCCGCGAACACCGCCTCGATCACCCCATCGGGCGCGCGGGCCTCGATCTCGAGCCCCGGACCCAGCTTGTCCACGCCCTGGAAATGCACCGAATTCACCGCCAGGCTCTGGCGGCCATAGGCGCTGGCGAGCACGCCGCCAGGGGTAAGGGCGACATCGTGGCCATGGGTGAACTGCGCGGTCAGGTCGGCGCCGGGCGGCGCGTGGTGCTTGACGCGTCCGGGATGAGAGCTGATCCGGCGGTCCAGCGTGCCGCCGAACGCCACATTGATCTCCTGAAAGCCGCGACAGACTCCCAGAACCGGCCGCCCCAGGGCGATGGCGGCGTCGATCAGGCCGAGGGCCATGGCGTCGCGATCGGGATCATAGGGACCATGGTCCGGGTCGAACGCTTCGCCATACCGGCGCGGATCGACATTGGAGGGGCTGCCCGTGAGCATCACGCCATCCAGACGCGCGGCGATCTCCCGCGGGGGCGCGTGGTCGGGATCGGCCGGGACGATCACGGCCAGGGCGTCGGCATGGCGCATGGCCGCCTGGACGTAGCGGTCGATCACCGCCTGCGACCCTTCCGGCCCGGCCCGGACATGGCAGGCGATCACGCCGATCAAGGGACGGGTCTGGCTCATCGGCGCACCAGATGCCCTGCCGCGTCCGTCCAGTCGAGGGCCACCGTCTCGCCCTCCCGCCAGGTCGCCCCCGCCGCGGGCGCACGAACCTTCAGGGTCAGAGTTGGGCTGACCGACACCTCCAGGGCGATCTGCGCGCCCAGAAAGGTCAGGCGAACGACGCGGCCCTGGCCGCGCCCCGCGCCCGGCGCCGCCAGAGCGATCTCCTCGGGACGCAGGCAAAGCCAGGCCCGATCCGCGTCCGGGCCCGTCGCCGGGGCGCTGAGGGAAAGGTCGTCGGCGACAAAACGGCCGGAGACGATCCGCCCGGCGAGGAGATTGGCCGCGCCGATGAAGTCGGCGACGAAGCGGCTCGTCGGCGCCGCATAGAGGTCGGCGGGCGCGGCGACCTGCTCCAGGCGTCCCTCACGCATCACCGCGCAACGGCTCGAGAGGGCCAGGGCCTCCTCCTGGTCGTGGGTGACGAAGACGAAGGTGACGCCGGTGCGGCGCTGAAGCTGGATCAGCTCCTCGCGCATGGCCTCGCGCAACTTCGCGTCGAGGGCCGAGAGCGGCTCGTCCAGCAGCAGGACCCGGGGCCGTTTGACCAGGGCCCGGGCCAGGGCCACGCGCTGCCTCTGACCGCCGGAGAGCTGGTGCGGGCGCCGTCCGCCCAGGCTCTCGAGCTTGACCAGGGCCAGGGCCTCCTCGACCCGGCGGCGACGCTCGGCCCCGGCGACGCCCTCCATGCGCAGGCCAAAAGCGATGTTCTGCGCGACGTTCAGATGGGGGAACACGGCGTAGGACTGGAACACCATGTTCAGCGGCCGGCGGTGCGGCGGCGTCGCGGTCATCTCCGCGCCGTCGAGGAGGAGCCGTCCCGCGTCCGGCGCCTCGAACCCGGCGAGGAGCCGCAGAAGCGTGGTCTTGCCGCAGCCCGAGGGGCCCAGCAGGCCGAAAATCTCACCCTCGGCGATGGTCAGATCGACCCCATCCACCGCCGTCACGGGGCCAAATCGCTTGCTCACCCCTTCGAGGGCGAGGAGGGGCGGAGCCGACCTCATGCGCCCGCCGCCAGCCGCGCCGCCGCCCCCTGAACGCGAAGGGCGACGGCGGTGACCAGGAGGGTCAGGGCCATCAGGACCGTGGAGGCGGCGTTGATCTCGGGCGACACGGCGAAACGCACCATGGAATAGACCTTGACCGGGAAGGTGACCGTGTCGGGCCCCGAGGTGAAGAAAGTGATGACGAAATCGTCGAGGCTGAGGCTGAAGGCGAGCAGGCCTCCGGCGATCAGGCCGGGAACGAGGTGCGGGATCAGGACCTCCACGATCACCCGCCAGGTGGAGGCGCCCAGGTCCCGGGCCGCGGCCTCCAGGTCCGGGTCGAAGCTGACGAGGCGCGCGCGAACCACGACCGCAACGAAGCTGAACGAAAAAGCGATATGCGAGATGGCGATGGCGCCCAGATTGAGCGGCCACGGCGCCTCGCTTGGCCAGGGCAGAACCCGGCTGAAGAACACCATCATGGCCACGCCCATGCAGATTTCAGGCGCCGCGATGGGCAGGGCCAGGGCGCCCTCGGCCGCGGCCTTGCCGGGAAAGCGAAACCGCCAAAGCCAGAGCGCCGCTCCGCTCCCCAGGACCAGGCTCACCGCCGTGGAGACGAGCGCGATGACCAGCGAGTTGGCGAAGGCGGCCCGCAGGTCCGCGTCGCCCAGGGCCTGGGCGTAATAGTGGAGGGTGAAGCCCCGCCAGACCACGTCGCGGCGGCTGTCATTGAAGCTGAAGGCTGCCAG
>DAIDGR010000103.1 GCA_027452265.1 Caulobacteraceae bacterium
GGGGGGCAGGGTGAGCTCTGAGACGTTCCGGACATGGCGGGTAGGGGTCGCGCTGACCCTGGCTCTGGTGGGGCGAGCGATGGCGGCGCCGCAGATCGCGCCGACGGGTGAGGCGATCACGCCGCTGGCCACGCGCGGCGCCGTGTTCGAGGCGCTTAATCCGCATCTGAAGGACTTGCCCGACTACACGGTGGGGCAGGCCTCCGCCCTGGCGCTCTCTCCGGATGGCAAGACCCTGCTGGTCCTGACCAGCGGCTTCAACCGCATGTTTGGACCGAACGCGGAGATCCTGCCCGACGCCTCCACCGAGTTCGTCTTCGTGTTCGATGTGAGCGGCCCCACGCCGCGCCAGCTCCAGGCCCTGGCGATTCGGGACAGCTTCATCGGCCTTGTCTGGGCGCCTCAGGGCGGGGCCTTCTATGTCTCCGGCGGGGTCGATGACGATGTTCTCGAATTCACCGGCGCCCCGGGGACCTTCGTCCCGGGTCGGACCTTCAAGCTGGGGCACAAGACCGGCATCGGGCTGATGGTGCGGCCGGAGGTCGGCGGTCTGGCGATCAGTCCCGACGGCGCGCGCCTGCTCGCGACCAACCTGCAGAACGACTCGGTCAGCCTGATCGATCTGAAATCCGGCGCGGTTGCCGAGCAGGATTTGCGTCCCGGCGTCATCGATCCCGCCAGGGCGGGGGCGCCGGGCGGGACATTTCCGCGCGCCGTGGCCTGGAGCGACAACAGCCACGCCTATGTCGCCTCCGAGCGCGACCGGCAGATCATCGCCCTTGCCATCGGCGCCGGCCATATCTCCGTGGGGCCGCGCATCGCCACAAGGGGCCAGCCGGTTCATCTTCTGGCCGGACCCCATGGCCGGCTCTATGCCGCGCTCGACAACACCGACGCCGCCCTGGTGATCGATACGGCCCAGGACCGCATCCTGGAGACCATTCCCACCGCTGCGCCGCCGGCCCTGGCGCGCCCGGGTCTGGGCGGAGCCGGGTCCAACTTCCTGGCCCTGAGCCCGGATCGGCGCACCCTCTATGTGGCCAATGGCGGTGAGAACGCCGTCGCCGTGATCGCCCTGGACGCTGAGGCCCGGGGTCTCGCCAAGGCGGCGTCGCGCAAGGCCGATGCGGATGGCGACGGCGATGACGACGACGACGCCAAGGCCGGCGCGGTCACGCGCGCGCCGGAGGTTGCCGCCTCGCGCGTCGTCGGCCTGATCCCCACCGGCTGGTACCCCACCGGCGTCGCCGAGCGGCCAGATGGCCGCGCCCTCTACATCATCAACGCCAAGAGCGTGCCGGGTCCCAACGCCAAGGCCTGCCGCGACACCCTCTCCACCGCGGCCGGTTCCGAGACCGCCTGCCGCGCGGCCAATCAGTATGTCTGGCAACTGGAGAAGGCGGGGCTTCTCACCCTGCCGCCGCCCGACGCCTCAACCCTGGCCGCCGCCACGCGCCAGGTGGCGCTCAACGACCATATGCTCGATGCGCCCTCGGTGGAGGACCGCCGGGTCATGGCCTTCCTGCACGGCCACATCCATCACGTGATCTATGTGGTGAAGGAGAACCGCACCTACGATCAGGTCCTGGGCGACCTGCCCGTGGGCAATGGCGATCCGTCGCTGGCGGTGTTCGGCAAGGCCCTGACGCCCAACCTGCACGCCCTGGCCCTCGACTTCGTCGATCTCGACGCCTTTTTCGACAGCGGCGAGAGCAGCAATACCGGCTGGAACTGGTCTCTGGGCGGCCGCACCAACGACTGGACCGAGCGCGAGGCGCCCGTGAACTATGCCCTGCGCGGCCTGCAATACGACCAGGAAGGCGACAACCGGAACGTCAATGTCGGGCTCGCCGACCCGGCCCAGCGCCTCGCCGCCAACCCGCTCGGGCCCAAGGACCCCAATGCGGTCGCGGGCGGCCACGACGTGGCGGCGCCCGATGCGCCCGGCGCGCCGGAACGCGGTTATCTCTGGGATCAGGCCCTGCGGGCCGGTCTCTGGGTGCGCAACTGGGGATTCTATGGCGATCTGGCGCTCTATGAAGCGGCCGCGGGCGACAAGCGCACGCCCCTGATCCGCGACCCCTACGCGGCGGGCGTCAAGGTCTTCACCCCGGCCAAGGCCTCGCTCATGGCCATCACCGACCGCTATTTCCGGGGCTTCGACAACATGTTCCCCGACTATTGGCGCTATCGGGAGTGGAAGCGCGAGTTCGATGGCTTCGTCGCCAAGGGCAAGGCGCCTGGCCTGATGATGGTGCGCCTGATGCACGACCATACCGGCGACTTCGGCAAGGGCCTGGACGGCGTCTCCACGGTGGAGACCGAGCTGGCCGACAACGACTATGCGGTGGGCCTTCTGGTGCAGGCGGTGGCCCAGAGCCCCTTCGCCAAGGACACCCTGATCGTGGTGGTCGAGGACGACGCCCAGGACGGGCCCGACCACGTCGACGCCCACCGCGCCCCGGCCTATTTCGTCGGGCCCTACGTCAAGACGCACGCGGTGGTCTCGCGCCGCTATACAACGGTCAATCTCCTGGCGACCCTGGAGGCGATCCTGGGCGTCGAGCCGATGGGCCTCAACGATGCCCTGGCCGCGCCGATGACCGACGTCTTCGATGTCGATCAGGCGAATTGGTCGTTCGAGGCGCATCCCAGTCCGATCCTGAGGACCACCAGCCTGCCCCTGCCGCCGCAGACCGTCGCCGAGGCCGCCTGCGTCGTGCCGCAGCGCTCGGGGGTCTACTGGGCGCGGGTGATGAAGGGCCAGGACTTCAGCCGCGAGGACGACCTCGACACGGCCGCCTACAATCTGGCCCTGTGGCGCGGGCTGAAGGGCGATGCGCCCTATCCCGTCGCCCGGTCCGGCGCCGATCTCTCCCACGACCGCGCGGCCCTGCTGGCGCGCCATCCGGGGCCCTGTCCGGGCCTCTGAGGGCCGGGCGGGTTGACGCGCCCTGAGCAGCCTGGCCAGGAGAGCAGGCGCGGCAGGAGAGGGGAAGGCGATGCAGCGAAGCTGGACACGGCGGGCCTGGCTGGGCGCCATCGGCGCCGGGATGGCCCTGGGGACAGGGCTGGCGCGCGCGGACGAGGCGCGGGAGACCGCCCTGCGGATCGACCCTCAGCGGTTGCGCCAGACCCTGGAGGGGCTCAGCGTCTTTGGCCGGCCTGCGGGCGGCGACTTCAGCGCCGGGGTCAGCCGCTATGCCTATTCCGACGCCGACCTCGCCGGCCGCGCCTACGCCATGGGCCTGATCCGGGCGGCGGGGGCGAGCCCGCGCATCGACGCGGCCGGCAATATCTGGGCCCGGCGGGAGGGCGACACGGCGGGCCTCAAGCCGATCGTGATCGGTTCGCACATCGATTCCGTGCCCGGCGGCGGCAATTTCGACGGGGCGCTCGGCTCCCTCGCCGCCATCGAGGTTCTGCGCACCCTGAACGCCGCGCACGCGCCTCTGCGTCATCCCCTGGAGGTGGTCCTGTGGTCGAACGAAGAGGGCGGGACCATCGGCAGCGGCCTGGCGGCGGGGATCTTGCCGCCGGGACCCACTCTGGAGGCCACGCTCAACGGCATCCGCAGACGTGACGGTCTCCGGCGGATCGGCGGCGACCCGGATCATGTGACCGATGCGCGCCTCGCCAAGGGCGCCAAGGCGGCCTATCTGGAGCTGCACATCGAGCAGAGCGGCCTGCTGGAGAAGGCCGGCGTCCAGATCGGCGTGGTCGACGGCATCGTCGCCATCGACGAGTACGACGTGGAGATCGTCGGCGTCGCCAACCATGCCGGCACGACGCCCATGGCCGACCGCCGTAACGCCCTGCTGGCCGCCGCGCGCCTGATCGAGGCGATTCAGGAAGAGGTGACGCGCGACCCCGGCCGCCAGGTGGGCACGGTGGGGCATCTGGAGGTGTTTCCCAACGCCCGCAACGTGGTGCCGGGCCGGGTCAAGATGAGCCTCGAGCTGCGCGACCTCGACGCCGTAAAGATCACCCGCATCGCCGAGCGTATCGCCGCGCGCGCCCGGGATATCGCCGCCGCCACAGGCTGCAGCATCGCCATCACCCCCTCGGATCGCGACCCGCCGGCCCTGACCGACCCCCGACTGCAACGCCAGGTTGAGGCCGCGGCGTCCGGGCTTGGCCTTTCCACCCTGCACCTGCCCAGCGGCGCCGGGCACGACGCGGCGTCGATGAGCGTGATCTGCCCCATGGCCATGATCTTTGTGCCGAGCGTCGGCGGGGTCAGCCATTCCCCCCGCGAGCTGACCTCCTGGGCCGACTGCGCCAACGGGGCCAATGTCCTGTTGCAGGCGGTGCTGCGGGTCGATGAGATGGACGTCTAGGCGTCAGCGGCCCGGTTTCAACGGCTCCACGTAAACGGCCCGGCCCAGAAGCCGGCGGATCCGCTGGCCTGCCCGGCGCTCGCCTTGGCGAGGCGGCTTGATCTCCCTCAACGGCGCCGCACGCGAAATGGCCCACCATCCGCGAAGAGCGCGATAGGCGCTGTTTGAGCCATGGAGGTTGAAATGGACGCCGACACTCCGTCTTGACATCATCGACGCCCTCGATTGGGACCCGAGCGTCGATTCCGCGCATATCGGGGTCGCGGTGAACAAAGGCGTCGCCGTGCTCAGCGGCCACGTCAGCAGCTACGCCGAGAAGCTGGCGGCCAACGCCATCGTCAAGCGCGTCAAGGGCGTGTCGGCGATCGCGGACGAGCTGGAGGTGCGTTACGCCTCGTCCTCGGCGATGTCCGACGAGGATATCGCCGCGCGGGCGGTTCAGGTGCTCGACTGGGACGTTCTGGTTCCCCACAAGCGGGTCGAGGTGAAGGTCAGCAAGGGGTGGGTCACGCTTGGCGGGGAAGTCGACTGGGACTACCAGCGCCGCGCCGCCGAGAGCGACGTCCGCAAGCTGGGCGGCATTGTCGGCATCACGAACATGATCAAGCTGAAGACCCGGGTCCTGCCCGCCGACGTGTCGCAACGGATCGAAGCGGCGCTCAAGCGTGACGCGGCGGTCGAGGCGACCCACGTGAAGGTCTCGGTGGTCGACGGCAAGGTGCGTCTGGATGGCAAGGTCCACAGCTACCACGAGCGGGACGCCGTGGAGCGCGCCGTCTGGGCCGCGCCGGGCGTCAAGGCGGTCGAGGACCACGTCGTCATCGGGTGATCCCAACGAATCGGGGCCACGCGCCGTCGCGTGGTCCCAGGGCGGGTCCGGCTGGCGGCATCGGCGAGATGAAAGCCGCGCCCGGCCGCGATCCATCGCGTTTGACCGGTAGGGCCGCTAAGGCGGTCATGCGGACACGCCCCGTCGCCTGGAGCGTCACACACAGGCGGATCTCTCCGGTCCCGTCCGAACGGGCTCCTTTGCGATCGCCCTGACCGCGTGGTCTCCCGCGCCCTTTCGTCATCTGGCGTTCACCAGGCCTGCGCCAAGACAAGGCCCGGTCCGTTTCGCCGGTCAGAGGAGGCGCGCCTGTCATGCCCGTGGTGAAGTTTCGCCAGTTCGGAGACCGGCCGCCGCCGCGTCCGATCCGCATCACCGTGCCGGGGTGGGCCGGCGAGCGGCAGCCGCGGGCCGACGGTCAGCATGAGCAGCCCTGGCACTGCATGCCGTTCTCCGAAGGGGCGCGGTACGGCCTTGAGCTGGTCTATCCCTTCGACCCGGAGCTGCGCGTGACCACGCGCGAGGGCAAGGTGCGGCTGGAGGCGGACTGGGGCCCGGCGCCGCCGTCCATGTCGGTCTGGCCGCCCTTCCGCACCTTCGGCGACGACTATTATTCGTATCAACTGTCGCTCGATCTGGACGTGCCGCCCGGTTTCGCGGTGCGGGTGGAGACGCATCCGCGATACTTCACCGACGCGGCCTATGAGACGCCCCTGGCCGTGCCCGCCCTGATCCGGAGCGACTGGTGGCCGATGATCTTCTTCGCCATCTTCCGGGCGCCGCCGCCGGGGGTGACGCACGTGTTCCGCAAGGGCGAGCCCTTCATCGCCTTCAGCGTCATCCCCGCCGAGCCCGATCTGACCCTGGAGCCCATGGACGACGAGACCGCCGCGCAGCGCGAGATGCGCAGCCGCCGCCTGGCGGTGAGCCGCGACCGCCTGGCCGAGGGCAGCCGCTGGACCTCGGACACCCGGACCATTTTCGACGGGACCTACCGCAACCTCGCCCGGGCCGCCCGTATTCGCGCGCGGCGATTGGCGGACGCCGGGGGCGATGAGGGTGGTGGAGGGCGGTGAGGTCGGGGCGGGGCGCCTGAACCGCAGGTGAACGCCCGCTTCAGGGTCGGCTCGGGGGGATCCCGTTAGGCTCCCTGGGCGTTTGGGAACGGATATCCCGGTCCGGACGCCATCCGCCCCGCGCCCTCCGCAAGGCGGCGCGGCTTCAACAGGAGCGAACCATGACGCGCAAGAGTTTCTGGCTGGCTGGAGCCGCCGCCGCCGCTCTCTGGGTGAGCGCCGCGACGCCGAGCCTGGCCGCCCCAGCCTCCGAGCCCGTGCCTCCGGCCCTGACCTATGCCGACCTTCTGGAGCCCGTCCCCGACGCCCCGGCCCGGCTCTTTGCCGATGACGCGGCCCGGGAGGCGCAGGCGCGGCTGATCCTGGTGGACGACGGGGGTTGGGGACCGGGCTTCGGCCACCACCACCATCATCACCATCACCACCACCATTCGTGGCAGTGGTACCGGGACAACGGCTATGGCTGGAACGGCTCTGGCTGGTATCCGATCCCCCAGGCCCATCACCACCATCACGCCTGGCAGTGGTATCGCGCCCGAGGCTATTTCTGGAACGGCTGGGCCTGGGCGCCCGGGCCCCATCACCACCATCACCACCACCATCCCTGGTGGTAGCCCTCAGCCCTGCGCCGGGCCCCTGGTCCGGCGTGGGGGATGGGGATCAGGAGAGGCGTCCGTGAGGCGGATGGCGGGGGCGGCTCAGGACCCGATCCCGAGCTGCCTGCGCATGCCGGCGACGTCGTACTCCTCCCAAAGTTCCTGAATGCGCCCTTCGCGAACATGGGCGAAGAGCTGGAAGGACACCCGCATTCGACGGCCAGTGGGCGGGTGGCCGTCAAATGGGCCGGTCATGGAGCCCGTGAACGTGGTCCTCATGGCGACCGTGCCGCCTTGCGAAATCGCTTCATCCACAATCCAATTGAAATCGGGGAAGGCATTTCGGAACCGGGCCACAAGGCCGATCACGTCATCGACACGAAGGGGTATATCCTCGCCATGGAAGTGTAGGGTGATTACGGGCGCGAGTTGCGACGGCAGATTGCGATAATCCCCTTGGTTCCAGGCCTCCTCGATAAAGGCGCGGACCAGGGCTTCATCGGAAGGCGGATGAGAATTAAACGTCGTCTCTTCCTTCTCCACCGGCGCGGGCTCCTTAAGACCTGGATTTGAGGATTGCGCAATTTGCGGCGCCCATGAACGCTCTCCGCCGCCTCGGTCCGCGCGAAGGCGGCCGGATTTCAGTCCGATGATCTGGCCGGGTCACCGGCGACCCGGCGTCCGGATTCCAGCCACCGCGCCATGGCGGGGCTCGCGATCCTTCGCACCAAGGCTTGGTAGCGGGTTACGTCCTCCTCCGTCAGGTACTCACGCCAACGTCCGCTGTGACCCTGATTGATGAACCGGTCGGCCCCACGGTCGAAGGTTTCCTTGAGCACCGGAAAGAGCGCATCGCCGTCCTTCTTCATGCGGTCGAAGCGGGCGGCCTCGACAAGCGACGGCATCAACGCGTCCGGAGTGTCGATCTCCAGGAAATCGGAGATGCGGCGCATCTCACCGGCCAGGTCCTGTTTCAGGTCGTCGTAGTGAACGAAAAGCAGGTTCGGTCGGGTGCGTTCGCGCCAGTACGTCGCCTCAAACTCGAAGAAGTTCAGATTGGCCCCTGGGCCGCCGTTCAACCCCGCTTCCAACTCGCCCATCCAGTGCAGGAGATAGTCTCGCGGTTCGTGCGGCGGAGGGGCGGGCGGAGGCCGCCCTGTCGCTCCGGCCTCCACGGCCAGGGCGACCGCATTGGCGGCAATGCGCGCACGCGCCTCTGGCATGAACCCCTCTTCGTGGTTCTTCCAGGACAGACGGGCGTCACGGGCGTCACGCCCGACGTGGATGTATTTGACCGTATCCCACACGGGCAGTGCGTCGAACGGCAGGTGGGACTTGATGTAACGCCTGTGCCGTTGCGCTTCGAGCGTCCCGATGACCGTGTCGACCGGCGCGAAGATCGTGGCGTCCAGCCATGGGGATATGTCGCCAAACGGCCGCACGTCAGGCGACTGCCACACAAGCAGGTCGACAATGCGCTGCGTCCAGGTCGTGCCGACCTTCGCGAAGGTCGCGACGACGATGTCCCCATCGCGCGGCGTAAAGTGTCGCCACCGCCGGCTATCCACAACGGGCGAGCGCTCGACCCGATCTGCGGCTCTCACGAGTTCAGGCATGCGTCACCCCCCGGCGTAGGTGGACACAGAATACCGGGTCGCGACCAAAGACAATCGGCTCAGCCGCCGTCCGGCCAAGCCGATGCCGACTGAGACCCGGCGCGAGGCGTGAGGATCAGGTGACGCCGCTGTGAGGCGGAGGGCGGGGATGGCAAGGTCGTCGATTCCCGGGCCCCCGCCATTCGCCCTGAAGTCCTTTCAGGATGGGACCGAGGCTAAATCCTCTCCAAGGTCCGGCCGATTTCCGCGTGCAGGACGAGGTCGGCATAGGGGTCCTGGTCGGTGGGCTCGCGATTGACGATCGCCAGGGTCGCCCCCTCGCGCCGGGCGATCAGAGGAAGGCTGGCGGCGGGATAGACCTGCAGGGACGAGCCCAGCACCAGGAAGAGGTCGCAGGCGCGCGCCGCCGCCTCGGCCCGCGCCAGGGCGTCGCGGGGCATGGGCTGGCCAAACGAGATGGTCGCCGTCTTGACGAGATCGCCGCAGGCGCGACAGCGCGGGCTCGGCCCGTTCTCCGTCCAACCGGCGCGCAGATCGGCCAGCTCGTGGCGCAGGCCACAGCCAAGACACACGGCGTAGCTGGCGTTGCCGTGCAGCTCGATCACCCGTTCGGCCGGCGATCCGGCCTCCTGGTGCAGACCGTCCACATTCTGGGTGATCAGGGTGGAGACCGGGCCCGCCGCCATCAGCCGCGCCAGGACGAGATGGCCCGCATTGGGCTTAGCCCCGGTCCAGCCCGCGGCGCCGGAAAAGGCCCGTCGCCAGGCCTCCCGCCGCGCCGCCTCCGAGCTCACGAAATCCTGGAACGGGATCGGCTTCATCCGGCTCCAGACCCCGCCGGGACTGCGAAAGTCCGGGACGCCCGATTCGGTGGACATGCCCGCGCCGGTAAAGACCACCACGTCCCGCGCCGAGGCGATCAGGCGGGCGAGGCGCTCAGCGCCGTGTTCGGCGTCGGCGGCCGCGCTCAGGGCGTTCAGCCTTCGGCCGGCGTCGCCCGATACAGCTCCGGAAACAACGCCTTCAGGGCCGCCAGCTTGGGCATGTCATAGGTGGCGATGTAGAGCGAATCCGGGTGCTTGATCAGGAAGTTCTGGTGATAGGCCTCGGCCGGGAAGAAGCCGTGAAACGGGTCCAGCCGGGTGACGATCTTGCCTGAATAGAGGTGGGCGTCCTGAAGCTGGGCGATATAGTGCGAAGCCTCGGCCTGTTGGGCGGCGTCCAGATAGAAAATCTCGCCGCGATATTGGGGGCCGTCGTCGGGGAACTGACGGTTGAGCTGGGTTGGGTCGGTGGCGACCGAAAAATAGACGCGCAGGAGGTCGACATAGCGTACCTGGCGGGGATCGAAGACGATCTTCACGGTTTCGGCGTGCCCGGTGAGGCCCGAGCTGACCGTTTCATAATTGGCCGCCGCGGCGGCGCCGCCGGAATAGCCGGAAATGACCTGCTTCACGCCTTTGACGTGCTGGAACACCCCTTGCATGCCCCAGAAGCAGCCGCCGGAGAGGACGGCGACCTCCTGCGCGGCCGGCGCGTCGGGCATGACGAATTGCGCGGGCGGGGCCTTGACGGGATGATCGGGGCCCCAGCCGGCCAGGGCCGGCCGCCAGAGGGCGAGCAAAGCCAGGGCCGCCGCGCCCGCAAGTCCCGCGAGTCCGATCGCGTGCGCTCGCCAAGAAGGCGGCGAGACGGGGCGGGAAGGCGGCTCGCGCGGGGTCATGACAAGCGCTCCGGATGGCGGGACGCCTCAGCATGTGGGATCTGGCGGAGCGAGCGTCAACGCGTGCGGGCCCGCGGTCTCGCATGACCCCCCCGCCCGTGGCGCCAACGCCCATCCCGCCTCCGGTGGCCCAGGTGGTGGTCACCGCGCCCAGCCTTCCGGCCAGCCCCGCCGACGCCGCCTTTTCGGTCCAGGCTCTGGACCCCGCCGCCCTGGCCGATGGCGCGCGGGTCGATGACGCGCTCGCCCAGATCTCCGGCTTTTCGGTCTATCGCCGCCTCTCCAGCGCCGGCGCCAATCCCACGGTGGAGGGCGTGTCCCTGCGCGGGATCGCTGGCTCAGCCGCGAGCCGGACTCTCGTCACGCTCGACGGGGCGCCGCTCAACGATCCTTTCGGCGGCTGGGTGATCTTCAACGCCATTCCCTCCGAGATCCTGGGCCCGGTGAGCCTGGTGCGGGGCGCGGGCGCGGGGGCCTATGGCGCCGGGGCCCTGACCGGCGAGATCGCCCTGACCTCCG
>DAIDGR010000104.1 GCA_027452265.1 Caulobacteraceae bacterium
ACCCGCGCGAGATCCTCCTGCAGCATGGCCGCGCGCATCCGGACAAGCTCCAGGGCCTGCTCATGCCGGGCCGCTTCCGCCTCGCGGACGGCGGCGGCCTCGGCGAGGCGGGCCGCGAGGTCCGCCGACCGGGCTTTCGCCGCTTCGAGATCGGCGCTGAGGCCATCCTGGCGCTCTCGCGCGGCGGCCAGATCATCACGCGCCGCCGAAAGCTCGGCCTTGAGCGCCGCCTCGCGCGCCTCAAGATCGGCCTTGGCCGCCTCCAGCTCCTCGCGCGCAGCGGCCTCCGCCTCGCGCGCCGAGGCCACCTCGACCAGCCGCTCAGTGAGGTCCGCCGCCCGCGCCTTCGCCGCTTCGAGATCGGCGACCAGTACATGCTGGCGCTCTTTCACGGCTGTGAGCTCTTCGCGCGCCGCCGCAATCTCTGCCGTGAGGGCCGCCTCCCGGGCCGCGAGATCGGCCTTCGCCGCTTCAAGATCGGCGACCAGTCTCCCCTGATGCGCGCGGGCGCCGGCAAGCTCCTCGCGCGCCGCCGCCACGTCTGCCGTGAGGGCTGTCTCGCGGGCCATGAGATCCGCCTTGGCCGCCTCAAGTGCGGTCTGGGCGGCGATCGCCGCCTCGCGCGCAGCGTCGACCTCGGCCAGGCGAGCGCTGAGATCCGCCGCCCGGGCCTTCTCCATCTGAAGCTCGGCGCCGAGCCTGTCCTGCCGCTCTCGCGCCGCCGCCTGATCCGCCGCCTGCGCCGCCTCGCCAGCCTGCAGGGCGGCGCGCGTCTCCTCCAGGCGGGCCTGGACCTCCTCGTATTGGGCGCGAAGGGCGCCTCGTCCGGCCTCCGCTTCGTCCAGCCGCCGCTGGGCCTCCTCGGCCTGGGCGCGCGCCGCGTGGAGATCCTGGTTCAGGCTGTCGAGCTGAGCCCGTCCCGCTTCGAAGCGATCATTCAGGCGGATGCTGACGTCCTCGAGCGCCTTGATCCGGACGGCGGCTTCGCGCGCCGCCTGAGCGTGCCGCGCCTCACTCTCCTTCGCCTCCGCCTCAAGGGCGGCGCGCGCCGCCTCCGCCTCGGCCACGGCCTTGGCCGCCATCTCGGCCCTCGCCATGGCCTGATCGAGATCACGGGTGAGGCGGCCGACCTCCTCGTCCAGCGCCTTGGCCTTGGCGTCTCGCTCCGCCGCCGCTTCCTTGAGCGACGCCTCGAGACCCTCGCTTCGGCTCCTGGCCTGGGCCAGATCGCCCTCGACCTCACGCAACCGGCGCTCGGTGGTCTTGATCAAAGGCCCGGCGGCCCGATCCAGCGATCCCAGCCAGTCGGTCAGCTCGGCGGAGATGTCCTCGTTCCACGGCTCGCCGGCCGCGGCGGCTTCAAGGAAGCCGTAGTACTTTTCCAGAACCGGGAAGGCCTCGAGGCCCTCCAGGCCCTGGCGCCGGTGATGGCGCTCCTCGGTGCTGAGAAAGGCCTCGATCTTCTCTTCTGACGCCAGACTCCGGGCGGGAAGTTCGATGTCGAGCATGGACTCGATACGATCAAGAACGCCGACAGGGTGGGCCAGAAGCGCATCATAGCTGACGAAGACCCGCGGGGTGCGGCGGGTCGCCGTCTCGGCCGCCAGCATGTACTTGGCCCAAAGCAGGAGGGACTGGTGGCGGGTGAACCCATTGCGCGCCTTCAGGGAGTCGGCGATCTCCAGGGGGTTGCGGACCATCAGCAGGTAGGACGCGCGAAACCCAGACCGCTTGAGGGCCTCGCCCCAGAGATCCACGAGCAGGCTGGCGCGGGGTTCCTTGAACACGATCAAGGGGGCGTCGGGCCAGTTCCGGGCAATCAGGTCCTGAGCCTCCGCCATGTAGGGCTGAACCGCGACCTTGCCGCGCCGGTTACGACGCAGCCCGACGACGTCGTCCCAATCCGAGTCGAGCGCCTTGAGAATCCGCTCATTCAGGTGAGCGATGTCTTCCGGCTCCCAGTGGCCGAGACGATTGCCCTTGCTGGCGCCCATGAGAGCCTTCGGCAGGGCCGCGCCGGCGAGGGCCAGGGTCCGGGCCATGGGCGAGGTCCCCGAACGGTGCATGCCAAGCACGACCACCGCATCTCGCCGCGCCTCGTCCATCCCGGTCGACCTCTCCCCCAAGCCCGTGCCGGCGACGCCGAGGCGGCTCGCGGCTCCCGTCTCGCATTGCGCTGGCGCCTTGGAGCCCCAAGGCCTGGCCAGCCTGGAGCTCGACCGTTTCGCTTTAGCCGAGAGCCGCCCCAGCGGGCAACGCGAATGGCCGCATCTTCAGTCGCTCAGGGCAATGGCGACGCCGCCCGCCGCGTCCATCGGACTCAAACCGTTCGGAACCCGTTAAATTTTTGCGCGCTTTCGCTGACAATGCGGCCTTGTCGGCTCGCATTCCTGGCCTTAACTCCAGGGAAAGGGCAGCTAGGTCAGCGAAGGTCGAAAAATCAACCGTGGATTCGGCAGCCCATCGCGTTCCAAACGAGCTTTGCGTCAGCGAGACCCCGATCCGGCGTGTCCTGATCATCGGCTCCTGCCTGACCGCCGGCTACGCCATCGCGGTCCCCAACCTCTCGCCGGGAACGTTGGCGGACCACATCCTGGTCAACAATTTCGCCACCCTGCCCGCGGCCCCGCCGGCCCCGTTCGCGGACTACGACTTTCAGGTCATTCAGCTGCCCATCCGCAGCATCCTGCCCGATCACGCCATGTTCCGGACCCCTCCCGAGATCAAGGCCTGGGAGCAGGTGTTCGAGGACTGCTGCAACCGCATGACCCAGATGCTCGACACCTGCCTGCAATGGTCGCGCGAGCAGGGGCTTCTGACCTTCGTCTACAACTTCATGACGCCCCAACAGAGCGCCATGGGACGGACCTTTCCGCGCTACGACCTGCGCAACCCGATCCATTTCATCGAGCGTCTGAACCAGCGCCTCGCCGAAGCCATATCCGACGTGCCCAACGTCCATCTGTTCGACATTGACAGCATCGCCGCCACGATCGGCCGGCGCTACGTACAGGATGACGTCATCGCGATCACGAATCACGGCGCGACCGTCGGCGACGATGAGTTCCTCAACCACGACCAGGCACGGCTTGAGCTTCCCGAGCGGCCGACCCGCGTCTTCGATCAACGCGGGTGGGAGTTCCTTCAAACCATCTGGGCCGAGCTGCGCGCCCTCTACCGCACCTGCCGCCAGGCCGACCAGGTCAAGCTGGTCCTGATTGACCTCGACGATACGCTCTGGCGCGGCGTCCTGGCCGAGACCGATCAGACGAATATCGAGGGCTGGCCCCTGGGCTTCGCCGAGGCCCTGATGTTCCTCAAGCGGCGCGGCATGATCCTGGGCATCGTCTCCAAGAATTCACAGGAGCGGGTCGAGGAGCTGTGGCGCCGGCATATCGGGGACCGCATCCGGCTATCGGACTTCGCCGTCAAGCGGATCAACTGGTCGCCCAAGCCGGACAACATCAGTGAGATTCTGGCGGATGTGAATCTGCTGCCCAAGAGCGTCCTTTTCATCGACGACAATCCCGTCGAACGGGACGCGGTGAAGCAGGCCTTTCCCGACATGCGCGTGATCGGCTCCAATCCCTATCTCTGGCGGCGCATTCTCTTGTGGTCGCCCGAGACGCAGGTGGTCGAAATCACCGACGAGTCCGCGCGCCGCAGCGACATGATCGAAGCCCAGGTGCAACGCGAAACGGCGCGGCGAACGCTGTCGCGCGAGGAGTTCCTCGGGACCCTTGGGGTGAAGGTCGCTCTGGAGAAGGTCGCCTCGGCCGACCATGGGGCCTATGCCCGCACCTTCGAGCTGCTCAACAAGACCAACCAGTTCAACACCACCGGCCGACGGTGGTCGAGCGCCGAGGCCTTCAGCTACTTCGAAGACGGCGGCGCGTTCTACGCCCTTTCCGTCAGCGATCGTCATACCGACTATGGCATTGTCGGGGTGCTGTGCGCCAAGGGCGCGCGGATCGATCAGTTCGTGCTCAGCTGCCGGGTGATCGGCCTGGACGTGGAGCTTGCGGCGGTCTCGCTGCTGCTCGCCCAAATGCCGTCCCAGGACCTGACCGCCGCGGCGATCGAGACCGAGGCCAATCTCCTCAGCCGGGACATCTGGACCCGGTGCGGCTTCGAGGTCGCGGAAGACGGGTTCCGCCGGGCCGCGGGCCCTCCCCCGCCGATCCCGCCGCACATCACCACGCCCGAGACCGTCGACGCCTGAGATCTGGCCTGGAGCCGGCCTCGCCTATCGGGTGACCTTGTCGCGGAACCGGTTGACGAGCGGATAGCGGCGATCCCGGCCAAAGGCGCGGCCGCCGATCTTCACCCCCGGCGCGGCCTGCCGGCGCTTGTATTCCGAGGCGTACAGCAGGCGCTGCACGCGCTCCACCGTCTCCGGATCGTGGCCCCGCGCGACGATCTCATCGAGGGTCGCCTCCTCCTCGACCAACCCGTGCAGAATGGCGTCGAGATCGGCATAGGGGGGCAGACTGTCCTGGTCGGTCTGGTTCTCGCGCAGCTCGGCGGAGGGGGCCTTGGTCAGGACCCGCGCGGGGATCGGCGACATCGCGGCGCCGGGATGGGGGACATGGGCGTTGCGCCAGGCGCAGATGTCATAGACCTCCACCTTGTAGAGATCCTTCAGCACATTGTAGCCGCCGCACATGTCGCCATAGAGGGTGGCGTAGCCGACGGCCATCTCCGACTTGTTGCCGGTGGTCAGCAGCATCAGGCCGTGCTTGTTCGAAAGCGCCATCAGGGTCACGCCGCGCAGGCGCGACTGGATGTTTTCCTCGGTGAGGTCGCTGGGCAGCCCGGCGAAATCCGCCGCCAGCATGGACTCCAGGGCGTCGACGCCCGGCGAGATGCCGATCTCGTCCAGCCGCACCCCCACCGCCCGGGCCCCGGCCGCGGCATCCTCCAGGCTCTCGGCGCTGGTATAGCGCGACGGCAGCATGACCGCGCGCACGCGCTCTGGCCCCAGGGCGTCGGCCGCCACCACCAGCGACAGGCCCGAATCGACGCCGCCCGAGAGGCCCAGCAACACGCCCTTGAAGCCGGTTTTGTTCACATAGTCGCGCAGGCCCATGACCATGGCGCGATAGGTTGCCTCAGCGAGGTCAGGCCAGACGGCTCCGGGACCGGCGACGCAGCGCCAGGCGCCCGCCTCGCGTCGCCATTCGGTCAGGAACACGCCCTCTTCGAAGGCCGGAAGACGCGCGGCCACGTCGCCGTCCGCATTGAGCGCAAAGCCGCCGCCGTCGAACACCAATTCGTCCTGGCCGCCCACCTGATTGACATAGAGGAGCGGCAGGCCGGTTTCGGCGACCCGCTCCCGCGCCGCCGCCAGCCGCTCGCCCTGCGCCGTGCGCCGGAAGGGCGAGCCATTGGGCGCGAGCAGCAGCTCCGCGCCCTGCGCCTTGAGCGCGCGGCAGGGACCAGGGGCCCAGATATCCTCGCAGATCGGGACGCCCAGGGTCACGCCCGCCACCTCGAAGGTTCGCGGCGCCTCGCCGGGCTCGAAGATACGCTTTTCGTCGAACACCCCGTAATTGGGCAGATCGACCTTGAACGAAACGCCCTGAACCTCGCCCCCGGCGATCAGAGCCACGGCGTTGCGCGGCCGCCCCTCCGCCCCCGGCCAGATCAGGGTGACCAGGGCCGGGCACTCGGCCGCCGTGTCGCGGGCCAGCTGGTGCAGCGCCGCCTGGCAGGCGTTCACGGCCGCCGGCTTCAAGGCCAGATCCTCGGGCGGGTAGCCGATCAGGAACAGCTCAGGAAACAGGGCGAGGTCCGCCCCGGCGGCGCTCGCCTCGGCGATCAGGCGGCGGGCCAGGGCCGCATTGCCTGAGATGTCGCCGACCGTGGGGTTGGCCTGGATGGCGGCGATGACGAGCCGATCTGACATCCGGCGTCCTTAAACGTATCCGTTCAGGTCGCGCCAGCCTCTGGCGCCGCCCACGCCGGCGGCGGGACGGTGCGCCGACCTCACCTTACGCCGCGCTCAGTCGTCACGATGCACGCGCTCGCGACGCTCATGGCGTTCCTGGGCCTCGAGGCCAAGCGTGGCGATGGGGCGCGCTTCGAGCCGGGCGAGACTGATCGGCTCTCCGCTCTCTTCGCAATAACCATAGACGCCATCCTCGATGCGCCGCAGGGCCTCGTCGATCTTGGCGATCAGTTTGCGCTGACGATCCCGCGTCCGCAGCTCCAGCGAGCGATCCGTCTCCGACGAGGCGCGGTCCGCCAGATCGGGGTGGTTCTCGGTGTCCGTCTGCAGGTGGCTGACCGTCTCACGCGACTCGCGGAGGATATCGTCCTTCCACTTCAGCAACTTGCGGCGGAAATATTCGACCTGCCGCTCGTTCATGAACGGCTCGCCGTCGCTCGGGCGATAGGTCTCGTCGAAGGTCAAAACGGTGGCTTCCGACATCAAGGTCTCGCTCAGGTCCTGAATGAATCCGTAGGCTTGAATCCGTAGGCGTGATCGAAGGGCGTGATCGGAGGATGGCCGTAACGCATGGGGCGCTTACAACAGAATCCGGCGGGCGGGCAATCGTCGGACGCGCCCTTTGGTCGAGCCCCCGTTGCGGAGGATTTGTCGCCGCCCTCCGGGGGTGATACCTCGCCGCCACGACCTCCATGCAGAGGGGTCGAAAGAAACGATGTGGGAGATAGGCATGCGGACAAAGCTTCTGTCGACGGCCCTGGGCTCGTCCCTGGTCCTGGCGGCCCTGATCGGGGCTCCGTCCCTGGCGGAGGCGGATGGCGCGGCCATGCTCGGCTTCACGGCCGATCACGCGGCCAGCGAGACGGCGGCCGAGGCCCGCTTCGATTCCGGCCTGTCAGCCAGCGACATCGACGCCCGCCTCAAGCTGATGTCGGCCCTGCCCAACCAGGTCGGCTCCCCCCACGACAAGGAAAACGCCGAATACACCCTGGCCCAGTTCAAGGCCTGGGGCTGGGACGCCCATATCGAGGTGTTCAACGTCCTCTATCCGACGCCGAAGTTCGAATCCCTGACCCTGGAGGGCGACCATCCCTTCACCGCCACCCTGACCGAGCCGCCGATCCCGGGCGACGCCAGCAGCGCGCGCCAGGCCGGCGCCCTGCCCGCCTATCTCGCCTATGCCGGCGAGGGCGATGTCACCGCGCCGCTGGTCTATGTGAACTACGGCATGCCCGCCGACTATGCGGAGCTGGCGCGGCTGGGCGTCGACGTGAAGGGCAAGATCGTCATTGTCCGCTACGGCGCGGGCTGGCGCGGCCTCAAGCCCAAGCTCGCCTATGAGCATGGGGCCATCGGCTGCATCATCTATTCCGATCCGGCCGACGACGGTTACGGCATGGCCGATCCCTACCCCAAGGGGCCGGCCCGTCCCGAACGTGGCTTACAGCGTGGCTCGGTGCTGGACATGGCGATCGAGAGCGGCGACCCCTTGACCCCCGGCTATGGGGCGGTGGAAGGCGCGCCGCGCATCGCCCGGGCCGACGCCAAGACGATCCTCAAGATCCCGGCTGTGCCGATCTCCTGGGGCGACGCCCAGCACTTCCTGGAGCATATCGGTGGGCCGCAGGCCCCGGCCTCGTGGCGCGGCGCCCTGCCCTTTACCTACCATGTGGGCGGCGACGGCCCGAAGGTGCACCTGGTGGTGCAATCCAACTGGGACGAGAAGCCGCTCTATGACGTGATCGCCGTGATGAAGGGCGCGCGCGAGCCCGACCAGTGGGTGATCCGCGGCAACCACCGCGACGGCTGGGTGTTCGGCGCTCAGGACCCCCTCTCCGGGCAGTCGGCCCTGATGGAGGAGGCCAAGTCGCTCGGGGCCCTGGCCAAGACCGGCTGGCGCCCGGCCCGGACGATCATCTATGCGAGCTGGGACGGCGAGGAGCCGGGCCTGCTCGGCTCAACCGAATGGGCCGAGGCGCACGACAAGGAGCTCAAGTCCAAGGCCGTCGTCTACGTCAATTCCGACACCAACGACCGGGGCTTCCTGGGAGCCGAGGCGAGCTATTCGCTGGAGAGTCTGCTGAACCAGGCCGCCGGCGCCGTGACGGACCCGGAGACCGGCGTCGACGTGCGCGACCGGGCCATCGCGGCGGTGGAGGTGCGCGACCTCGATCCGCACGCCGGCCCGATGGTCAAGGCCATGGCCCGCGTCGCCAGGACCGAGGGCGTCATGCCGGTCGGGGATATGGGCTCGGGATCCGACTACACCCCGTTCGTGCAGCACCTGGGCGTCGCCTCGATCAATATCGGCTTCGGCGGCGAGGGCAGCTCCGGCGGGGTCTATCACTCGGTCTATGACACCTATGAGCACTACACCCGCTTTGGCGATCCGGGGATGAAGTACGGCGTCGCCCTGGCCGAGGTGGGAGGACGGCTGATCATGCGCGCGGCGGACGCCGACCTTGACCCCTATGCCTACACGCCTGTGGCGCAGACCGTGGGGCGCGAGGTGCAGGAGCTCAAGACCCTGCTGGCCGATACCCGCAACCACGCGGAGACGCAGGACGCCCTCCTGAAGGAGGACGCGTTCAAGCTGGCCGCGGATCCGACCAAGTCCTGGAGCCCGCCGCCTCATGCGGATGCGCCCCCGACCATCGACTTTGGTCCGCTGGACGCGGCGACGCAGCGTCTTGCAGCCAGCGCCAAGGCCTATGACGCCGCCGCCGCGCACCCCGCCAGCGACGCCCATCTCGAGGACGTGGACGCCCTGTTGCAGCGCTCCGAGCAGGACCTGACCGATCCCGCGGGCCTGCCGAACCGGCCCTGGTACCAGAACCTGATCTACGCCCCTGGCGTGCTCACCGGCTACGGCGCCAAGACCCTTCCGGGCGTGCGCGAGGCGATTGAGGGGGCGCGCTGGGCCGAGGCGCAGGACTATGTCGCGCGCACGGCCAAAGCCCTGGATGCGCTGAGCGATCGGCTCGACAAGGCCACGCGGCTCCTGACCCAGTAATCGACGCCAAGGATCGACAGAGATGATCTCCACACCCAGGGCCCTAACCCTCGCTGCGGCCCTGGGAGGGACGGTCGCGTCCGCGTCCCTCGCCACCGCTCAGACGGCGGCGACCGCGCCGTCGGGGGAGCTGCTCGGCTTTTCTTCCGAGGGGGCCCAGGCGGAGCGGGCGCTGGAGGCGCGGTTCGACGCCGGCCTGTCAGCGTCCGAGATCCGCGAGCGGATGCGGCGGATGGCCTCGGCGCCCAACCAGGTCGGTTCGCCGCACGACAAGGAAAACGCCGAATACACCCTGGCCCAGTTCAAGGCCTGGGGCTGGGATGCCCACATCGAGGTCTTCGACATCCTCTATCCCACGCCCAAGGAACAGCGGCTCGAGCGCGTGGGGGCCGACGCCTATGTCGCGACCCTGAGCGAACCCCCGATCCCAGGCGATCCGACGTCGGCGAACCAGGCCGGCGGGCTCCCGGCCTATCTCGCCTATGGCGGCGAGGGCGATGTCACCGCGCCCCTCGTCTATGTGAACTACGGCATGCCCGACGACTATGAGGCGTTGGCGCGGCTGGGCGTTGATGTGAAAGGCAAGATCGTCATTGCCCGCTATGGCCACGGCTGGCGCGGCCTCAAGCCAAAGCTGGCCTATGAGCACGGCGCGGTCGGCTGCATCATCTATTCCGATCCGGCCGACGACGGATACGGCGAAGCCGACCCGTATCCCGGCGGACCGTCGCGACCGAAGTGGGGCGTGCAGCGCGGCTCGGTGGCCGACTCGGCGGTCGTCAACGGCGACCCCCTCACCCCCGGCTATGGCGCCACGGCAAATGCGCCGCGGATCCCGCGAGAGCAGTCGCCGATGATCCTCAAGATTCCGTCGATCCCGATCTCCTGGGGCGACGCGGTGCACTTCCTCTCCCCCATGGGCGGTCCGGTCGCGCCGCCCGCCTGGCGTGGAGCGTTGCCGATCACCTATCACGTGGGTGGAGACCCGACCTCCACGGCGCATCTGGTGGTGCGCTCCAACTGGTCCCTGAAACCGGCCTATGACGTCATCGCCGTCCTGCCGGGCGCCAAACACCCGGACCAGTGGGTGATCCGGGGCAATCACCGCGACGGCTGGGTGTTCGGGGCCGAGGATCCGCTCTCGGGACAGACCGCCATGATGGAGGAGGCCAAGTCGATCGGCGCCCTGGTCAAGGCGGGCTGGCGGCCCGACCGCACCATCATCTACGCCAGCTGGGACGCCGAGGAGCCCGGGGTCATGGGCTCGACCGAGTGGGCCGAGACCCACGATGCCGAACTCCGCCGCAAGGCGGTGATCTACATCAACTCCGACAATATCGACCGCGGCATCCTCGGCGCGGAGGGCAGTGCATCCTTGGCCACGGTGTTCGACCAGGCCGCGCGCGACGTGCCGGATCCCGAGACCGGCGTCAGCCTTGAGACCCGGGCCGTGGCCGCCTTGCGCGTGGCGGCGCTGGCCGCCCCCGGCGATCCCGACCTTGCCTTCGACGTCCGCGCCGCGGCCGGCGGCGACCTGCCGCTCGATGCCCCGGGATCGGGGTCCGACTATGAGGTCTTCGTCCACCATACGGGCATCGCCTCGATCGATGTCGGGTTCGGCGGCGAGGGCGAGTCGGGCGGGGTGTATCACTCGGCCTACGACACCTTCACCCACTATGACCGGTTCGGGGACCCTGGCTTTGCCTATGGCGTGGCGCTCGCCAGGACCGCCGGGCGGCTGGTGCTGCGCGAGGCCGACGCCGAGCTCACGCCCTTCGCGTTCAGCGCCTTCGCCCAGACCCTCGAGGCGGAGACGCATGCGCTTGAAGGCTTGGTGCAATCGGAGTCGGACGACGCCGCGAAGGTCAATGCGCTGCGGGCCCAGAGGGCCTTCGCCCTGGCCGCCGATCCCACCCAGAGCTGGGGGGCGCCCGCCGCCTTGAGCGCGCCGCCGGCGCTGGACTTCACGCCGCTTGAACAGGCGATCGGGCGCTTCAGCGCGGCCGCCGCGGCCTACGACGCCGCCGCCGCCCATCCCAAGGCCGGCGCGCCCCTGGCCGAGGTCGATCGCCTGTTGCAGGGCGCCGAGCAGACCCTGGATGCGCCGGACGGCCTGCCGGGGCGTCCCTGGTACCACAACCTGGCCTATGCGCCGGGTGTCTATACGGGTTACGGGACCAAGACCCTGCCCGCGATCCGCGAACCGATCGAGCAGCGGCAGTGGGACGCGGCCAAGGCCGGCATCCCGTTGACCGCCGCGGCCATTGACCGCCTCGCCCAGCGTGTGGAGGCGGCGACGCGCCTCCTGAACTCATAGGAGGGGGCGACGCCCGCCGCCCCGAACATGATCCGCGATCGCCGTACCCGCATCGTCGCCACCCTGGGGCCGGCCAGCGCCGCCCCGGATCGGATCCGCGCCCTGGCTGAAGCCGGGGTCGATGTGTTCCGTCTCAATTTCAGCCATGGCGCCAAGGCCGATCACGCCACGGCCCTGGCTGCGGTGCGTGCGGCGGAAGCGGAGGTCGGCCGTCCGCTGGCGGCTCTGGCCGACCTGCAGGGCCCCAAATTCCGCATCGGCGCCTTCGCCTCCGGCGAGGTCCATCTCTCGGTAGGTCAGGCCCTGAGGCTGGACGGCGACCCGGCCCCAGGGGATGGGCGTCGTGTGGCCCTGCCGCACCCCGAGATGCTACGGGTTCTGGCCCCGGGCGCCCGCATCCTTCTCGACGACGGCAAGGTCCGCCTGCGCGTCACCGCGCGGGACGGCGAGGCGGTGGAGACGAGCGTCGAGGCCGGCGACCGGCTGAGCGATCACAAGGGCGCCGCCGTGCCCGGCGTCGCCATCCCCACCTCCGCCCTGACCGACAAGGACCGAAGCGACCTGGAGTTCGCCCTGCGCGCCGGGGTCGACTGGGTGGCCCTCTCCTTCGTGCAGCGGGCGGCCGATATGGCCGAACTGCGCCGACTCGTGGCTGGGCGGGCCGCCGTCCTCGCCAAGATCGAAAAGCCCGCCGCGCTGGGCGAGCTGGAGGCCATATGCGACCTTTCCGACGCCCTGATGGTGGCGCGCGGAGACCTCGGGGTGGAGCTCGACCCGCCTGAGGTTCCGGTCGCCCAGAAGACCATCATCCGCGCCGCGCGGGCGCGCGGCCTGCCGGTCATCGTCGCCACCCAGATGCTGGACTCCATGACCCACGCCCCGGCCCCGACCCGGGCCGAGGCGTCAGACGTGGCCAACGGCGTCTATGAGGGCGCCGACGCCCTGATGTTGTCGGGGGAGACCGCGGCCGGCGACTACCCGCTTGAGACGGTGGCCATGATGGACGCCATCATCCGCCGGGTGGAGGCCGATCCCAACTGGCCGCGCATGATGCGAGCCGAATATGAAGGCGACGGCGAAGACGTGGATACGCTGATCGCCGCAGCCACCCGCGCCGCCGAGGCGCGCTCGACCGCCTGCCTCGTGGCCTGGACCAATACCGGCGTCACCGTCCGGCGCCTGGCGCGGGAGCGGCCGGCCCACCCGATCATCGCCCTCGCCCCCGACCTGACCTCCGCACGCCGTCTCGCCCTGGTCTGGGGCCTGGAGCCCCGGGTCATGGCCCAGCCGGACGATCCGGACGCCCTCGCCACGACGGCGGCGCGTTTGGCGACCGATCTTGGCTTCGCCCGGCCGGGCGAGCGAATCGTCGTCATCTTTGGCCCGCCGCGGGGGCGACCGGGCGCGGCCGACACTCTGCGACTGATGCACGCGCCGCAGATCGGGTAGCGCCAGGTTGAGTAATGAGACCATCGCGTCGCCAACGCGTATGCGAGAGCGACTCACTTCCTGTCCAACAGTGGCGGCGAACACCAACTGTCTGTCTTGCCACGCCCGTCGAATAGAGCTTTGTCTTGACCCGCAGGGGCTCGCTTTCGATCAGCGCCGCGCCGCCTTCGCGCTGGGGTCCGTAAGGGGGAAGTCATATGCATCCCACCGCATTGCAGAATTGCAAGGCGTTTTTCGACAGTTACGCTGCCGAGGCCACGCAAATCTGCGAACGGCCCGCGATCGTGGAGATCGGCAGCCAGGACATCAACGGCTCGTTACGGAGCGTAACCCCACCGGGGTTCACCTATGTCGGAGTGGACTTCGTGCCCGGCAAGGGCGTGGATGTTCTGCTCAGCGATCCCTATGCGCTGCCCTTTGAGACCAACAGCGCCGATATTGTGCTGGCGAGCTCCGTGTTCGAGCACTCCGAGATGTTCTGGCTGTTATTCCTGGAGATCATGCGGATCCTTAAAACCACTGGTCTCTTCTACCTGAATGTCCCCTCCAATGGCGTGTTTCACCGCTATCCCGTAGATTGCTGGCGGTTCTACCCGGACAGTGGCATGGCGCTGACAAACTGGGCTCGGAGAAACCAGATTCCCGCCTTGCTCCTGGAGTCTTACACCTGCGCTCAGGGCGGATTCACTGGCGGCCCGCAGGAAGACCTGTGGAACGATTTCGTCGCCGTGTTCCTCAAGGACGAGACCCATCAGGCAAGGTATCCGCGTCGAATCCTCCACGACAAGCGTGAGATCTATAACGGTGTGGTCACAGGGCAGGACGTGTTCCTGAACTATGCGGAACAGCCGCAGGACCAGATGCGACTCAACGCCATCCATCAGGCGTTCTACCGGGGATAGCGGGCCGCCACGCATGCGGTCGCCCAGTATCACGGCCCTGTGCGTCGACACCCTGAACCATGCCTAGGCCCTGGTGGCCTGCGGTCGGATGCTCCGGCTAGGTGTGTTCGAGGGGGTGTTGGTCACGGACGAAGCGGAGCAGGCTCATCTCCCGACCTACCGATCGATCGCCGAGCGGATCCGGATCGTCACCATTCCCCCGATCACCGGCCGGGTGGCCTATTCGAAGTTCATCCTCACCGCAGCCGTCGACCAGGTACGCACCCCGCACGTCCTGATCTTTCAGTGGGACGGTTTTGCAATCGGCCCGACGCGCGGGTGGCCGGGATTTCTTGAATACGACTATGTGGGCGCGCCCTGACCTTTAAGCTACGTGAACGACGCCTGCTTGGTCGGCAATGGCGGTTTCAGCCTCAGGTCCCGCAAGCTCATGGATGCGGTGCGGTTGCTCGAACCCCAGTTTGGGGACCTGGAAGAGGATCGGGTGATCTGCATCGCCCTTGGCCCAAGGCTGGAGCGTGAGTTTGGCGTCCGCTTTGCCCCAGTAGAGGTGGCCAAGCATTTCTCGGTGGAGCACCAATTCGAGACAGACGGTCGGCCGTTCCAACATCTGTCGTCCTGGGGCACGTTCGGATTTCACGCGGTCTGGAATCTTCACTTGGCGTTCTCTGACGAAGAGCTCCTGAAAACCATCGACTCGGTCCTGGTTCCTTCCGTGCGGGAGGACCTGCTGACCCGTTGGGACTCCGTCGCCCTGCTGTTCAACCTGGAGCGGAACGGCCGTGCGGCGATGGTGGCCGAACTGGCCTGCAGGATGGCCGGGGCGCTTGGTCTGGACGATCCGCACGCGGTGGCTCCGAGGCGCGTGGCTGAACTGGTGATAGAGAGGGCCAACGCCCGGGCGCGAGGCGAACGCGCCGAGATGTGAGCCTTGAGCGGGTGGTGCGTATCACGCCCGAAGCGGGGGATGGGTGTTCGGGAATCGATGTCCCGACTGATCGGGATTACCACCAAGTCCAAGATCGCTTGCGTTCCGCCAGCGCAAGAAGCAGGTCCAGACCCGCATCCCCGAACGGGACCGGTCCGCCGGGCTCGGCCTGCAGCACTTTGTCGATGACGACGAGCTGGAGTCCCTGTGGCGCGCGCTCACGCCCCTGGCCCAGGACCTGACGCCCCGCCTGCGCTGACCTCGCGACGGCGGCGTGTCGAGGACCTCAGGCGACCGGCTCGGCGGGACTCTGATCGGGGTAATGACGCGTGAGGCCACGCCGCTTGACGATCAGATCGATCACGTTCTGCAAATAGAGCGGATCGGCGCGGTCGAGGGCCGAGCCGAGCACCCGCTCGATCCGATCGGCGATCTCCGCCACCCCCGCCTTGCGCCCGGCCGCCAGCATATAGGCGACCAGCCAGGTGGTTTCCGAGCTGATCAGGATTCGCTCCCGCTGGGCGGCGGTCATGACCTCGTCGATCAGGCGCAGCAGGGCGGCGTCGCTCAGCCCCATGTACATGTTGAACCAGCCATGGAAGCCAAAGGTGCTCACCCGCGTCGCCAGACGCTCGGGATGGGCCATGGGATGGGGCGGGTGGTGCTCGACCGAGAAGTGCCGGGCAATCTCCGGCGGGGCGATCTTCACGCCCTGGCTCGCCAGGAGCGGCAGGTTGTCGACGATGAACCGATCCTCGGGAAAGTTCGGAGGCCGAGGCGGAAGCGTCCATACCGCCTCGATCAGGCGCCGGGAGCGCAGGCTGAAGCCGCCATTGCCCACCACCGACTGCGGGCTGGCCATATATTCCGGCCAGGGCGCGCCGATAAAGTCATAGTCGAGATAGCCCGGCCACCAGTCCGCAGCGTTGAGGATGAAGCCGTCCCATTGAAACACCAGCAGGAATTCGGCGGGAGCCAGGCGCCCCAGATCCTTCAGGATCAGATCGTTATAGGCGTCCATGTCGGCGAGGGTCGGGCTGCGCACGATCTCGACGCCCCAGGCGTTGCGCGGCGCGACATAGGCGGCGCCCGCCTCATCGGTGATCAGGACCACGCGGCCAACGCCCGCGGCGGCCATCCGTTCGGCCGCCAGAAGGGCGAGATTGAGGTCGCGGGTGTCCACGCAGACCGCCGTCACCGCCCCAAGCTGCATTCCACCTCCCCGTGACCTGACCCGACGCGCCCGGCGCGGCCCCCCACCACCCGCCGACACGTCTGCCAAGGACGGGGTCGTCAGAGTTTTCATTCCAGCAATATTCGCGCCAAAATCAAGCTTCGCGCGCGTTCGCATCGCCGCGACTTGCGTTCGCCGCCCGGCGACCGACATAAGGTCCCGTCGCGGTCACGTCCTGGCGACCATCGTGGAGCGGACATGGGTCAGGCGGCCGGCTTCCGGATCGAGACAGGCGCGGCGGGTCGCACCGTTGTGCTGACGGGAGACTGGACAGCCGTCGGCATGGGCGAGGCCGCCGACGCGCTTGGCGAGCGCCTGGCGCATGAGGCGGGTCTGGTCATCGATATGACGGGGGTCGGCCGCTGCGACACCTCAGGCGCCTTCGAGATTCTGCGCCTGGCGCGGCGGGCGGGAGGCAGCGACCGCATCCTGGCCTCGCCCGAGGTGGACACCCTGCTCAAGCTGGTCAGCGAGGCCGCCGCGCGCGAGCCGACGCCGGTCCCGCCGACGCGGGCTCTCACCGACCTCTTCGAACGGATCGGCCGGGGCGTGGTCAATCTGCGGGGGGCGTTCCTCGATACCCTGATCTTCAACGGCCACCTGCTGGTCGCCGTCGGCCGCGCCGCGGCCAACCCGCGCCGGGTCCGCTGGGCGGCGGTGTTCTCGCTCGCGGAGCGGGCGGGCCTGGACGCCCTGCCCATTGTCTCCCTGACCAGTTTTTTCATCGGCGCGGTGGTCGGACTGCTGGGGGCCAATCTGCTGCGTCAGTTTGGCGCGCAGGTGTTCGCTGTGGAGCTGATCGGCATCTCGGTCCTGCGCGAGTTCAACGTCCTGATCACCGCCCTGCTCCTGGCCGGTCGATCCGCCTCGTCCTTCGCCGCCGAGATCGGGGCCATGAAGATGAATCAGGAGATCGACGCCATGAGCGTGCTCGGGGTCGATCCGTTCGACGCCCTGGTGTTCCCCCGCTTTGCCGCCCTGCTTCTGACGATCCCGCTGCTGGTCTTCGCCGCGACCCTGGCCGGTCTGTTCGGCGGCCTCATTGTCGCCGTCACGGTCCTTGGCCTGACGCCTGAGAGCTTCTTCCACCGGCTGGTGGCGAATGTGGGCCTGACCCACTTCTGGGTCGGCCTCTCCAAGGCGCCAGTCATGGCCGTGGTCATCGCGGGGATCGGCTGCCGCCAGGGCCTGGAGGTCGAACCCAATGTCGAGTCCCTGGGGCGGCGCGTGACCAGCGCGGTGGTGGAGGCGATCTTCTCGGCCATCCTGATCGACGCGATCTTCGCCCTGATCTACATGAAGCTCGACATATGAGCGTCTTCGCCCCCGACCCGGCCGACTCGGATGAGGCGGATCTCGACATCGCCGTCGCGCCCATCGAGGTGAGCGGTCTGGTCACCCGGTTCGGCGCTCATGTCGTGCACCAGGACCTCGACCTGACGGTGAACCGGGGCGAGATTCTTGGCGTCGTGGGGGGCTCGGGCTCCGGCAAATCGGTCCTGCTCAACACCATAATTGGCCTTCGGGCGCCGGACGGGGGCGTTGTCCGCGTGTTCGGCCAGGACATCCGCTTCGCCCGGCGCAGGGTCTGGACGGCCATCGAGCGGCGCTGGGGTGTCCTCTTCCAGCAGGGCGCCCTGTGGTCGAACCTGACCATCCGCGAGAACGTCGCCGCGCCCCTCCATGAACACACCAACCTCCCCGAAGCCCGGATCTGCGAGCTGGCCGATCTCAAGATCGGGCTGGTGGGCCTGCCGCCGGGCGCCGGGGCGCTCAAGCCCGCCGAGCTGTCGGGCGGCATGATCAAGCGGGCCGGCCTCGCCCGGGCCCTGGCGCTCGACCCGGAGCTCCTGTTCCTTGACGAGCCGACGGCCGGGCTCGACCCCATCAGCGCGGCGGCCTTCGACAGCCTGATCCTGGAGCTGTCCCGCAGCCTGGGCCTGACCATCTTCATGATCACCCATGACCTCGACACCCTCTACGCCATCACCGATCGCGTGGCGGTGATCGCCGATCGCAAGGTGGCGGCCATCGGCTCGGTCGCCGAGCTTGAGGCCTCGACCCACCCTTGGATCCAGGCCTATTTCCACGGTCCGCGCGGTCGCGCGGCGCAGGCGCGTCACGACGCGGCGGCAAGGGGGGCCTGAGCCTTGGAGCGCAACGCCAATTACGCCCTCGTGGGCTTGGTCTTCACCGGATTGCTGGTCGGCCTTGTGGTGTTCGTGGTCTGGCTGGCGGGCAGCCGGTTCCACCGGCACAAGGACGCCTATGATGTGGTGTTCCCCGGCCCCGTGCACGGTGTGGCCGCAGGCGGCGAGGTGGACTTCAACGGCATCAAGGTCGGTCAGGTCAGCCGGATTGGGCTTGACCCTCGGAACGCGCAATATGTGGTGGTGCGGATCGAGGTGACGCCCGACGTCCCGATCAAGACCGACTCCACCGCCTCCCTCGAGCCGCTGGGCATCACCGGGGTCAACTTCATCCTGATCTCCGCCGGCTCGCCTGGCGCCAAACTGCTGCGCGACGTGGCCTCGGACGAGACGCCGCGCATCGTCGGAAAGCGCGACGCGCTCGCCGACCTTCTCGCCGGAGGCGGCTCGGCGGTTCAGAACGCCGCCGCCGCCCTGGAGCGGCTCAACCTCCTCATGTCCCGGCGCAATATCGCCGCGCTCAGCGAAACCCTGTCGAACATCGCGGCGGTCAGCGGGGCGCTCAAGGACCACAAGGAGATCATCGCCAAGACCGAGGATGCGGTCACGCACGCCGACACGGCGATCCAGAAGTTCACTGAGCTGGAGACCTCCAGCAACGAACTGGTCCGGGTGGATGCACACCGGTCCCTGGACAAGCTCAATGGGGCCCTGGACGCGGTCACGGCGGCGACGCGCGACCTCCAGGCCACGGTGGACAAGCTGCGGGGGCCCACCGGCGCCTTCGCCGAGACCGGCCTGCCTCAGATGACCAGCACGCTTCGCAGCCTTCAGACCGCCACCGATCACCTCGACCGGGTGCTGGATGAGGTGCAATCCAATCCCAGCGGCCTGATCGGCAAGGCGCCGCCCAAGGAGGTCGTCCTCAAGCCATGACGTCCCGCCCCCTCCTCACACCCCGCAAGCGACTCGCGGCCGCCCTGTTCGCCGCCGCGGGCCTCGCCGGCTGCATCTCGCTGTTGCCCAAGGAGCGACCGGTCCAGCTTTACAGCTTTGTCGGCCCGCCCCTGGCGGCCCCCGCACCCCTTGCCCCGGGCGCCCGCAAGGTCGCGGTTCGCGCCACCTTGAGCAGCTTCGAGCGCGCGGCCGCCAGCGACCGCCTCCTCACCGCCGACGGGAACGCCGCGGACTATATCGCCAACGCCCGCTGGGTCGCCTCGGCCCAGTCCCTGTTCGAATCCGCCCTGACCGCGCGCTTCGACGCCGCATCCGGGCCGGCTCAACTCCTGACCCGCTCCGAGCCCGCGGCCTCCGACGCCCGGCTGGACCTCGCGGTGACGCGGTTCGAGGCCCGCTATGATCGGGGCCCGGGGGCGCCGCCGACCGTGATCGTCGAGATCCGCGCGTCCCTGGACGCTCAGGGGGCCTCAGGCGCCGGGCGGAGCCAGACCTTCATCGCCCGGGTCCCAGCCGAAGAGAACCGCGTGCGCGCCATCGTCGCGGCCTATGCCAAGGCTGTGGGGAGCGCGCTGGACGCCCTCGTCGCCTGGACCAACGCCAACGCCTGACCCCGCCCACGGCGCGGTGCGGGCGATCAGGCGAGGCCGTGCGCCCGTTTGGCCGCCATCAGGGTGTTGTGCAGCAGGCAGGCCACGGTCATCGGGCCGACCCCGCCCGGAACCGGGGTGAGCCAGCCGGCCACGCCGTCCGCCCCGACCGGGTCCACATCGCCCACCAGGCGCGTACGCCCCTTGGCCGCCTTGGCGGGATCGGGGTGCGGGACGCGGTTGATGCCCACATCGATCACCGCGGCGCCGGGCTTGATCCAGTCGCCCTTGACCATGCCGGGCCGGCCAACGGCGGCCACCAGGATATCGGCCGTCCGGCAGAGGCCGGCCAGATCGCGCGACCGGGAATGGGCGATGGTCACCGTGCAGTTGGCTTCGAGCAGAAGATCCGCCATCGGCCGGCCCACCAGGACCGAGCGCCCCAGAACCACCGCATGGGCGCCCGTGAGATCGCCTACGGACTCCTTGAGGAGCATCATGCAGCCGAGCGGCGTGCAGGGCGAAAACGCGCTCAGGCCCGACACGCGGCGACCGGCGCTGGCCACCGTCAGACCATCCACATCCTTGCGCGGATCGAGCCGCTCCAGGGCGGCGGCGGAGTCGAGCCCGGCGGGCAAGGGCAGCTGCAGCAGGATGCCGTGCACCTCAGGGTCGGCATTGAGCGCCTCGATCTGCGCTTCGACCTCGGCCTGGGTCGCATCCGCCGGCAGCCGCCGGGCGAGCGACACCATCCCCGCGGCCTGGCTCTTTTCGATCTTGGAGCGGACATAGACCTCGCTCGCCGGGTCTTCGCCCACCAGGATCACCGCCAGGCCGGGACGCCAGCCGTAGCGCGCCGCCAGATCCTCCGTCTCCGCCCCCACGGCGGCGCGCAGCGCCTCGGCCCGGGCCGCGCCATCGATCCATTGGGTCTCAGCCATCAATCCAGTCCAAACAGCACGTCATAGGGATCGATCTTCCGGTCCACGACCTCGCTCAGCCTGAGCGCCGGATAGCCCACCGCGCCATCGGCGCTGTCGCGCCACGCGCCGACGGTCAGGTCGCGCAGGGCCGAAGCCCCCTCGGCCAGACGGGCCGCGGCGAAGGCGGCGCCCTTGTCCGGATCGGCGCTGAAGCCGCCGCTCTTATAAAGCTCATAGAGCGGAATGACCTCATCGTGGGCGTGGGCGAGATAGGCGGCCGTCCAGGCCTCGATGGGAGCGGCCGGAGGCGCGAGCGGACTCATCTGGGCCCGCACGGCGGCCTTGGACACATGGATGAAGACGAAGGGCCCCTCGAACGGCACATGGATGCGCGCGGTGGTGTAGCCCTTGGGATTCGCAAACGGACCCCAGCCGTTGAAATGGACGGTGACATGGAGGGGCTGGCTGCCGTCGCCGACGAAATGGCCCAGAACGCCCAGATCGCGAAGGATCAGCGCCTCCCGCGCCTTGCGGTCGGCGGCCAGCCAGGCCCGATGACCCGGGTCGGTCACGAAGTCCAGCGCGGCGGTCTCCATCCGCCAGTAGGTCATGTCCTTGACCAGCTGCTGGTACCCCTCGGCGATGCTGTAGGGCAGATAGCCGGCCTTCCACGAGTCGGCGCCGACCGCCCGCAGGGCCGTTTCATAGGCCGCCCGGGTCGGCGGCAAGGCGTCGAGCGACGGCCCGCCCAGCACCTTGCCGGAGTCGTCCTCGTCAACGAAGTGGGCGGGATCGTGATCGGTGTCGTGGACCTTGCCGGAGTCGCGCCAGCGGTCGGGCTCACGACTGGCCTCGCCGACGAAGAAGGCGGCGTCCGACGACCTCAGAAAGGCCGGAAGCGTGTCGGGCAGGGTCTCCACGGCCAGTTGGCCGATCATCCGGTGACCGGTCGATCCCCAGGCCAGGGCGGCGCCCGGCGCGGCCAAGGTCGAGGCGGCGGCGAGCGCGGCCAAGGAGATCAGCCAGGACGCGAATCGGCGGCCAAGGGGGGCTGAGCGTGAAGGGGCGCGCATGGCCGTGTCATGGCCCGTGACGGGTCGCCGCACAAGGCGCACCGGAATGACGTTTTCACGACGGTTGCCTCCACCATGCCTTGCCATTAGGAGTCCGGCCCCCCGGAAACAGCTTCGGACGCGTATGGTGAAGACCACGCTGGCGAGTCTGGCGGCCGTGGCGGCCCTCCTGCCCGGAGCGGCCCTGGCGGCGACCTCTCCCGATCCGATTGGCGATCTGATCGGCGCGGTGGCCAACAAGGTTGAGCCGATCCTCGCCTCGCCCTTCCATCTCCTGGCCACGCTCTATCATGCCGGTCGGGGTGTGGGGCGGCGTGACTCCCTGGGCTGCAAGGTGATCCCCATGCGCACCGCCGCCGTCGACGGCGTGACGATCCCGCGCCACAGCGTCCTCTTCATCAAGGAGACCGTGGGCCTTCCCATGCCGGACGGACGCCCCCACGACGGCTATTGGTACGCCACCGACGTCGGCGGAGACATCGGTCAGGGCCGGATCGACCTCTTCACGGGCGACTCCAAGACGTCCATGCGGCCGCTGATGCCGCTCAACCTGACCAAACTGACCGTGGTCAAGGTGGGGGACTTCCAGGGCTGCCCCAATAGCCTCGTCGATAAGCCCAAGGATCTGGCCGCCGCCGATCCCGTCGCCCCCTGAGGCGTCAGGCGAGCAGGGCCAGGAGCGCGAAGCTCGCCAGCCAGTGCTCTCCCATATAGTCGCCGGCCACGGCATGCAGGCTGGCCTCCAGATGCGCCGACGCCGCCGTCAAGGCGCGAGTGACCGCTGGATCGCCGGGCGGCAGGGCTCTGGCGAGGCCCCGCCAGCACCAGGCGCGCGACAGGTTGAGCCCATCGAGGTGCGCGATCTTGCCGTCGCCCGGGTCGCTGACCCGGGCGGGCGAGAACAGGGTCTCAGGCTGGCCCTGCGCAATCCTCGGCAGAAAGCGCGATAGCCAGGCGGCGTAGGCCTCCCCGGTGAGCACCCGGCGCATCAGCTCGGCCTCGACCAGGGCGGGGGACAGAAAGTCGTCGCCTGACGGCTCCCAGGCCTGACAGTCGGCGTCGGCCCCATACCAGTCCCGCGCCTTGGTCTCGATCAGGGCGGCGAAGGCGTCCGCGCGGTGCGCCCGGGCATGGTCGAGGGCCAGGGCGAGGGCGAAGGCCGTGTTGCTGTGCACCCCGGCCCGGACCGGATAGTCCGCCTTGGGCAGAAAGGCCTCAAAGCGGGCGACGAAATCCGCCGCCAGGGGCGCCAGGGCCGCGGCCCAGCGCCGGGCGTGAGGCGTCTCATGGTGGGAAAGCTCCTCGTCCAGCTTGAGAAGCCAGGCCCAGCCATAGGGTCGCTCGAATCCCCGGCTGGTCGGGCGCGCCAGATAGGCCCGTTCGCCCGCGATCTTGTCCGGCGTGAAGGCGGCGTCGAAATGGGCGATGATGGCTCCACCCTCCGGCAGATGCGGGCTCTCGCGCAGCAGGCGCGCCAGCAGCCAGTGGCTGTGCACGCAGCTATGCCAGTCAAAACTGCCATAGAAGACCGGATGCAGCTCCCTGGGCGTCCCCAGCTCCTGCGGACCGGCGATGAACTGCACCAGGGCATTGGGATATTCCCGCGCCACATGGCCCAGGGCGATGCGGGCAAGGCGCGAGGCCAGCGCCGGCTCCAGGGGCGAGGGTTTGGACATGGGGGGCCTTCTCAGATCGGGATGTGGTGGAAGACGAGGAGGTCGCAAAGGGCGATATTGATCGCCAGAAGGATCAGGGCGGTGGGAAGCTGCACCCGGATCACCGCCCAGGGGGGCAATTCCAGGAGCGCCGTGGGGACAATGTTGTGCGCCGCCATGGGCGTCATCAGCGTTCCGCAGAAGCCGCTCAGCATGCCGATCGCGCCCATGGCGGCCGGGTCGCCGCCGAAGCGCCCCACCAGGATCGGCGCGCCGATGCCCGAGACCAGGATCGGAAAGGCGGCGAAGGCGTTGCCCACGGCCATGGTGAACACCGCCATGCCCAGGCAGAAGGCGATCACGGCGGTCAGAGGCGTCTCGAGCGGGATGGCGCGGGAGATCAGGGTCTCCACCGCCGTCCCCACCTTGGCCAGGACGAATACGGCGCCGAGCGCGGCCAGAAGCTGCGGCAGGATCGCCGCCTGGCCGACCGACTGCATCAGGCGGGTGGCGGCCCGGGCCGGCGCGAGCGGCGGGGCGCGGGTCAGGACCATGGCCAGGATCAGGGCGAGGACGACCCCGGCGGCCATGGCGAGGATGGCGGCGTCCTTGGGCGAGGCCAGGGGCTGACCGTGGAGCCGGAGCGCCGGCAGGGCGAGGGACCCGGCGAGGGTCACAACCGGGATCACCAGCAGGGGCGCGAAGAGCCAGCCCTTCAGGCGCGAGAGGCGGGCCGCGGCCTCACCCTCGACCGTCTCCGCCGCCGGCGCGGGTCCCAGACCGAACACCCCTCCGAACAGGGCCAGACCCAGGACCAGCCAGCCATTGCCCAGATCGCCCAGCCGGTCGCCGAACAGAAAACTGACCGCGATCAGGCCCCAGAAGGCGGCAGCGCTGGCGCGGCGTGGCGCGCCCCGCTGCAGCGCGCATCCCACCGCGACCACCGCAAAGACGAGGCCAGCCAGGTCGTAGACGAGGTGCAGGTCGATCATGGCGCCGTGGCCTGGTCTGCCGGACCCTGGCGGCGCGCGCGCCTTGCCGCCTCCCCCGCGAGCGCCCGGTCGAGGGCCAGGAGGCGCGCGCCGTGGACGAGGAAGGCGGCCAGGGCCGTGGGAATGGCGAGGAAGGCGATCCGCGTTGGCGCGACCTTAAGGCCGTTGGCGGCCAGAACCGCCACGATCAGCAGAACCGAACCCAGGGCGACGAAGATGTCCTCGCCAAAAAAGGCGCCGATATTGTCCGACGCGCCGGCATGGGCCCGGATCCGCACGCGCTCGGCCTCACTCAGCGGGCCAAAGCGGGCCTCGGCCGCCCCCTCGGTCATGGGCGCCACCAGAGGCCGCACCATATTGGCCTGGCCGCCAAGCGAAAGTAGGCCCATCGCGGCGCTGAGCTGGCGCGCCGCCATATAGGCGAGGAGCACGCGGCCAGGGGTGAGGCGGGCGAACCGCTCGACCACGGCGCGGGCCCGGGCCTGCAAGCCGGCGCGCTCCATCAAGCCGATCACCGGCAGGACGAGGAACACGACGCTGACGAAGCGGGCGTCATTGAACGCTTTGCCCAAGGCCGCGATCAGGACCAGGGGCGGCACGCCGGCGGCGAGCCCCGTGAGAAGGGCGGCGGCGGTGACCACCAGCAGGGGATTGAAGCGCAGGACCAGCCCGACCAGGATCACCGGAATGCCGATCAGGCTCATCATCGCGACGCCCGCTCCCCAAATGACCCAGCGCGCGCCGTCGCCCGTCATAAAGGGTTAGACCGGTCCAGGCCGGGCGGGTCAACGCATCCGGATGGGGGGAGCGATGCGAAATTCGCGTGACCCCGCATGCGGGCGGCGGCATGTTCGCCGCGCCTGGACCTTGGGCCGGTCACCGATCGCGGCCGCCCAGAACGTGAGAGCGAGCATGAGCCACGGACGTGACGATCTGGCGGGCGCCAAGTCGGGGCATGGCCACGGGTCGGGGCCCGGCCATGATCATCTCCACGACCACCGCGAGGCGGGCGGCCACGACCACCAAGACGGCCATGGCGCCGGGCATGACCCTCATGGCCGCGACGACCACCACGATCACGAGTCCCACGATCATGCTCACGGGCACGGGCATGGCCATGGGCACGGGCATGGGCACGGGCATGGCCACGGGCACGGGCATGCGCACGCGCCGGCCAGCTTCGGCCGGGCCTTCGCCGTCGGCATCGCCCTCAACATGGCCTATGTGATCGGAGAGACCGTCTATGGTCTGGCCGCCAACTCCCTGGCCCTTCTGGCCGACGCCGGCCACAATCTCAGCGACGTGCTCGCCCTGGCCCTGGCTTGGTGGGCCTCACGTCTGGTCAAGCGGGCGCCCCGCGGCCGCTACACCTATGGCCTCCGCAGCTCCTCGATCCTCGCGGCCCTGGCCAATGCCGTGGCCCTGCTCCTGGTCACCGGGGGGCTCGCCTGGGCGGCGGTGGACAAGCTCCTGCACCCTTCGGTCACCGCGGGCCTGACCGTGATCGTCGTGTCCCTGGTGGGCGTGGCGGTCAACGGCGCGGTGGCCCTGATGTTCGCCGGCGGGCGAAAGAGCGATGTCAACCTCCGCGCGGCCTTCGCCCACATGGCCTCCGACGCGCTGATCGCGCTTGGCGTCGCCGCGTCGGGCGCGGCCATGCTGGCCACGGGCTGGCTCTGGCTCGACCCGGCGGTGAGCCTCGCGGTCAGTGCGGTGATCGTCGCGGGAACCTGGTTTCTGCTGCGGGAGTCGCTGGACCTGGCCCTGCAGGCCGCGCCGGCGGCCGTGGATGTGTCTAAGGTGCGCGACTACCTGGCGACCCTGCCTGGGGTCAGCGAGGTCCACGACCTGCACATCTGGGGCATGAGCACCACCGAGACCGCCCTCACCGCCCATCTGGTGCGTCCCGAGGCCGGCCTCGACGACGCCCTCCTGGCGAGGGCCTGCGCGGAGCTGCGGCGGCGCTTCGATGTGCACCACGCCACCTTGCAGATCGAGTCCGGCGCGCAGGATCATCCGTGCGGCCTGGCGGCGCACGATACGGTCTAACACCGTCAATCAGCTTGAGGGGGCCCTGCTCCAGCGGCGTCAGAGCGCGTTGCGCTTGGATGGAGCCAACCCGGCGCTTCGCATCGCGCTCAGGAACTTCAAACTGGAGCCCGCTTCAGCGTCTTCGCCACGTCCACGAAAACGCATCGGGCTCCGGGCCTATCGATGGTACCGCCTCTCCGGATCGAACGGAGGACCTCTAGATCCACAATCTAGCGCTCTAACCAACTGAGCTAAGGCGGCGCCCCTCGCAAGGAGGCGTGTCGTTTACTGGCGATGGGGGGGCGGATCAAGCCGGACGGTGGGCCCTATCGGCCGGCCCGTCGCCTTGGCCAAGGTCGAGGCGTGCTGAGCCCACCCCCACACGCGCCACAAGGCGCCGGCGACGCCCCGCCCCGGCGCGTATCTCGAAGGGCTGGCGCCGATCCTCTTGCGCTCCTCCGAGGCCGAGATGGATGGCTCTTCCGCGCAAAGAAAAGCCCCGGGGTCTCCCCCGGGGCGATCGAAGTTGGCGACCTCGCCCGCTTGGCTCAGCCGAGGCGGAACGCGATCGGAATGATGACGTGGGCGCCGCCCACGGGCTGTCCGTCGCGAGTCTGCGGACGCATCTTGAAGAACCGCGTCAGCTTCATCGCCGCGGCGCCGAACTGCTGATCCGCCGGGGACTCCGAGATGATCGTGCATCCGGTCAGGGTGCCCTTGACGGTCACGATGCATTCCAGCTCGGCCCGGCCCTGGACGTTCATCCGCTGAGCCCGGTCGGGATAGTACTGGTTCACCTCATCGCCGGACGGACGCGAAATCCAGTCGGGATTGGTGATCACGGCCGGCGGAGGCGGCGGCTTCACCTGGGCCACCACCGGCGGGGCCGGCGGAGGCGGACGGGTAACCGGCGCAATGGCCAGCGGCGGAGGAGCCGGGACATTGAGCGGCACCGGCGGCGCCACGCGCGGCTGAACCGGCGGCGGAGGCGGCAGGTTCTTCGGCGGGGGCGGCGGCGGAGGCGGAGGAGGAGGAGGCGGCGGCGGCTTGATGATCTGCGCGTTCGTCTTCTCGTCCGAGTAGTCCTGGAACTCCGCCTTGAACTTCCACCGATAGAGGTAGTAGCCGATCACCCCGTGCAGGATCACGGCCACCAGGATGGCGAGCCACAGTCCGTTACGGTTCTTCGGCCGGGGAAGGTCGAAGGGGTTGTGCGACGGGTGGGCGACGTCAATGGCCGCCGAGGAGGAATTGGGCGCCTCGGTCATTTGCCAAGTCCTGACCTGTCTTCACCGACCAGGGCGACGCTGTAGAAGCCATTGTCCTGGAGCTTGTCGATGACGCCCATGAAATCCTGGTACTCCATATCCTTGTCGCCGCGGATGAAGATCCGCATGCTCTGAGGATCACGCCCGCCGACCTCGGCCTTGAGGTCGTCTCCCAGGGAATCCAGGCTCGACTCGTTGTCGTCCACAAAGACGCGCCCGTCCTTCTTGATCGACAGATAGACGATCTTGGGCGGTGACTTCGCGGCCTTGGCCTGGGCCGGGGGCAGGTTGACCTTGATGCTGACCGAGGCCAGCGGGGCGGCGACCATGAAGATAATCAGAAGCACCAGCATGACATCCACGAAGGGCGTCACATTGATCGCGGCGTTCTGCTTAACCTCGTATTTGCCGCCTCCCCCTCCGGAGAGTTTTGCTGCCATGGGGGCGCCTCACGCCCCCTTGTCGAGCTGACGGGAGATCGAGTTCACCAGCTCGGCGACAAACCCTTCCGAACGCGAACCAAAGGACGTGATCTGCGACTGGAACAGGTTGAAGAAGATCACCGAGGGGATGGCGGCGAACAGACCGATACCCGTGGCCAGCAGCGCCTGGGCGATACCCGGGGCGACGACGGCCAGGTTGGTGGTGTTGGTGTTCGCGATGCCGATGAACGAGTTCATGATCCCGTAAACCGTACCGAACAGACCGATGAACGGCGCGTTCGCTCCGACCGAAGCCAGGAACTGCATGCCGCCCGACAGACGGCGGGCCAGGGACGACTGCACGGCGCCGATGGCCGAGGTGGCGCGAGCCATGGTGCTGTCACGGTGCTCGCCGGAGACATGGAGACCCGCCTGACGGGAAAGCTCCACCTCGGCGGCGGCCGCCGCGGCCATGTCGGCCAGCGGGTTGCCGGCGAAGTCTTCCGACTCCGCGATCTTGCCCATGTCGATGATCGACTTCGCGCCCCGGAAATTTTCCAGGAAGCTGTCGGACGAACGGCGCAGGCCATTGAACTCGACCAGCTTGATGATCAGAAGCATCCAGGAGCCGATCGAGCAGCAGAGCAGACCGATCATGACGATCTTCACGACCAGGTCGGCCTGTTCGAACATGACGATCGGGGTCAGGTGCCCGTTCGCATTGCCGCCGACCTTGGCGGTCTCGGCGGCGGACTGTGCGGCCGACTCGTCGCCGCCCGAAGCGGGCGCGGCGGCCGGAGCGGCAGCCGCCGGAGCCGGAGCCGGCGCGCTTTGCGCGAAGGCCGGGGCGCTCGTCAGCAGCGCCGCAGCGCCGAGAAAAGCCACAATGGGGGAGGTTCGTTTCACTGCGAGCATAGGGCGCCGGTTCCTGATTGTTCGACAAAACTTGAAGGGGTGCACGACGCGAGCCGCACGTCCCCGTCGCATGACCGCCGTGTTAAACGTGGCGACGCGCCCCTTTGGCAACCGAAAAAATAGGCGTCAAGACCGCCGTCCCCCCCACAAGCGGGGGAATGCCTGATCTTAACAGTCCTTATTTTGCACTGCAAAAATCGTGCTCCCATCCAGTCGAATTGAAGAAATAGAGCGCGCCCCGGGTGTTTATGTGCACCGCAACATGAATTGTGAAATTCGTTTGACCCCCGCCCGGATTGGTCGCCGAAGAGGCGGCGCCCCGGGGCCCGACGAAAAAAAGGGCATGGCTGCGTCGAACTTGACC